>JBBRVI010000058.1:0-15791 GCA_038247025.1 Acetobacterales bacterium
AGCATTGGCGCCCGCTTCTGGTCTGCGGTCTCTTCATCGGCCTCTACATTGTCTCCGCCATGCGCCGCTTCTGGCGTTGGGAGCTGACGCTGATCTGGGCGGCGGTGCTGACCATGATTGGCGTGCTCATGTGGGGCGGCGTTCTGGGCATGACCCATGTGCCGCAGGACCGCTGGGGTGGGCTGCCCATCACGCTGATCCTCGCCACCTTCGGGCTGGCCTTCGCGTTTCCCGTCGCCATCCTGGTTGCACTCGGCCGGCGTTCGCAACTGCCGGCGATCAAGGTCCTCTGCGTCCTATATGTCGAGCTGATCCGCGGCGTGCCGCTGATTTCACTGCTGTTCATGGCCAGTGTGATGTTCCCGCTGTTCCTCCCCGAGGGGATGAACATAGACAAGCTGCTGCGCGCGCAGGTGGCCATCATCCTCTTTGCCGGCGCCTATCTGGCCGAGGTGGTGCGCGCCGGGCTCCAGGCCCTCCCCAAGGGCCAATACGAGGCGGCGGAAGCGCTGGGGTTGAGCTACTGGAAGAAGACCGGCTTCATCATCCTGCCCCAGGCGCTGCGTCTGGTGATCCCGCCCTTGGTGAACACCTTCATCGGCTTTTTCAAGGACACCTCGCTGGTGCTGATCATCGGCATTTTCGACCTGCTGACGGCCGGCAAGACCGCGATCATCGAACCCGCCTGGCAGGGCTTCGGCGTGGAGGTTTACATCACGCTTGGGCTTATCTACTTCATCTTCTGCTTTGCCATGTCCAAATACAGCGCGGGGCTTGAAGCCGAACTGAACAAGGACCGAAGAAGATGATAGGTTTCATTTTGAACCGGCAACAAGACCGGCAAATACCAAGTGACGCCATGACCACGGTCCCTCCATCCCCTGCCGGGAGACTTCACAACAATGTCGGCTGCTGAAACCCTCGCCTCCTCCGTCCGCACCGATGCGCCGGCGGCCATCTCGCTCAAGGCCGTGAACAAATGGTTCGGCGCGCTGCATGTGCTGCGCGATATCAACCTGGACGTGGCGCTGGGTGAGCGCGTGGTGGTCTGTGGCCCCTCGGGTTCGGGCAAATCCACCCTGATCCGGTGCATCAACCGTCTGGAGGAGCACCAGGAAGGCCAGATCGTCGTGGACGGGATCGAGCTTTCCGACGATCTGCGCAGCCTGGACGCCATCCGCCGCGAAGTCGGCATGGTGTTCCAGAGCTTCAACCTGTTCCCCCACCTCACCATCCTGGAGAACTGCACCCTTGCGCCGATCTGGGTCCGCAAGATGCCCAAGCGCGAGGCCGAGGAACTGGCCATGGAGTACCTGACTCGGGTGCGCATCCCCGAGCAGGCCGGCAAATATCCCGGCCAGCTCTCGGGCGGGCAGCAGCAGCGCGTGGCCATCGCGCGTGCATTGTGCATGCAGCCCAAGATCATGCTGTTCGACGAACCCACCTCGGCGCTCGACCCCGAGATGATCAAGGAGGTGCTCGACACCATGGTCATGCTGGCCGAGACGGGCATGACGATGATCTGCGTGACACACGAGATGGGCTTCGCCCGCACCGTGGCCGACCGCGTGATCTTCATGGACCGCGGCGAGATCGTGGAATCGGGTGAGCCGGAATCGCTGTTCACCAATCCGAAGACGGAACGGCTGCAACTCTTTCTGAGCCAGATCCTGAGAGGTCACTAGAGCATCATCCGCTCAAATGAATGGAATCCTTTGGGCGGATGCTCGCAAGACCATGAGCTGGAGCAATTGGAGTGAGCCCTGCGAACGCGATCTGCTCTGGGACACCAGCGGCGCTGGGCTGCCATGCTTTCGCCCCATTTGATATGGGAAGGGCGCGGAGCTACCCCTCCGCGCGCTTATATCGCAAGGCTCCGTCGTGACCTCCTCCGGTAGCACTTCCAACAAGTTGACTGGCGCCTCCCTTTTGGGGGTGCTGGGCATCGTCTATGGCGATATCGGAACCTCGCCGCTCTACGCGCTGCGGGCAGCGTTGCTGTACTTTGACGAGGGCGGCATCGAGGAATGGGAAATCCTCGGGATTCTCTCGCTCATCTTCTGGGCGCTGATGCTGACGGTCACGCTCAAATACATTGTGATCGTCCTGCGGGCCGATAACCGGGGTGAGGGCGGCATCATGGCGCTGATGGCACTGGCGCAGCGCTCGGCCGTCACCCAGCGCGGGCGGCTGATCATCGCCATGATAGGCATCACGGGGGCCGCGCTGTTCTTTGGCGATGGAATGATCACGCCGGCCATCTCCGTCCTTTCCGCGGTGGAGGGGCTCAAGGTCATCAACCCGGTCTTTGAGGATCTGGTGCTGCCCATCACACTGGGCGTGCTGCTGGCGCTGTTCCTGGTCCAACATCGGGGCACCGGCAGCATTGGCGCGTTTTTCGGCCCGGTCTGTGCGGTGTGGTTCGGCGTGCTGGCCGTACTGGGCCTGATCGAGGCGCTTCACACCCCGGCCGTCTTCGCCGCCATCTCGCCGTATTACGCCGTGCAATTCGCCGCTCATTACCACCTGGCCGCGTTCATCGCGATGGGAGCCGTGGTGCTGGCGGTGACGGGGGCCGAGGCGCTTTACGCCGATATGGGGCATTTCGGCCGCCGGCCCATCCAGGTCGCCTGGATCGCTTTCGTGCTGCCAGCCCTTGCCCTCAACTACATGGGCCAAGGGGCGCTGCTCCTGCGCGACCCTACCGCGATTGCAAATCCCTTCTTCCTCCTCGCGCCTGAGTGGTTCCGCCCCTTCCTGGTGATCCTCGCCACCGCGGCCACGATCATTGCCAGCCAAGCGATGATATCGGGCGCCTTCTCCATCGCGCGGCAATCCGTGCAGCTGGGCTTCGCACCGCGCCTGGACGTGCAGCACACGAGCACCACGGAGGAAGGGCAGATCTATATGCCGCAGGTGAATTTCATCCTGCTCGCCGGCGTGTTGATCCTTGTGCTGGAATTCAAGACCAGCGACAGCCTGGCAGCCGCCTATGGGCTGGCGGTGACGGGCACTTTCCTGTGCACGACCTGCCTCGCGCTGCTGGTCTTCCGCCGGCAATTCGGCTGGAGCCCGTTGCTGGTCGGGCTGATCTTCGGGCCGCTGTTGCTGCTTGACCTCTCGTATTTCATCGCCAGCGCGCTGAAAATTCCAGAGGGCGGGTATGTGCCGGTGCTGATCGGCATCGTGGCGTTCATGCTCATGTTCACGTGGTATCGCGGCCGGCAATTGCTTTTTGCCCGGTTCAGGCAGGACAGCCTGCCACTGAAATCCTTCCTCGCGCGCCTGCCGCAATCGCGCACCACGCGCGTGCCCGGCATCGCCGTCTTCATGACCGGCCAGGCCGACTACCTGCCCGGCGCCCTGCTGCATAACCTCAAGCACAACAAGGTGCTGCATGAACGCGTGCTGTTTGTGACCGTACTGAACGAGGATATCCCCACCGTCGGCCCGGATCGCCGGGCAGAGGTGACGGATCTGGGCGGCGGCAACATCCACCGCGTCATCCTGTGCTACGGCTTCCAGGAAAGCCCGAACATCCCGCGCGAGCTGGAGCGGCTGGCCGCAGCCGGCCTGATCAGCTTCGATCCCATGCAGACCAGCTACTTCCTGGGACGTGAGACGATTGTCGCGGCGGCTGTGCCCAAGATGGCGCGCTGGGAGCAATGGCTGTTCACGCTGCTCAGCCGCAATTCGGTGCCCGCCACGGAGTTCTTCAAGATCCCCTCCGATCGTGTGGTCGAGCTGGGCGTGCGCGTCGCCATCTGATGCTCCTCATTCTGCGTTCCTTGGTGTTCAATATCCTGTTCTTTGGCGTAGCCGGAACGATCGCGGTTCTCGGCTCGCCGTTGCTGCTCGGCCCCAAACGTCTGCAACGGCAGGGCATGCGTCAACTCGCGCGGCTGCTGGTCTGGATCATGGAGAAGACCTGCGGGATCGAGGTGCGGGTGAGTGGGCGCGAACACCTCCCCACCGAAGGTGCTGCGTTGATAGCGGGCAAGCACCAATCGGCCTTCGATACGCTGGTTTGGTTCGCCCTGGTGCCGGACGTCGCCTATGTGATGAAGCAGGAGCTGTTCCGCATTCCGATCTATGGCGCCTTTGCGCGGCGCGCAGGGATGATCGGCGTGGACCGCGAAGGTGGGGCAAAGGCCATGCGCCAGATGATGCGCGAGGCGCAGGTTTCCGCACGCGAAGGCCGGCAGATCGTGATCTTTCCTGAGGGCACGCGCACCACTTTCGGTGAACTCAACGCCTGGCATCCCGGCATTGTGGCGCTGGCTTCGGCGGTGAAGTTGCCGGTTATTCCCGTGGCGACGAATTCCGGAAAGTTCTGGGCGCGGCATCATTTCATCAAGCGGCCTGGCGTGCTGGAAATCCGCATCCTGCCCGCGCTGGCTGTGCCGCGCGACGAGTTGCTGGCAACGCTGGAGCGCGTGATCGAGGCTGAGCAGCGCAAGATTGACTGAAGGGGTCTGGGGCCTTCCGGCCCCAGCGGGTGCAGGGCAGCGCCCCGCATCTCACCCCTTGAGCATAGCGGTAAGCGCCCCCGAAAGCCCCACTGAGTTCCGCCCACGCAGCGCAGCAAAGCTTCCCATCTTCGGCTTGGGCACGCCCAAGCCCACCAGCATCTCCGCGAACTTCACCGCGCAGGCGATTCCATCCAGCAGCGGCACCGGCGCATCCGCCTGCATCCGCGCCGCATAACCGGCCAATGCCGCGCCCCCCAGCACCACCGCATCCGCGCCCTCAGCCGCCGCACGCTCGATTCCTGCCATCACCTTGCGCGCCACGCCCTCGGGGTCGCGCAGGCTTTCCTGCGGTGTGGCATCCACCCCCACCAGCGAGGCCAGGCGCGAAGCGAGCCCATGTTGCGTGATGCGCTCGCGATAGGTCTCCACGCCGCCAAAGGTGACCAGTCCGAAGCGCCCGCCCACCAGGCAGGCGGCGAAGCAGGCGGCCTCGGTCATGCCCACCACCGGGCAGGGCATGAGCTGCCGCGCCGCCTCCAGTGCCGTGTCATGGCTCACCGCCAGCACCACGGCATCCACCGCGCCTGCGTGCTCGGCCAGGAGGGCCAGCAGAGCGTGCCCAGCGATGATGTTTTCGGCGCGCGTCGAGATCACCTCCGGCCCGAAGCGCGGCGTTGCGGGGATGATCTGCGTCCCTGGCGCAGCGGCGGCGCGCGCGGCGTCGGCGCAAAGCTGCGTGATGGCTTCGGTGGTGTTGGCATTGGCGATCAACAGACGCATGGAAATTCCCCGCGGCCGGCGGGATGGGAGCCGGTCGGGATAGGATGATGCTTCAGCGCGGCAGCAACGACAAATGCGTGGCAAAGACGGCCTCGGAGAAGGCCTCGATCAGGGCAGGCGGATTCGCCACGCCCAGCAGATACGCGCGATTGATCGCGACAACACCTACATAGGAGTCGAGGGTCGCGAGATGCGACTGGTACGCATAATACGAGACCTGACCCGGGGACCCTGGACCGAAAAACCCGGCGCGGCGCAGCAGGCCAACCGTCCCCAGCCGCGGCGTCAGATAGGTAAAGGAAGGGTCCTGCTGGGTGGGTTGCGCGAGTTCTGCGGCCCATCCCCTAAAGAAGCCTTGCGAATGTCGCTCGATCGCCACCAAGGCCGGTTGCGGCTGGCGCTTCATCTTCAGCGGTGCGCCCGTCACCCGCAATTCGATCTCGCGTCGCGGCCCGAGCACCATCCGGCAATCATTGGCCGTGGGCTGCAACGGACGCCCGGCTGGTAGCGCCACGGCAATGCCGCTCTGCGCCTCGGTCCAGATGTCGAAGCGCAGGGGTGCGAAGCTCGTCAGCGGGCGCCCGGTCGTGTTGGCGATCTGCACGAAGCCGATCTGATCGTCCGAGCTCTGGACCAATTCGCCCAGCGACAGATTTCGGGTGCGGCGGAAGGTGGCGTTGCCACAGCGCCGCTCTGCCGCGATATTGGGATCAACCAGGGCGAAGAGCGGCCCGCCTGCCGCAGCGCCGGGGCCCGAAGCGCGCTCGGCGCTGGCAGTGAGCTCAGCCAGATAGCGGACCCGCACCGCCCAGCCAGCGCCGATCGTCCCGCGCTGCAATCCGCCCGAGCCGACGGCGACGACGCGTCCAAACCGGTCCAGCACGGGCGCGCCGGAATCCCCCGGAACGAGAAACCCCTCGACGCGAAGCACCTCGGTGTCCAGCCGGGGAGAACCCAGCCGCTGCAACTCGCCGCGCACCGACGCATCCACTGCATGGGTCAGCAACGGCGTCTCGCGATTGGCGTCGGTCACCCTGAGCTGGCGGTCCTCCCGGGTGGAGCGGCCGCCGCCATAGCCATAGACCCATACAGTCTCATTCACTGGCGGCGGCGCGGAAGCGATGGTCAGCGGCGGCACCGAAGGGGGCTGGGTCACGCGCAGCAGAGCGAGGTCCCGCGCGACGAGGGAGCGTTCCAGGACAGCCGAACGCTCGCCCAGCCCCTGGAAGTTGACCACGATATCGCGGCAGCCGCCCACGACATGCAGCGCCGTCACCACGCGGTCGGCTGTTTCCCAGACGAAGCCCGAGCCGCCGCGCGCGGCAGCGTCCCCCGAACAGGCGCGGCCCAACACCTGGACCACGGCCGGCGCGGCACGTTGCAGCATGCCGGGGACATCTTGCGCGGCCACCTCAAATGCCCAGGCCGCCAAAAGCAGGCCCGGCCAGAGACTCAATTTTCGCATAGCAGGCTCCGCGCCTCGTCGCCCGAGATCCGGCCCTCCGCCAGCAGCCGGGCGGCGACGCGAAACCGCGGCCCAGGCGCTTCGGTCCGGCCCAAGGCGATGGCGACCTCGGCCGGCGGCAGCAGCTGGATTCGGCCGCAGAGATCGGCCTCACCGGCAAACAGGCCGCTGGCACGCGCGGCTTGCGGGGCAGGCGTCTGGCCATAGCGACTCAGTTGGAAAATCTCGCGCGCGCGGTCGGGCGTGAAACCCGCCGCGGTGAGACGGCCCACTTCCCGCGCTGGCGAGGCGTTCGCCAGATCCTGCACGCGTACGACGAGGCCAAGCGCCAGCCCCACCACCCCGCCAAAGCCGAAACCCGCCACCCGCCAGAGTGCAGGGCCTTCCAGCTTCTGCCCGAAAGCGAAGAACCCCGCGAGCAGTGCCATGATGGCAGAGACGACGCTGACAACGAGCGGCGCTGTCGAGAGACCAACGAGTGCCCCGGCGAGCAGCCCCAGGCCAAGACCGGCGAAGGCCGATTCACGACGCATTTGAGCACCTGCGGTTGTGGTGTGGCGAGAATGACCAACTTCGCGCGGCCTGGAAAGCCTGTAATCATGCCCGACCAACCCGGAAGGAATGATTCATGCAAGCCAAGCTCGACCTGCCATTCGACAGTGAGGAAATGCTGAAAGGCCTGCGCACCTGGGTGGAATGTGAAAGCCCGACGCATGATGCCGCGGCCGTGAACCGCATGATGGCGCTGGCCGGCCGCCATCTCGCTTTGATGGGGGCCACGGTCGAGACCATCCCCGGCCGCATGGGCTTTGGCGATTGCGTCCGCGCCCGCTTCCCGCATGCGAGCAGCGAGAAGGGCATCCTCGTGCTGGCGCATCTCGATACGGTGCACCCGGTCGGCACGCTGGCAAACGGCCTGCCCTTCGGCCGCGATGGCGACCGCGCCTTTGGCCCTGGCATCCAGGACATGAAGGGCGGCACCTATCTGGCCATCGAGGCGATCCGCCAGCTTGCCATCGCTGGCATCGCCACCTCCAGGCCCGTGACCGTGCTGCTCACCAGCGATGAGGAAGTGGGCAGCCCCTCCACGCGCGACCTGATCGAGGCGGAGGCCGCGCGCCACGCCGTGGTGCTGGTGCCCGAACCGGCGCGGCCCGATGGTGGTGTGGTCACCGGGCGCTATGCCATCGCGCGCTTCAACCTGCGCACCACCGGCCGCCCCAGCCATGCCGGGGCGCGGCTGGGCGAGGGCCGTAGCGCCATTCGCGAGATGTGCAAGCAGATTATCGCCATCGAGGAAATGACCACCGAGGCCTGCACCTTCTCGGTCGGCGTCATCCATGGCGGACAATGGGTGAATTGCGTGGCGACGCATTGCGATGCCGAGGCACTTTCCATGGCCAAGCGCCAGGAGGATTTGGACGCGGCGGTGGAAAGGATGCTGGGGCGCAAGGCCACCGGCAATGATGTCCAGCTGGAGGTGAAGCGCGGCGTGACGCGGCCGGTGTGGGAAGCGGATGGCAAGGTTCTGGCACTCCACGCCACGGCGGAAGCCCTCGCCAAGCGCCTGGGCTTCGCGCTGCCGCACCAATCCTCGGGCGGTGGTTCGGATGGCAATTTCACCGGCGCGATGGGCATTCCCACGCTGGACGGCCTCGGCATCCAGGGCGCGCTGGCCCATACGCTGGAGGAGCATGTGCAGGTCAGCAGCATGGCGCCGCGGGCGAAGCTGTTCGCGGGCCTGCTGCAAAGCGTCTGAGCGGGGCTATTCCCCCGCTTGCGGCCGCCGGTCAGTCCGTCGGTCAGCCCATCGGGGCCGCCAGCGTCACGCCGGCCTCGCGGTAGTAGCGCAGCGCGCCGGGGTGGAAGGGCAGGATGCGGTTGTTGACCGCATTCGCCGCGCGCGTGGCGGCCGCAACCGGTGTGATATCGGCGGCCGGGTTCGCCACTGAGAGCACGGCCCGCGTCATCGCATAGGCTGTCTCTTCGCTCAGTGCGCGGTTCGCCACGATGAAGTTCCAGGCGGCAAAGCTGATGATGGGCGCCGTCTGGCCCGGATAAGTCCCCGGCGGCAGGGTGGTTGGCGCCAGCATGGGCAGGCGCTGGGTGACGCGCGCCACCGCCTCCGGCCCCGGGCCAAACACCACGCCTGGCGCGCGTGCCAAAGCGGCAAGGATGGAGGGGATGGGCACGATTGCCCCCTGCCAGAGTGCATCCATCCGGCCCCCGGCCAGGCCTTCGCTCATCTCGGCGGGGCTGCCGCTGACCACTTCGACACGAATGCCCGCCGCCTCGGCCGCGGCCAGCAGGAAGGTCTCGGCAGGGCCGCGCGCGGGGCCGGCACCCACCCGCTTGCCATCGAGCTGCGCGAATTGCGTGAGGCCACTCGAAGTCAGCGCGGCAATCTGGAAGCTCGTCTCATACATCGGCCACAGCGCGCGGATGTTCACATGCCGCCGCCCGCCTGCCGCCGCCGTGCCTTGCAACGCATCCCAGACCGAGCCGAGAAAAGCAGTGCCCAGCGCATTGGGGTCATCCTCGACCGCCGTCAGGTTCTGCAGTGAGCCCGTGCTGGCAAGCACCTGCGCCTGGACGCCGTTGCGCCCCAGCAGCGCGGCGATGCCCTGGCCGTAGGTGACGAAGGGACTGCCCTGGCCGGCGGTATGGATCGAGAGCGGGGTTTGTGCTTCCGCAACCCCCGCCATGGCAAGGACGGCAGGGGAGGCCAGCAGGGTTCGGCGCATCATGATCATTGATCCTTACATTGTTCCGGCCGATTAAATGACACCAAACCGAGCCTGGAAACCATGCCCCATCTCGCCGTCGCCCGCCTCTGGTTCGAGGGGAACAGCTTTTCCCCGGCTCCCACGCCGCTTTCGGCCTTCCAGGGCCGCGAATGGGTGGCCGGGCCGGAGGCCCTGGCGCGCTACGCCCGCACCGCCACGGAACTCGGCGCCGTCGCCGATTTCCTGGCCGCGCGCCCGCATTGGAACGTGACGGTGCTGCGCTGCGCCGCCGCCCAGCCCGGCGGGCCCATGACGGACGCCGCCTTTGATGCCTGGATCAGCGAGGTGGAGGCCGGGCTCACGCGGGGCGGCTTCGATGCCGTCTATCTCTCACTGCATGGCGCCTGCATCACCGAAAGCGACCCCGAGGCGGACCTCACCATCATCCGCCGCATCCGCGCGCTGATCGGCCCAAGGGTGAAGCTCGTCGCCAGCTTCGATTTCCATGGCAACATGTCGCCGCAGATCGCCTCCCTGCTGGATGGTGCCTCGGCCTACCGCACCTATCCGCATGTGGATATGCACGAGACGGCGATGCGCGCGTTGCGCCTGTTGGAGCGCACCCTGTCAGGCGAGGCAAATCACGGCTCCATCGCCAAGCTGCCCATGGTGCTGCACAGTTTTCACATGCGCGACACCGAAGGCCCCATGGCCGAGGTCTGGGCCGAGGCGCGCATTGCCGAGCAGGCCGCCATCCTGGATGCCTCGCTGTTCGGCGGCTTCGCCTGGGGTGATAGCCCACATGCCGGCCCCTCGGTGATGGTCTGGGCGAAGGATCACGGCTCGGCCCGCGCGCTGGCCCGCGAATTGGCGGCCTCCATCGCGTCGCGGCGCGAGCGCTTCGCCGTCACGCTGCCCTCGCCGGAGGAAGGGTTGCGCCAGGCACTCGCCGCGCCCCCCGGCCTGGTCGCGCTGCTGGACCCTGCCGACAACCCGCTTTCAGGAGGCGTCGCGGATACGCCTGGCCTGTTGAGGGTGTTGATGGCAGCCGAGCTGGAGGTCGAGACCCTCTTCTGCTTCCTGCACGATCCCGAGACGGTGACGGCCGCGCAGAAATCCGGCGTGGGCGGAACGCTGACCCGCCCGCTCGGCGCGCGCAGCACGGCGCAATTCGGCGCGCCGGTGGCCTTCTCGGGCCAAGTGGAGACGCTCACCCATGGCCGCTTCCTCAACACGGGGCCGATGGAGCATGGCGCCCCGGTGGATCTCGGCCCCACCGCTGTTCTGCGCGCGGGCCGGCTGCGCATCATCATCACCAGCCGCAAGGAAGCCGCGGTGGATCCGGCCTTTTTCGACTTGCACCGGATTGACCTGGGCCAGGTGCGGCTGCTGGCCAACAAGGCGAAGAACCACTTCCGGGCGGCCTTTGCCGAGCGCTGCTCCGCCATTGTGGAATGCGATGCGCCTGGCCCCGCAGCACTGGACCTGGCAGGGCTTGAATTTGAGCATGTTCCCGCGGCGTGGCGCGGCTGAAAGCGCTGTCAGGCCAAGCCTGGCTCGATCTTTTGCACCCGCCGCTCATGCCGCCCGCCCTCATAAGGCGTGGACAGGAAGGCGCCGAGCGCGTCCAAGGCCACTTCCACGCCCGTGAGGCGGGCTCCGAAGCAGGCAATATTGGCGTTGTTGTGGGCGCGGGTCAGCCGGGCTTCAGTCGTGTTGTGCAGGACCACGGCGCGGATGGCAGAATGGCGGTTGGCTGCAATGGCCATGCCGATGCCAGACCCGCAGACCAGGACGCCGAACTCCGCCTCATCCGCCGCGACCTTGGCCGCGACAGCATGGGCGAAATCCGGGTAGTCCACGCTCGTTTCGTCATACGCGCCAGCATCCAGCACGACATGACCGCCCGCTTCCAGAGCGACGAGGATGGCCCGCTTCAGCGGCAGGCCGGCATGGTCGGAACCCAGGGCAATGATCATGCGGGACCGTTACCACGGCCCGCAAGCGCGGCGAAACTGCGCTCTACTCATGGCGGACCAGCGATTTCCCGCATGCGCGGCCGCGCGATCCTGTAGGCTTTCTCTGCCCGCGTGCCCGGCCCGCCGGCGTAGAGAGGAGATGCTCATGCGTGTCAACCTGGCGTTCTTGCCCATCCTGCTGGCTGCCACAGGCAGCATCCTGCCCGCTGCGGCCCAACCTGCCCGCCCCGACCTTCTGCTTCGGGAAACCGTCAGCGGAATGCCGCGCGGCGCCACACAGGAGATTCAGGTGCTGACCGCGACCATCGCACCGGGGCAAAGCACCGTCTTTCACACCCACGCCTTTCCCGTGACGGTCTATGTTCTGGAAGGCACCTTCACGCTCGACCTCCAAGGGCGCGAGACGGTGGTGGTTCGGGCCGGGCAGTCCATGGTCGAACCGCCGAATGTGCCAATGACTGGCCATAACCGCAGCGCGACCGAAGCTACCCGCGTGGTCATCTTCTTCGTGGCCGATCCTGGTACGCCCTTCCTGCATCCGATGCACTGAGCGAGGCACTCACGGTAAAGCCCGCGCGGTCAGGAAAGCCGCCACCCGAACCCGCGCCGCGCCCCGCGCCTGCGGGTTCGGCCCGAGGGAGACGCTGCGCCCATTGGGCAGGTTGCGCGTGCGCAGGCCGCCGCTCAGCCCATCAAAGCCGTGATGCGCGCCGGCGTAGGTCTCCACGCTGATGACCTCCGGCGCGCGCGCGGCGATCTGCTGGCAGGGGTGCGGCGGTGTCCAGTTGTCCTCCGCCCCCAGCAAGATGAGCAAGGGTGCGCTGCCCAGGGGCCGCGCCTCGCCATTGCCGCAGCCGGGATAAAGGGCGATGGCCGCGCTGATTGCCCCTGGCGCAGCTGTGGCCCAGGCGGCGAGCGTGGTCGAGCCGCCGTGCGACCACCCCATCAGCACGGGCGCACGCCCACCGGACCAGGGCTGCGCCCGCGCCCATTCCGCCGCCGCCAGCACATCCAGGCGCCGCAGGCCGAGCGGGCCAGCGGGGAAGCCGCGCACGCCACAGGCCTCGCCCAGCCCACGGCTGCCGAAGCTGTCGGGAAAAAGGACCGGGTGGCCCGCTTCCAGCAGCCGGACGGCCCAGTCGCGCTGATGGGGCGACAGGCGGATGGGCCGCTCGGCGGGGCCAATTCCTGTGCAGGAGTGGAGCGCAATGACTGGTGCGCGCATCACACGCTCCGGCAAGAACAGCAGCGCACGTAGCGGCGTGCCCTCGGCGCCGGGCACTGTGATGGCCTGGGAGGCAATCGGAATCTCGCGCGCGGTTTCGTCCGCCGCGATGACAGGGGTCGCGCCGGCCGTCACCAGCAACAGCACGGCCAGGACCTGTTTCATCGCCGCTCGCCCTCCAGCAGGCGCTTCTTGTTCGGCACGCCCCAGCGATAGCCCGTCAGGTCCCCGCTCGCGGAGATGACGCGGTGGCAGGGAACGGCGAGGCTGACGGGGTTCTGCGCGCAGGCCCGCGCCACGGCGCGCACCGCGGCTGGCTGGCCCATCTCAGCCGCAAGCTGCCCATAGCTGCGCGTCTGGCCGAGGGGGATGGTTTGCAGCGCCTCCCACACGCGGCGTTGAAACGCGGTGCCGCGCAGATCGAGAGGAAGATTGAGGGCGGCTTTCGGCTCGCGAAGGAAGGCGGCGACCTCGGCCACGGTCGCTGCCAGGGCGGCATCCTCGCACAGCGCGGCCTTGGGGAAACGCTGGCGCAGATCACCTTCCAGTGCTGGCATATCCTCGCCGAACCCAATGAAGCAGACGCCTTGCGCCGTGGCGCCGACCAGCAACGGCCCCATCACACTTTCGGCGCGCGCGATGCCGATCACCTCGCCCGGGGCACCGCGCCGCGCGGCACCTGGCGTCATGCCGAGCCTGGCGCCGCGTTTCTCATAGACGCGGCTTTCGCTGCCGTAGCCCGCCTCGGCCACGGCATCGGCCACGCGCGCCCCCTGGCTCAGCGCGGCCTGCAACCGGCGCGCCCGCACGCCCTCGGCATAGGAGCGTGGCGTGACACCGGTCGCGTCGCGGAAGAGGCGCAGGAAATGGTGCCGGGCATAGCCTGCGCGCTCAGCCAGGGCGGCAAGGCTGGGGATGGTTTCGCTTGCCTCGATCAACAAAGCCGCCTCGGAGATGGCATTGCGGTGGATGGCGGCGCGCTCTCCCTTCGGGTCGCAGCGCTTGCAGGCGCGGAAGCCCGCCGCCTCGGCTTCGGGCACGGCGGCAAAGAACACCGCGTTGCGCCGCAGTGGCGCGCGCGAGGGGCAGCCGGGAAGGCAGAAAATCCCCTGCGTTGTCACACCATACAGGAAGGGGCCGCACTGGGGCGTGGCGTCCCGGGCCAACAGGGCCAGCCAGCGGCGTTCGTCGAGGGAGTGAGAAGCGATGTCGAGCATATCGCTCATATGGCGGGGCACGGATTTCGGGGCCATCCGCGCGTTGCGGTCACATCTCCTCGCCTTCGGCCTGCCGGGTCAGTTCGCGCAGTCGCTCATTGCCGCCCGGCATCCGCGGGTGGATGGCCAGCGCCGTCTCGTGGCTGCGCAGCGCGCCGCGCAGATCCCCCGCCTCCTGCTGCAAACGTGAAAGGCTGTTCAGGGCGGCGAAATGGCGCGGCTCCAGCCGCAGGCATTCGCGCAGATCGCCGGCCGCGGCCAGGCGATCCCCCACCAGGGCATTGGCCTGGGAACGCCAGTGCCAGGCATCGGCGGCCAACGGTGCGAGGGTGATGGCGGCGTCGAAATCCTCCAGCGCATCGCCGGGCTGGTTGGCGCGCATGTTGCGAATGCCACGGTTGAGGAGCAGCGCCACTGCGGCGCTAACCTGGCGCGCCCAGATCTGGCGGATGGCCATCTCGGCCATGTGGCCGCCGCGTTCGTCGGGCGCCTCACGCAGGGCCTCGAAGGCGCGATCAAGGTCGCGCGCGGCGGGTGCGGGCGCGGGTGCGGGGGTTTGCGCCTGAAGCGGTGCGGTAAGGAGCAGCAGGGCAAGGATGAGGCTACGCATGGCGCGATGTTCGTGCGTGGCGGGCGGCCGTGCAAGGGGAATCCTGGCTCCCCCGGCCAAGCTGCAATCTCGTCGCGCGTCGAGCCAGCGGGCAGGAAACCGAGGACAGAGAGGTTGGGACGGTCAGGGAAATCTGCGCGGCCGCCGGCGGCACCGGCAGCGCGGGGGCTGCAACGAAGGTCCGGCGGTTCACCATCAGCGCAGCCCTGCGGGTTTCGGCCCCCCCGCCATCCAGTCCAGCAGCTCCACCGTATGCACCACGGGCATCACATCGCCGGCGAGCTGCGTCATGCAGCCGATATTCCCCGCCGCGATCACATCGGGCTTGATGCGGTTGATGTTCTCCAGCTTGCGCGCACGCAACTGGCCCGCGATTTCGGGTTGCAGAATGTTGTAGGTGCCAGCACTGCCGCAGCAAATGTGCGATTCGGCCGGCTCCTTCACGGTGAAGCCCGCGCGCTTCAGAAGCTGCTTGGGAAGTGCGGTGATCTTTTGCCCATGCTGGAGCGAGCAGGCGGAGTGATAAGCCACCGTCACACCTGGCGCCTTACGCGTCGGCGCATATGAGAACTTCTCCAAAACCTCGGTGATGTCCATGGCCAGGGCCGAGATTCGGGCGGCCTGCGCCGCGTCAGGCTCCTCGCGGAACATGAAGCCGTAATCCTTGAGCGTGGTGCCGCAGCCTGAGGCATTCACCACGATGGCATCCAGCCCCTCGCCCCCGATTTCCGCGCCCCAGGCGTTGATATTCGCACGCGCGGCCGCCATCGCCGGGTCGTGCTGGCCCATGTGATGCGTCAGCGCGCCGCAACAGCCCTGGCCGGGGGTGATCACCACCTCGATCCCCATGCGGGTCAGCAGGCGGATGGTCGCTTCATTGATGGTCGGGTTCAGCACCTTCTGCGCGCAGCCGGTGAGCAGGCCCACACGGCCACGGCGCTTGCCCTCGGCGCGATGCACCTGCGCATCCTGCATAGGGCTCGGCGGCGGCAATTGCGCGGGCGCCAGCGCCAGCATCCCGCGCAGGCGTTGCGCCGTCATGGATTGGCCGGGGATGAGCCTGCCCAATGGCCGCGCCAGGGCCGCAGCACGCAGCGAAAGGCGGAACAGCCCAGGGCTCGGCAGCACATATGCCAGTACGGTACGCAACGCGCGCTCGGGCCAGGGGCGGGTGTAGGTTTCTTCGATATGGCGGCGCGCATGGTCCACCAGGTGCATGTAGTTCACGCCCGAGGGGCAGGTGGTCATGCAGGACAGGCAGGAGAGGCAGCGATCCACGTGCCGCACCTCCAGCTCGCTGGCGGGACGGTTGTTCTC
>JBBRVI010000059.1:0-15677 GCA_038247025.1 Acetobacterales bacterium
CGGACATTCACCTCATAGGCATCGGGCAGCACATCATCGAGCACGGCCTTCACCTGCGTTTCGCCCCAGCCGCCGCGAGTCTTCACATTGCCAAACAGACGCTTGATGTCACCGATCTGCGCCGTGACGGCCTGCACATCCCCCATCGCCTTCTGCACGGCGGTGAACTGGTCAATCACGCGGTTAAAGCTCTCATTCATCTGCTTTTCGACTGCGCCGGCGAGTTGCTCGTTCACGCTCTTCTGAATCTCGGCGAGGCGCTTTTCGCTGTTCTCGCGCATCTCGGTGAGCTTCTTGTCGAGCACTTCGCGTGAGCGCGCGGTTTCCGCACTCATCGCCTCCTGCGTGGATTTCGCGTCCGCGGTGAGGCGTTCCAGCAATGCCTTTTCCATGGCGGCCAGGGCTTCGGTCTGCTTGAGCATCGCCGCACCAAGGGCCTGATTCTGGCCCGCCGTTGCCTCCTGCGCCGATTGCGCCCCGCTGGAGAGGCGTTCCAGCAGGGCCTTTTCCATGGCCCCGAGCGACTCGGTCTGCTTCAGGAGTGCGGCGTTCAGCGCCCGCGTCTGCTCCGTGGTGAAGCCGGACAGTTCGAGCGAGAGCTCGGTCTTCTGGCGCGCGATATCGCCGGACAGCGCCTCCTTCACGGTTGCCAACGCCGTCGCTTGGCGTTCCTGCGCGGCTTGCAGCAAGGGCAGCGTTGGATCACTTGCTGGTCGGCGGGTGAGCAGCATGAGAACCACCACAAGCAGCAGCAGGATCACGCCGACCAACAAAAGCGCTTCGAGACTCATCGGCGGGTGTCCTTGTTCAGTGGCGGAAGTGGCGCATGCCGGTGAAGACCATGGCAAGGCCGGCCGCGTCGGCGGCGGCGATCACCTCATTGTCGCGCATCGAGCCGCCTGGTTGGATCACTGCCGTGGCCCCCGCTGCCGCCGCTGCCTGCAAGCCATCGGCGAAGGGGAAGAAGGCGTCTGAGGCCACCACGGAACCCAGCGCGAGCGAGGTCTCAACCCCGGCCGCCTTCGCCGCCTCGCTGGATTTCCAGGCTGCGATGCGCGCGGAATCCACCCGGCTCATCTGCCCCGCGCCGATGCCCACCGTGGCACCGCCGCGGGCGTAGATAATCGCGTTGGACTTCACGTGCTTGCAGACGCGGAACGCAAAGAGCAGGTCGGCCATTTCCTGCGATGTCGGCGCGCGCTTCGTCACCACGCGCAGCCCGCTTTCCATCATGCGTCCCGCATCGCGCGACTGTGCGAGAAATCCGCCCGCGACAGAGCGGAATACCATGCCGGCGGCAGCCGGATCAGGCAGGCCGCCGGTCAGCAGCAGGCGCAAATTCTTCTTGCGGGCGAAGATTGCGCGGGCCTCCTCATCCGCATCCGGCGCGATCACAACCTCGGAGAAGATCGAGGTCATCTGCTCGGCCGAGGCCGCGTCCAGCTTGCGATTGGCGGCGATGATCCCACCAAAGGCCGAGACGGGATCGCAGCGCAGCGCCGCATCCCAGGCGTCAGCCAGGGTTGCGGCTTCGGCCACGCCGCATGGATTGGCGTGTTTGACAATGACGATGCAGGGCCGCTCGAACTCGGCGACGCATTCATACGCCGCGTCCGTGTCGTTGAGATTGTTGAAGCTGAGTTCCTTGCCCTGGATCTGGCGTGCGGTGGCGATGCCGGCGCGTGCGCTGCCATCCAGATAGAAGCCCGCCCTCTGGTGCGGGTTTTCCCCGTAGCGCAGCGTCTGTGCCAGGGTGCCGGCAAAGGCGATGCGCGGCGGGAACTCTTGCCCGATCTGTCCCGCGAACCAAGTGGAGATCGCGGCGTCATAGGCCGCAGTGCGGGCATAGGCGGCGGCCGCCAGCTCGCGGCGTAGCGCGTGGGAGGTGCCGCCGCTGGCTTCGATCTCGGCCATCACGCGGGCCAGATGCGCGGGTTCGGTCACCACCACCACATGGGCGTGGTTTTTGGCAGCGCTGCGGATCATCGCTGGGCCGCCGATATCAATATTCTCGATGCAATCCTCGAAGGCCGCACCTTTGGCGACCGTCGCCTCGAAGGGATAGAGATTGACCGCCACCAGATCAATCGGCGCGATGGCGTGCGCGTCCATCTGGGCCAGATGCGTCGCGTCATCCCGCCGCCCGAGGATGCCACCATGCACTTGCGGCACCAGCGTCTTCACCCGCCCATCCAGGATTTCCGGAAAGCCCGTATGCTCGCTGACATCCTTCACCGGAATGCCGGCGTCGCGAATGGCCTGGGCTGTGCCGCCCGTGGAGAGAATCTCAGCCCCGCGTGAGGCCAGGAAGCGCGCGAATTCCACGATGCCCGTCTTGTCGGAGACGGAGAGCAAGGCGCGGCGGATGGGCAGGGGATCGGTCATGATGTTTGGCCTGGAGTGCAACGGAGGGCTTAGGCGATAAGCCGAAAGCCTGTTCCAAACAATCGCAAGGGGTCTGGGGCCGCCGGCCCCAGCGGGTTCAGGGCAGAGCCCTGACCTATTCTTCAGGCCTTCTTCGTCAGAAACCCCGCAAAAGCCGCCTGCGCTTCCGCCGTGCGCAGCCTTTCACCGAAAGCCAAGCGCTCAGCGTCCATGGCCTGCCTCAGGGCGGCGGCATGCGGCGCGCGGATCAACCGCTTGGACTCGGCAACGGAGCCAGGCGGCAGCGTGGCAAGGATGCGCGCCATCTCCACTGCCACCGGATCCACCTCATTGTCCGGTACCGCGCGAGTGGCGAGGCCCGCCTGCGCGGCCTCCGCCCCGCTGAATGCCGAGCCGGAGAGCAGCCACCAATTCGCCTTCGCTGCTCCCACGCGAGCGGGCAGCAGCAGCGAGGAGCCGGCCTCGGGCACCAGGGCCAGGCGTGTGAAGGGCATTTGCAGCCGCGCCGTCTCGCTCGCCACCACGGCGTCGCAATGCAGCAGCAAGGTGGTGCCGATGCCCACCGCATAGCCGCGCACGGCGGCGATCACGGGCTTGGGGAAGGCCACCATGGCTTCGAGGAAGGTGAAGGCGGCACCCGGCTCACTGGCCGGGCGATCGCCCACGGTGGCGAAGTCGGTGATGTCATTGCCCGCCGTGAAATCGGTGCCGCCGGCGAGGATGACCACGCGCACACCCTCATCGGTGGCGGCGGCGTGCAGCGCATCGGCCATGGCGTGATAGATCGCGCGGGTCAGCGCGTTCTTCTTTTCCGGCCGGTTCAGGCGGATGGTCAGCAGCGCGTCGTCGCGCTCGATCAGCACGTGCTCGGACATGGTTTTCTCCCGTTTGGGACAGCTGATCAGAAAATCGCGGCGAAGGGCAGCAGGCGGATGGGCATTCCTGGCGCCAGCTCCGTCACCTCCTCGCCCAGTTCGGCAAAGGCGTGGGACTGGGTGAGGGAGGTCAGCAGCCCGGCCCCCTCGCGCGGGAATTTCTCGGCAACCAGGCCCGCCTCGCTGACGCGAAGGGTCACGCGCACATATTCGCGTCGGCCCAATTTCTTGCGATAGGCGAAGCCGGCGGTGGCGCTCATGCGCAACAGCTCCTCCGGTTCGGCACCGGCGAGGCGCAGCACCAGGGGGCGCACCAGGTGCAGGAAGGTGACCACGGCCGCCACGGGGTTGCCGGGCAGCCCCACCATGGGCACGCCATTCACCACCCCCATGGCGGCCGGCCGCCCAGGCTTCACCGCAAGCCGCCAGAAAACCAGCTTGCCCGCGCCCTCGATGGCGGCGCGAACATGATCCTCCTCGCCAGTGGAAACCCCGCCCGAGGTGATCAGCAAATCCTGCGTGGCACTCGCCGCATGCAGCGCGGCGGTGGTGGTGGCTGCGTCATCAGGCAGGATGCCGAGGTCCGTGATGGCCACCGGCAAGCCGGCCAGCATGGCCATCAGGGTGAAGCGATTGCTGTCATAGGTCTGCGCTGCACCAAGGACCACACCGGGCGAGGCCAATTCATCACCCGTGGAAAAGACGCCCACCCTCAGCAGTGGCCGGACGGGCAGGGTGGCAAAACCCAGCGCGGCGGCCAACCCGATTTCCGGCGCACGCAGGCGGAGGCCGGCTTGCAGCGCCTCTCCACCCTCCGGGACGTCCTCGCCAGCGGGGCGCGCATTGGCGCCGCGCTTCAGGCCGGGCGGCAACAGCAGGGCATCGCCATCCAGGCGCGCATCCTCCTGCATCATCACCGTATCGGCGCCCTGAGGCATGGGCGCGCCGGTGAATATCCGCGCGGCGGAGCCAGGTGCCACCTCGCTCCCTGAATGCCCTGCGGCAATGCGACCGGCGAGGGTCAGGCGGGTTTGCCCCGTCGCGGCCAGATCGGCATGGCGGAAAGCATAGCCATCCACGGCAGAGTTGAAGAAGGGGGGCAGTGGCGTGAGCGCCACCAGGGGCCGCGCCAGCACCCGGCGCAATGCGGCGTGCAGCGGCACCGTCTCCTCACCCCCGAGAGGTGCCACGCGGGCAAGGACCAGCCCCTGCGCGTCCTCGACGGAAAGCAGCGGTCCACCAAAGGCGAAGCAGTCATCGGAAAGCTGGGCCATCTGGGGCGATTATATGTCGGAAACCGCGAGGCGCAGCGCCGCATCGGCGATGCCCGCGATGTCATCCAGCGCCAGCTTCCCCGGCGCACCCTCGGGCGGTGTACTGTCTGATGCCACGGCCCGGATCATCGGATCGTCAGGATGCAGCCAGGGCTTGCCATTGGCCGCGCGATGCACCTCGATCTTGGGGTGGTTGTCGCGCTTGAAGCCCTCGATGATCACGAGGTCCACGCGGGTGAGATGCGCCAGCAATTCGCGCAGCCCTGGCTCCGGAGCATCGCGATGCTCGGTCATCAGCGCCCAGCGTTTCGCACTGCTGACCAGCACCTGGGAGGCACCGGCCGAGCGGTGCTCGTAGCTGTCCTTGCCGGGGCGGTCCACGTCAAAGCCGTGATGCGCGTGCTTGATGGTGGAGACGGTAAACCCCCGCCCGATGAGGCAGGGGATCAACCGCGTCAGCAGCGTGGTCTTGCCGGCCCCGCTCCATCCGGCGAGGCCGATCAGCCTCAATCGCCGGCGGCCTTGGCGCCACTGGGTGTGACCACCTTTCGCGCCTTGGCCATTTCCTGCTCGACCCAGAGCGAGTGGTGCTCCTTCGCCCAGTTCAAATCAACCTGGCCCGAGCCCATGGCGTCAAACGCGCCCTCCATGCCGAGCGAGCCGATGTAGATATGCGCGATCATCGCCGCGATCATCAGCACCGAGAGCACCGAGTGGATGATGTGGGCCAGCTGCATGTCGGCCACGCCAAGACCGCCCCAGAAGGGGAAGATCAGGAAATAGCCGGAAGCCGCGACAATCGCCCCGCCCAGCACAGTGATCCAGAAGACCAGTTTTTGCCCGCCATTGAAACGGCCAGCGCGAGGGTGGCCCTTGCCGATCAGCCCGCCGCCCATCTTGAACCATTCGATGTCACGGCCGTTGGGGATGTTGTCCTTCACCCAAAGCAGCAGCATCACCACAATCCCCAGCGTGAAGGGGAAGGCGATGAAGTTGTGCGCGATCTTTCCCCACAGCGCGGCCTCCGCGAAGGCGTAGGGCCCCATGATCGGCAAAAGGATGTACCGCCCGAAGGTGAGGTACAGACCACTGATGCCCAGCACCAAGAAGGAGGAGGCGACCATCCAGTGATTGCCGCGCTCCAGCCAGTTGAAGCGCGTGATGGTGCGACCGGCCGGCCCGGCCTCGATCGCGATGCGCCCGCGCATGAAGTAGAAGGCCGCGAGGATGAGCAGCATGCCCCCCACCGCGATGCCGCCGACCCACGCCAGCGTCACATTGTGGAAGTCCCGCCAGGCCTTGCCTTGCGGCTGGATGAGCACCGCCGATTGCGGATCGGGGATGGAGATGCGCCCTTCGACGCGCCCACCTTGGAGCAGCCGCTGCAGCTCCATCTCATCGGCGGAGACAGAGCCGCGCGCAGCGCCAGGCGCCGTTTGGGCAAAGGCCGGCGCTGCGAAGATGGGCGCTGCGAAGATGGGCGCGGAAAGCGCCAGAAGCAGCACCAGAGCGGGTGCCAGAATGAAACGTTTCATGGTGACTTCCTCCAAAGAAGCGGGAGTCAAGCCGCTCCTGGAAAACCAGCGGCCCCGGCTTACCGCCGGGGCCAGGAACAAACAGGTGTTGACCGTCGTGCGATAAGCCGTGCGCCAACCCCAGGCGCCCGAGCCATAGCCTCGGCGCTGCACGCGCTCACGGTAGATGGTGGCGATCATATCGCCATCACCGGCCAGCAGCGACTTGGTCGAGCACATCTCAGCGCAAAGCGGCAGCTTGCCCTCGGCCAAGCGGTTCGAGCCATACTGGATGTATTCGGCGCGCGAGTTGTCCTGCTGTGGGCCGCCCGCGCAATAGGTGCACTTGTCCATCTTGCCGCGCCCGCCGAAATTGCCGACGCGCGGATATTGCGGCGCGCCGAAGGGGCAGGCGTAGAAGCAATAGCCGCAGCCGATGCAGGTGTCCTTGTCGTGCAGCACAATGGCATCGGCCGTGGTGTAGAAACACGCTGTCGGGCAGACGGCGGCGCAGGGCGCATCCGTGCAGTGCATGCAGGCCATGGAGATCGAGCGCTCACCGGGCTTGCCGTCATTGATGGTGACGACGCGGCGACGGTTGATGCCCCAGGGCACCTCGTGCTCGTTCTTGCAGGCGGTAACGCAGGCATTGCATTCGATGCAACGGTCGGCGTCACAAAGGAACTTCATACGGGCCATGATGTTTGCTCCAATTGAAAATGCGGCCGATTCACGTTCTGGGCCAAAAGGCCCTCCACGATCGGACGCATCATGCCGCGCTGATCTGGCAGACCGTGACCTTGGTTTCCTGCATGAAGGTCACCGGGTCATAGCCATAGGTCGTCACCGCATTGACGGACTCACCGAGCACGATGGGGTCCGTCCCTTGCGGATATTTGCTGCGCTGGTCCACGCCCTGGAACCAGCCGGCGAAGTGGAAGGGCATGAAGGCCACGCCAGGCCCCACGCGCTCCGTCACCAGCGCCTTCACTCGCGCACGGCTGTTGCTCTCAGGGCCGCGCACCCACACCCAGCCGCCATCGCGGATATTGCGGGCCGTGGCGTCACGCGGGTTGATCTCCACGAACATGTCCTGCTGCAACTCAGCCAGCCACTTGTTCGAGCGGGTTTCCTCGCCGCCGCCCTCGTATTCCACCAGGCGGCCGGAGGTGAGCACCAAGGGAAATTCGGCGGCCACCTGTGGGCTGCGCGCCTGCACGCTCTGCCCCAGATGCGGCATGCGGAAGCCGCGGCGGTCCGGCAGGGTCGGATACTGCGCGATCAGGTCATTGCGCGGCGTATAGATCGGCTCGCGATGGACGGGCACCGGGTCGGGCAGGTTCCAGGCATTGGCGCGCGCCTTGGCATTGCCGAAGGGCGAGCAGCCATGCTCCAGCGCCACGCGGATGATGCCGCCGGAGAGATCGGTCATCCAGGAGACGGCGTCGGGGTTGGCGCCGCCCACCCGGGCGATGCTCTGCTTCTCAGGCGCCGTCAAATCATCGAACCAGCCCAGGCGCTTCAACACGGCGACAGTGAATTCCGGATAGCCATCCTGGATTTCCGAGCCCTTCGAGAAGCTGCCCTCGGCCAGCAGCGTCTGGCCGTTGCGCTCCACGCCGAAGCGGGCGCGGAAGGTGCCGCCGCCTTCCTTCACATGAAGGTTTGTGTTGTAGAGGATGTGGGTTCCCGGATGCCGCATCTCGGGCGTGCCCCAGCAGGGCCAGGGCAGGCCGTAGAAATCGCCACGGATGCTTTCGGGAGCGTCGGGCTTGGCGCGCAGCGTCACCAGATCGAACTGGTCCTGATGCTGCATGTGCAGCTTGAGGCGCGTGGCGGTGACGCCGGTATAGCCGGTGGCCCAGGCGCCGCGGTTGATTTCGCCCAGGATACTTTCGGCGGTGGGCTCGCCCTCCTTGATCTCGTAGGGCTTGAACATCTCGCCGGCCATGCGGAAGGTCATGCTCCGCCGGGTGGACGCAGCGTCGAGCCCCTTGGCGAGGTCAAAGATCACGCGGTAATCAGTGCGGCTTTCAAAGATGGGATTCACCACCTTCGCACCCCACTGGACCGAGCGGTTCGAGCAGGTACGGCTGCCATCGCATTCGAACTGCGTCGCGATGGGCAGCAGGTACGTACCGTTGCGGCGGCCAGAAAGCACCGCGAAGGTCGTGGGATGCGGGTCAGCGACCACCAGGAGCTCCAGCGCCTCCAGGCCCTTCACCGCCTCGGGCATGCGGGTGACGGTGTTGCCGCCATGGCCGAAGACCACCATCCCCTTGATGTTGTCACGCTGCTGCACCTGCTCGCGCGGCATGGTGATGGCGTCGAAATAGCGCGTGGTGGGGATGCCGGGGGTGTGCATCATCGCGGGCGTGTCGAAGCGGGCGCGCATGCCCTCGAAGCTGACATCCCAGACGCGCGACCAATGGCGCCAGGCATTCTCGTCCAGCCCGTAATAGGCCGGCAGCGACGCCACATCGAGGCCGAAATCGGTGGCACCCTGCACGTTGCAATGGCCGCGGAAGATGTTCGCACCCGTGCCCTCGCTCCCGACATTGCCGGTGGCAAGAAGCAGGATGGAGAAGGCGCGCACATTGGCGGTGCCCACCGTCTTTTGCGTCGCACCCATGCACCAGATCAGCGTGGAGGGCTTCTGCGTGGCGAATTTCTCCGCCACGGACCGAAGCTGCGCGCCGGGCACGCCGGTCACGCGCTCCACCTCGGCGGGATTCCACTTGGCCACTTCGGTGCGGACATCCTCCATGCCGTGCACACGCTGGCGGATGAACTCCTTATCCTCCCAGTTGTTCTGGAAGATATGCCACAGCAGACCCCAGATGATGGGGATGTCCGTGCCGGGGCGAATGCGCACATAATCCGTGGCATGCGCCGCCGTGCGCGTATAGCGCGGATCAATGACGATCAGGTTCGCGCGGTTCGTCTCCTTGCCGGAGAGCACGTGCTGCAACGAGACCGGATGCGCTTCGGCCGGATTGCCGCCCATGATGATCATGGTCTTGGAGTTGCGGATATCATTGTAGCTGTTGGTCTGCGCGCCATAGCCCCAGGTGTTGGCAACGCCGGCCACCGTGGTGGAGTGGCAGATGCGCGCCTGGTGATCCACGCTGTTCGTGCCCCAGAAAGCGGCAAACTTCCGAAAGAGATAGGCACCCTCGTTGGAGAATTTGGCGCTGCCCAGCAGGAAGACGGAATCCGGCCCCGACTTCTGCCGGATCTCCATCATCTTCTCGCCGATCTCGGCCATCGCGACGTCCCAGGTAAGGCGCGTCCAGCGGCCATCCACCAGCTTCATCGGATATTTCAGGCGGCGGTCGCCATGCACCAACTCGCGCACGCTCGCACCCTTGGCGCAATGCGTGCCGCGGTTGATGGGGGATTCCCACGCCGGCTCCTGGCCGACCCAGACGCCGTTCTGTACCTCGGCCACGACGGTGCAGCCGACCGAGCAATGGGTGCAGATGTTCTTGATGCGCGTGATCGGTTGACTGAGGTCATGCACGCCGGTCGCCGCACCCGTGGCCTCGGCCATGCGCGGCGCAATGCCGGCCAGTGCCGCCACGCCCACGCCAGCAAGCCCGGCGGATTTCAGGAAGGAGCGGCGATCGAGACCGCCAGCGGAAAGGCCCTGATAAGCCGAGGCCAGGCGCTGCTTCGCGCGGGCTCCGTCGGAGCGCTTGATGAGCATGTGGTTCTCTCCCCGACTCAGGTTTCGTAGCGGTTGGTGCGGTAGAAGGCCTGCACATGGGCCGAGTTCGGCTGGTAGCGCGCGGCAGTGCGGCTCGGCGCGTTTTCCTTGCGGGATTGCGCGGCGGGCACGGCATCGGCGCGTTGGGCCAGCGCGGGCGTTACGGCTGCGGCGGCTGCGGCGGTGCCGAAGCCCAGGGTTTTGAGGAATCCGCGGCGCTTGCCGACAGTTTCATCTTCATTTGCCATGGCGATCTTCCTCTCTCAAAGCATTCAGGTCTCAAAGCATTCAGGTCTCAAAGCACTCAGGTCTCAAAACTCAGGCCGGCAGTTCTGCCGCAGCCAGTTCAACATCCATCAGGGCCCGGCCCAACTCGCCCACGGGGCGATAGAACACGGCCATCTTGGCACTGCACATATCCGCGAAACACCGCATCGCCCAGGGGCGGATATGGCGCGCGAACAGGGCCTCGGCTTCTTCGGGTACGCCGCCGCGCAGCAGGCCGGCCATGACCTCGCACAGGAAGGCGATGTGGTCCTCAGGCTCATGAACGCCCTCGGCGCGGGAGATGCCCAGGCGCTTGAGGTCCGAGCGGAGCTCCGCCAGCGGGCGCTCATGCAGGAAGCCGGTCAGGTAATAGGAGGCGAAGGGCAGCAATTCGCCACGCCCCATGCCGATGAACAGATCATGATACTCGTGCTCAAGCGTATCGGGTGTGGCGATGCGGGCTGCAACGGAGAGAGCACCAAGCGCCCGGCCAAGCGGAGTAGCGTCGGCCGGAATGCCAGCGAGTCGCGCCAGCAACGCGGGCTCGGGCGGCCCGCTGAGCAGATGGCCAAGCAGCGCATAAAGGTTGGCGCGGCCTTCTCGCATAGGGTCAGCTGCGAGGGGGCTGGCTACGGGCCAAAGGTCCGGGCGCAATGCTTGGCGGGAAATGCCGGTGGCGGCCTCGATCTCGGGCACGCGCTCCGCGGGAATACCCTGCTGCTTCCAAAGAAACACGGTGCGACGGGCAACATTCATCGTGGACTGAAAGGCTTCCATGCCTCCTGCCGCGCTGATGGCAGCATCCAATCCACCCGTTTGCGTTTCCCGGTTCATTGAAGATGAGAGTGCAGAAATCCTGCACCGTCGTCAACAGATTGTGCAAAGAGCTTGTAAAATTCTTGACAAAGCAGCGTCACGTCGGGACTGCCGAACCGTGGCGGCGGCGCGGCTGCAGCGCCCCCTCCTCAACAAGCGGCCCTGGCGAGAGCTCGTGGTCGGACAGTGCTTCGCTCAGCATAGGGGCCTCTTGCGGTTCGGGCAGGGCTTGCGTTTCTTCCAGCTTGGGCAACTCGGCAAGGATTTGCTCGGTTTCCGGCAGCTTTTCCTCCTCCGGCTCGATTTCGCCAATCGCCTGGGAGATGAGCTTGCGCAGCGCCTCGCCGGTTTCGGCCAGAGTGTTGCTGAAACCTGGCGGCAGGCCGCCCGGCGTGTTGAAATCCCAGCCATAATCCAGTGAACCCATATAGTCGCGGATCAGTGGATCAGCCGTCCAGGCACGGCGCAACGCCGCATGGCGCAGGGCGGAAGGCACGCCGGGCTTGAAGAAGGGGGTGAAGTCGCTGCTGGCCTCCAACGTCTCGATCGGCGGGAGCGAAGCGGGGTCGAATTCGGGCTCGTCCAGGACAGGCGCGGGCGCGGGCGGCTCGACAGCGCAGGCCACCTCTCGCGCGACTGGCGCTTGAGGCTCAGGCGGTGCGGGCTCGGCCAGTTCCTCGCCACTCTCCAGCGCCCGCTTGCGGCGCGACCAGCGCGAAAGAAAGCCGTCCTCCTCCCCGCCGCTCATCGCTCGCCTTTGCGGCCGAGCGAATCCGTATCCTGCCGGTCACGCTTGCGCTTGTGGAATTCGCGTTCGACATGATGCTCGGCGACATAGCTGCCCAGGATGACGCGGATTCCCGGCGGCATGGGCAGCGCCTCCAGCAGATCGGATGGGCCTTCGGTGTAGATCTCGGCCTCACCAGGATCCACTGTTACGGCCTGGATCTGCATCCCCTCGGGCGTGTCCCGCAGCACAACCCAGATGAGCGGCTCGGCTGCTTCCAGGTTTTCCTTGTAATTGGGCGTGTCTGTGCGGTGCAGGGTCACCTCGGCCACACCCGCGAAATACAACTCGCGCCCATTCTCCTCGCGCAGCCTGGTCCAGGCCGGGACGGGTGGCGCTTCCTCCAGGACGGCAACGGCGCGCCAGACGTGGGATTGCCAGATGGTCACGCCGGGCCGGCGCTCGGCCAGGACGGCCACGGGGATGGTGGCCTGCGCGGTCATGCTGCCTTCTCCGCTTCGGTCAGCGGCAATCCGGTGGCCAGGTTCTGTGGCTTCATCCGCACCTTCTGCGCCGCATCCATGGCCAGCGCCAGATAAACCGGCTTGCCCTTCGCCCGCGGCAAAACGCGCGAGCTTTCGGCAAATTCCAGCACCCCCAGCCAGATGATCCGCGCCAGATCGGCCTGCTTCACCTTCTTGCCATCCCACAGCGCATTGGCGATGCGCGTGGCCTCCGCATCCAGCCCCACGTGCCAGGTCCAGTTGTGGTCCTCGATGACGGGGACGGGGGTGATGGTCACCCGCTCGCCGAGGATGTGATGGATGAAGCGCTCCAGCGCGCGGGCCATGCCGAATTGCCCCGCGCGGCTTTCGGCGATGTCCAGCGCCAGGTCATGCGCATCCGAGCGCGGCTTGTAGCCGGGCGCGTTCTCCTCGCTCAACACGTCCAGCTCCACCTCGCGCGGCGGGGCGCCGGCCTCGCTCAAAAGCCGGCCCAGCGCGCCGAGGTCGCCATCCTCATGCCGCGCATCCACCACCTCCTCATCGGCCAGGAGCGTCGCACCCTGGGTGATGGCGACGCGCTGGGTGCGAAACAGGCATTCCGCCGCGCGCAGGGTGAAGGCGTCGCCCTCGCCCTCCATCGCGGCGCGCGCGACAAGATGCGTCAGCATCTGCAAGAACAGCGGCGGAATGCCGGAAACACTGCCGCGAAACAGCTTCAGCCAGGCGGCTTCCAGCGTGGGCTCGGCGGCCACCCGGTCGCGGAAGGTGAGAAACACCTGCCAGTTTTCCACCGCATCGCGGTCGGCAAGGCCCGAGGGGTCCACCACGGCAAGCGGGTTCTCCATCAGCCGCGCATGCAGGGCACGCTCAGCATCGCAGGCTTCTGGCGGCGGGAGCAGCTCGGGCCGCGCGAGGAAGGCGCGCCAGAGATCGGGTGTGCCGCGCAGGCGGCCATCCTCATCCAGGTCACACAAATGATGCGCGGAAGCGACCCAGAAATCGCCGGGGGAAAGCAACATCATATGCGAGCCTTGATAAGGGCGGTGAGGTCCGGCGCGTCTTGCGGCGCATCTTCCTCCACCTGCGCGATGGCAAACACCGGCAGGGCGCCGAAATCATGATGCGGTGCCTCGCGCCGGTGCAGGGTGCGGAAGGCCTCGCGCACTTCCCCGCCCGCGTCGTGGCTGCGATGCAGGGCGAAGACGGTGCCCAGGGGCTGGTCGCAGAGGGATTGCGCGAAGGCGATCTCCTCGGCGGCGGCGGGGCGCGCGGCGTCAAGATCGGGCGCGCCATGCCTGGCCTGGATATGCGCGGCCAGCGCCTCCAGCACAGCCTCACGCTCGGCGGGCGTGATGGCGGCGATTTCCACAAGGGTGGACCAGCCGAAACTGGACAGCCCCAGAAACCCCCCACGAAATGCCTGCTGGCGCTTGCCGCAGAGCGCTTCGGGCGCGTCATCCCAAAAGCAGAAACCGCCCGGTACCGCCCATTCGCCGGGTGCGGCGGCGGCAGGGAAGATCATCGTGTCGGAGGGGTCCAGGCGCAGCGTCCGCAGCATCAGATGCCCGGCACGCCCCGGCGGAAGCCCACTCGGACCTAGCGAATCGGCCATGTCTCGCGTCCCCCCTCCCGCTCCACCACCAGCGCCGCGGTGCCAGGATCAATCCCGCGCTTGTCGCCCGCGAAATCCCCAAGACGAGCCAGATACTTGTCGGAGACGCGGCGCACCCCGCGCGCCTGCCATTCATCCATGTTCGCCATGAGATGCCGCGCCCAGCCGGCCACCAATTCGCCAGGGGTGAGGTCCTCGAAGCCTTCTTCCAACAGCGCCGTCTCGCCGGGGCGCTCGCCGGTGATCGTGCCTTCGGGCCAGGCGAAGCGCAGGTCAAAGCCCAGTACCAGCCAATCCGGGATTGCGTCGGGCGCCGTATTTTCCGGGACGGCAAGCCGCATGCCGCCCACCTCCCCGCCATTGACCAGCAGCGTGCCCGGCCAGCGCCAGGTCACGGGCAATTCGGGCGGCGCGATGGCGGACAGCGCATCGGCCAGGGCATTGGCCGCGGCCAGATAGGCCATGAGCGCGGGGCCAAGCGGTCGGTCGGGCTCCAGCACCACGGCGGCCTCGGTGCGCAGGACCCCCGGCGACCAGACCAGCGTGCCTGCACCCTCCAGGGGGGCCAGCGCGACGGCGCGGGCCAGCGCATCCTCGCCGTCGCGCAGCTGCACGGGGGTGAAGAGGCTGGGCAGCGGCGGCAAGACATCGCTGGTGAGCAAGGTGTTTCGTTCCCTCTATCCTGACTTGACGGTAAGGATATAAGCGCCCGCAACCACGCCGGGAAGGAACCACCCCTGAGATGACCGCACCGCGCATCGCCTTCGTCTGCTCCTGCGAGGACACGATGACGCTGGATGGCAAGGCGCTGGCCAAGGGCTGTGCCGCCCAAGGCAGCGAGTTGCGCACCGCCGAACATCTGTGCCGCAGCCAGTTGGACCGCTTCGTGACGGCCCTTGGCGAGAACCGCCCCGTCACCGTCGCCTGCACGCAGGAAGCCCCGCTTTTCACCCAGGAGGCCGAAGACGCAGGCTTCACCGGCGCGCTGGATTTCGTGAATGTCCGGGAACATGGCGGCTGGAGCACCGAGGGCGCGCAGACAGGGCCGAAAATGGCGGGGCTTTTGGCCGCCGCCCCCGTCAAGCTGCCCACCATTCCGCTCGTTTCCATGAGCAGCCAGGGCATTGCGCTGATCCTGGGCCGGGACGCGGTCGCGCTGGAGGCGGCGCGCGCGCTCTCCGACAAGCTCGACATCACAGTGCTGCTGACCGGTGAGGAAAGCGTGACCCCTGAGCGGCGCGTCGAGTTTCCGGTGCTGCGCGGGCGCGCGAAGTCAGCCACAGGCTGGCTCGGCAATTTCAGCGTGACGGTGGATGGCGCGGCGGCGGCCTCGCCAGCGTCACGCGGCGAGTATCTCTGGGGCACGGGAAAGGACGGCACGCAAAGCCGCTGCGACGTGATTCTGGACCTCTCCGGCCGCGCCCCGCTGTTTCACGAGACACGCCAGGGCTATGTGCGCGCCGATCCTGCCGACGGGGCCGCCGTCGCCCGCGCCGTCGCTGCGGCGGGCGAGTTGGTCGGCACCTTCGACAAGCCGCGTTTCGTGAATTTCGACCAGGGGCTCTGCGCCCATAGCCGCAATAAAAAGACCGGCTGCACCAGGTGCCTGGACCTTTGCCCGACGGGGGCCATCACGCCTTCTGGTAAGGACTGGGTTGATGTGTCCAATGAGATTTGCGCCGGTTGTGGCGCCTGCGCCGCCGTCTGCCCCACCGGCGCCATCCAATACGCCCTGCCCCCTGCCGATGCCCTCGCACGGCGCATGCGCGCCATGCTGCTGGGTTTCGCCGAGGCCGGCGGGCGCGATCCCATCCTGTTGATCCATGACGACGCGCATGGCGAAGCGCTGCTCGACGCACTCGCGCGGCATGGCGAAGGCCTGCCCGCCCGCGTCCTGCCGGTCCGCGTGAACGAGGTGAGCCAGCTTGATCTCTCGCTGCTCGCCGGCGCCTTCGCCTGGGGGGCGGCGGGGGTGCGTCTTCTCATGCCGGC
>JBBRVI010000060.1:0-15625 GCA_038247025.1 Acetobacterales bacterium
ACGCCATGCGGGCGAGGCGCAGCGAAGTGCCGCGCGTGAGGCGCAACGTTTCCTCTGCCATGTCGGGCGTCACGAGGCCGCGATCCTTGGAGTAGAAGAGGCCCTCGGTGCTTTCGCGCAGGATCACGAAATCAATCCTCGCCGCGCGTGGGTCCACAAGCGGGAGGGGCACGCCGGGAATGGCGCGGATGGGCCGCACGCCGCCGAACAGATCCAGCCGCTGGCGCAAAGTGATCTGGGGGGCAAGTTCAGTGCCGTCCGCATGGCGAATGCCGGGCCATCCCATCGCGCCCAGCAGGATGGCATCAGCTGCTTTGGCAGCTTCAAAAACTTCGTCGGAGAGATCGGTCCCGGTCTCGCGGTAAGCCATCGCGCCAGCGCGAAGATGCGTGAAACGAAGCCCTAGCTTGTGACGCGCATCCGCGGCTTCGAGCACCGCCAGGGTGGCCTGCATCACCTCAGGCCCAATGCCATCACCACCTAAAACCGCCAGGTCGAAGCTGCTCACTTTCTTGCCCTTTGCCAACAATTGCAGGCTAACGCTGGTCAGGGCCGAGGCAAGCCCCTCCGGGCGAGGCACATGAACATCCTCCGCTGGGACTCGCTCGCGCGAGAAGCGGTTTGAATCGAGCGGTATGTTCGCATCATCAATGCGGTTGTGCTTTGTTTTCCGGGTGGACGGGGTTCAGGGCCCCGTACAGCGGTACCAGACCGCGATGGACGATTGGTACCAGGATGGCGCCCACCGCAAGACCAAAGATCGCGGCAATCAAGGCTGTCGCGAACCAGCCGGCGGCGACGGCAATCATGGGCAGGGCGGCAGCCGCCCAATCCGCAACCGCATGCGAGAGATGGGACGGACCCCCGATCCCAAATTCCTCCAGCCCATGAATGATGATCCCGCCGCCAACCCAAACCATGGCGGCGGTGCCAACGATGCTGAGAGTTTTGAGAAAGGGAGGCATTCCCAGAACGAGGCCACGGCCGATCAGGCGAACAACGGGAGCCCGCATCCGCGCAAGGGCCACTCCGGCGTCATCGGCTTTCACGATCAGCGCCACGGCGCCATAGACGATAAATGTTATGCCAATGCCGACGGCGGCCAGAACCGCTGCCTGGGTGACGAAGCTTGCCTCTGGCACCGTGGCCAAAGCAATCGCCATGATCTCGGCGGAGAGAATGAAGTCAGTGCTGATCGCGCTGCGAACCTTCGCGTCCTCGAAGGACTGGGGGTCCACCGCGGCGACAGCAATCGGCGTGGCATGGGCCTCATGCGGAAAAATGGCCTCGATGATCTTCTCGGCGCCCTCGTAGCAAAGGTACGCGCCGCCCAGCATCAGCAAGGGTGTGATCGCCCAGGGCGCGAAGAAACTCAACGCAAGCGCAGCCGGCAACAGGAACAGGAGTTTGTTCTTCAGAGAACCGATCGCGATGCGGCGGACGATCGGAAGCTCGCGCGCCGCAGCGAAGCCGACAACATAACGCGGCGTGACTGCAGCGTCATCAATGACCACGCCCGCAGCCTTGACGCCAGCCTTGGTCGCCTGCGCCACCACGTCGTCCAGCGAGGCTGCCGCGACCTTGGCCAGGCCCGCGATATCATCCAGCAGCGCGATCAGCCCAGTGCTCACCCGATTTACCCTCTCCTGAAGAAGCACTGCCGCAACGCTGCTGCCTGGCAATGGTTACGTCCCGACCGCGGTACGCAGGCAGCGGTTGAATGGCCCCTGGTCAGCGCGCGCTTGGGTTCGTCATGGAGCGCAGCCCGAGTGGGTGGCGAAGCCTGCCACCCGGCAGGTTGCCCATCGCTTGCAGAGCACGCAGCGCCTTCGCTTGCGCCTGCCGCACGAAGCGCAGCCCATCACTCCAGCCGATGGGGCCGCAGGGGCAATGGCGGTCATCGTCCCAGCCGGGATAATCGGTGGCGGGATAGATGCAAACACCTTCGACCGGCACGCCAGCCAGCCTGGCCGCCTTCACTTCGCGCGCGACCTCGGTGATCCAGGCATCGCCGTCAGGCTCCTCGGCGCCGGTCTCGCTGATGACAAGCGGCATGTTGAATTCCAGCGCCTTCTCCACAAGAAGGCTGCTGAGACTGCGCCGCCGTGGGTCGTTCGCAGAGAGTTGACCGCTGTTCAGTGCCCATTGGTTCTGCGGATAATAGTTGAAACCCATGACATCAACAGCGTTCGGATTTTCGGCAAGCACCCAATGGACGGCATCGAATGCAGCGTCCATGAAAGCGCGGGCAGCAATCTCCTCTGCCTCGTTCTGCCCCACGACCCAGATCAGGGGCTCACACACCATCACAGGCTCCGTGGCGCCCGCTTCACGCAGGGCTGCGACCACCGCGAGGTGCCCGCGCACCAATTGCCGCTTCATCGCATCACCCTGGCCAAAGAGAAACGGATTGAACCCGCCCGTCTCTCCACCCGCCCAGGCCCAGAAAGCCATTTCGTTCACTGGCACCCAGGCTGCGACGGGGCAACCCTCGCGGCGAAGCATGCGCGCGGCGTCATGTGCGAAATCGGCGAGCCGCGCGGGCCAATCGGCCGCCATGAGGTCAACGCCGTCCGGGACTCCCCAGTGGCAAATATCCCAAGCCACCTCCAGACCATTTGCGAGAGCTGCATCAATTTGCGCGCGAGACGATGTCCAGTCGCGTCGGCCCTCGCCCACGAGATGCCAGCGAAAACCTTCGCGCACTGTTTGAACACCGAGGCCGCGCAGGATCGCACCGTCCAGCATGGCCCAGCGTTCATGTCCGCTGCCGGCCACGGAATCCACGCGTCTGCCATCCGCGCGGCGGTGGCTTGCGGCCTCAAGCCCGCCCCACGCGAAACTGCGAAACATGCTCAGCACGCCGCGGAACTCGACACCATGGAAGACTGGGGCGCAGCGCGCTGCGTCTGCAAGCGCCTGGCCGTGGCCAGCGCCTGCGCAACGACCTGGTCCATGTTCATATACCGATAGGTGCCCAGCCGGCCGAGGAAGGTCACTTCCCGCTCTGAGTCCGCCAGTGCCTGATAGCGTTTGAACAGGCGCTGATTCGCATCGTTGGGGATTGGGTAATACGGGTCACCCGTTCCAGAAGAACGTTCACGGCAAATGCTCGTCTTGGAATGAACCTGCCCTGTCAGGTGCTTGAACTCGGTGCAGCGCGTATAAGGCGTGTCGAGCGTGGGATAATTGATTGTCCCGACGGGCTGAACCTGAGGTGCGTCCAGCGTCTCATGTTCGAACACCAATGAACGATAAGGCAGCGCGCCATACCGATGGCCATAATAGGCATCAATCGGGCCAGTGAAGACAGTGTGGCGATACCGCCCGCGCGGAATGTCGTCGTGCGATGTTCCCAGCAACACAGTGATGTTCGGGTGGTCCAACATCGCATTGAACATGGCCGTGTAGCCGGAGGCAGGCATGCACTGATGCTTGTCCAGGAAGTAGCGGTCATCGTCGCTGGTGCGTGTCGGCACCCGTGCAGTGACGGAGCGGTCCAGCGCCTCCGGCGGCACGCCCCATTGTTTGAGCGTATAGCCATGGAAGAACATCTCGTAGAGCTTCGTACCAACAGCGGCGACCACGAAATCGCGGGCCGAGGCTATCTCTCTCATGGGCTCTGCGAGGCTGGCAAAGAACGCCGCTGTCTCTTCATCCGTGGTGAGGTGGGTTCCGAAAACCTGATTGACCGTCACGCGGTTGATGGGCATTGGAACAAGGCCCGCTGGCACCTGCGCCAGAACGCGGTGCTCGTAGGCGCGCCAGGCAGTGAAGCGCAACAAATAGGCCAGCACCTCGTCGCTGTTGGTGTGAAAGATGTGCGGGCCATACCGATGAATCAGCAGCCCTGCAGCGTCCACCTCGTCATATGCATTGCCTCCGACATGGGTGCGGCGATCTACAACGAGAACGCGCGAACCAGCCGCGGCAAGCCTTTCAGCCACAACAGCTCCGCCGAAGCCAGCGCCAACCACCAGGTAGTCCGAGATGGCGGCGGGCGTTGTATGGAGCGCTGCGGCAGAGAGGCGCGTCGTGCGCTCGCTGGCCGCAAGCAGGGCGTCCATACGGGCATGGATACCCTCCCACGAGATTGTGGCGAGAAGGTCGTCAACCGCCGCGAAGTCAGACACGTCGCTGCGCATCATCGCGGCCTCGGCGGCGGCCACGAAGCCGGCAGCGTCAGGTGAGACACTCACCGCCTCAATTCCGGCAAAGCGCTGAACCACATCGTGTATGGGAGTGGAAATGACGCGCTTGCCGCCGGCGAGGTATTCCGGAGCCTTGGTCGGGCTGATGAAGCGCGTTGCGTCATTGATCGCGAAGGGCATGAGTGCGACGTCCCAATGCGAAAGGTAGTTCGGGAGGTCGTTATAATCCTTCGACCCCAGCCAGTGAATGTTGCTCGCGTTCGGCAGGTCCTCAGGCGTGAGTTTGGCGATCGGGCCGAGCATCACGAAATCCCAGTGCGGCCGCAGTGCCGCCATCCCCGCGAGCAACGCCATGTCCATCCGTTCATCAATCACACCGAAATATCCCAGCAACGGACGGCGGAGCGACATCTGGTCATCAGGTTCGAAAAGCGGGCGGCGCGCGGTCATGAAATGGCCGAGATCCACACCGCTGGGCATGCAGTGAATGTTGGAATGTTGGCCGGCCTTCGCGGCAAACAGGCTCGCGCCGCCGGTGAAGACGACGTCGGCGCGGTGCATCAGCCGCCGCTCATTCGTGCAGAGCGCCGCGGGAGCAAAGCGGAAAGCGGACAGCTCGTCCATCACATCGAACACGGTGGCCACCCATGGAACATGCTCACTGAAATCGAGCGCCATGGGGGTGTAATACCAGCCAACGCCTGGCCCCGTCCGCGTCACCAGGCGGTCCAGCATGCCGCGGATCGCAGCGGCGTCATGCGGCAAGGGGAGCATGGGGGTGACAACCACAACACCAGTCCTGGGGCAAATTTCAAGCCGCAATTGCGGCGTCTGATTCTCAACGGGCTCTTCGAAAAAATACACTGCGCGGTCGGCGGCGAAGCGCGACATCAACTGCTGCGGCCGCTGAAACACAGAGTTCCAACGCAGATGCGAGAGGCAGATGATCGGGGCACGATGCTGCTCGGCCGTGATGAAGATGTTACCGTCCATAAGGGTTATTCCTGCAAGGTTCGAATGGTGAGTTGGATGGGGGACAGCCGCTTCGTCCTAACCCGAGCCGTAAAACTTCTCATTCGCATCCGGAACTGGTTCCGAGACGCCACGGCTGATGCAGCAAGGTTGACGGACGCTCATGCGGCACTCTCTGCGGAGGTCAGCTGCCCGAAATGGGAGCCCGCAGTTGTTAACTTCGAAGTCGCAGGACGGTTGTGGGCAAAAATACGCGACTGGCGAGGTCTTCGCTGGGGGCGGACCGCGAGTACGCCGCTCGCCATATGCACCGTCCATGGGCGAAAGAAGTTTTGGTGCGAGACGTCCTGGAGCGGTTGCCTCTTATTTTGAACGCGCAGCGTCCCAAATCAAACAAATGGTCGAAGTCTTCATCAATCGCATCGCGACTGCCGTCCCCCAGCACCAGGTGCATGGTGCATTCCGCGCCTTCGCGCACGGTCAGGCAGAGGGCGAGCGCGGCCGGACCGCTTTCACGCGCATGGCCGCCCGTGCCGAAATCAGCACACGCTACTCCGTTCTGGAGCCGTCAGAACCCGAAGGGTCAGGCACAGCCTGCGGTTTTTACCGCACAGGCGGCCGCTTCCCCACCACCCGTGCCCGGATGGCGCGCTACGAGCAGGAGGCGCCCAATCTCGCTGATGCGGCTTTTGCGCGCCTCGGCATGGAAGCCGAAGCCTCGCGCATCACGCATCTGGTGGTCGCCACCTGCACCGGTTTCGTCGCACCGGGCCTTGACCGCCACCTCGTCGAACGCCACGGCCTGCCGCGCAGCGTTGAGCGCACCATGGTCGGATTCATGGGCTGCCAGGCTGCAATCAATGCCCTGAAAATCGCGTGGCACATTGTGCGAAGCGAGCCCGAGGCACGCGTGCTTGTCGTCTGTCTGGAGCTCTGCACGCTGCACCTGCAGGACACCTCTGCGATGGAGAAACTGCTGTGCTTCCTGATCTTCGCCGATGGCTGTGCCGCGGCGATTGTCAGCGCGGAACCAGTCGGCCTGCGCGTCGAGGGCTTCAGCAGTCTGATGATGCCCGACGCCGGAGACATGATCACCTGGCGCATCGGCGATGACGGTTTTGACATGACGCTCTCTGGCATGGTGCCCTTCACGCTTGCGCATGCGCTGCCTGATTGGCAGGGTGAGATGCTGGGTGGGCAGGATGTGGCTGCGATTGATCTCTGGGCGGTGCATCCAGGGGGCAAGACGATCCTGGATGCGGTGGACCATGGGCTCGCTTTACCGCAGGGCGCGCTGGCGACGAGCCGCTCCGTCCTGCGCGATTTTGGCAACATGTCGTCAGCGACGGTGATGTTCGTGCTCGCCGCGATGCTGCGCGACGCCGTGCCCCGTCAACGCGGCTGCGCGCTCGCTTTCGGACCGGGACTCTCGGCCGAGGCTATGCGCTTCACGACGGCGTGACCGCGATGCCGCGCGTCATGGCCCATGAGATCATGGACGATCCCGCCCAATCGGAAGCGGATTTTGCTGCAGCACTGGACGGGCTCTCGACGCTGAACCGCATCACTTTCGCGCACAGGCCACTGCTTGGTTTCCTGGACCGCCTTGTAACCAAGGAGGGCATGACCAGCCTCTCGCTCCTCGATGTTGGCGCGGGCGGGGGCGATGCGCTGAGCGCCGTTGCCGCCTGGGGCGCCAAGCGCGGGATCGGGGTGGATCTCTGGGGCCTCGACCGCAGCCCATGGGCCGAGCCCTACGCAAGGGCGCACGCAGTGCCGGCCCGTTGGATCACCGCGGACCTGTTCGACTTGCCGGCCGAACGCCGCTTCGATGTGGTGATCTGCTCCCTCTTCGCGCATCACCTGGATGATGCAACCATGGTGCGATTCCTGCGCTGGTTGCCGCGACATGCGACGCGGCGCTGGCTGATCCTTGACCTGCATCGGCATTGGATTGCCTGGAGCGCGGTCTGGGTCGGCACCCGGTTGATGCGCATGCACCCCATGGTCATCCATGACGGCCCGATCTCGGTCAACCGCGCCTTCAAGGGCGACGAGTTGCACCGTTTGGTGACACAGGCTGGCATCTCGGCGGAGGTCCGCTGGGTGGTTCCGTTCCGCTGGGCGGTCTCGGGGCCAGGGGAATGAGCACAGTGATTGTCGGCGGCGGCCCGGGGGGCGCGGCGGCTGCGATCTGGCTCGCACGTGGCGGCGCACACCCGCTTCTGCTGGAGCGTGATGCGGTGGTCACCGAAAAGGTCTGTGGTGAATTCCTCGCGGCTGACGCAGCGCAGCGATTGGATGCTCTGGGGCTGGATTTGGCGGCGCTCGGCGCTGTTCCCATACGCCGCGCGATTTTCGCTGCCGGCGGTTGGCAGGCGGAAATGCGCTTGCCCTTCGCCGCCTGGGGACTGCCGCGCGCCACCCTGGACGCCGCGCTTCTGGAAGCGGCCCGCGCCGCGGGCGCGGAAGTTGTCCTCGGGATGCACGTGCGGGATGCCGCGCAGAAGGGACATTTGTGGCGCGTACGGCTGGACAGCGGCGAGGTCATCGAAACGCCCTCGCTCGTACTCGCGACGGGCAAGCATGAGTTGCGCGGGTTGCGCCGTTCCGCGCAACACGGTGCCATTGGTGTGAAGGTGTCATTGAGAGGGCCAGTTCCCGAAGCGGCAATCTTGCTTCTGGTCTGCGAGGGCGGCTATGCGGGTTTGCAGCCTCGGCCCGATGGGGGCGCCAACCTTTGCGCAGCGCTTGACCCACGCGCACCTGGCGTGACTGAAGCAGCGCGCTCCTCCACGGCGCTGATGGCGCATGTGGCGCGCGGTTCCGCATTGGCAGAGCGGGTGCTGGCCGGGCTGACGCCTACAATCCAGCGGCCATTGACGATCGCCGGTGTGCCGTATGGCCATGTGGAACGTGGATGCAACGCCTTCCGCATCGGCGACCAGGCGTCGGTTGTTCCCTCATTTTGTGGAGATGGCGTGGCGATGGCCCTCGCCTCGGGCGAGGTCGCAGCCATGGCCGCAATCCACGGTATTGCCCCGCGCCGTTTTCAGGCTGAATGGGCAACCCGCATCAAGGGCGGGATGCGGCTTGCCAGCTGGATTTCGGGGCTGACCGGCCACTCGCCCCGGTTGTTGGTTGCTGGAATCGCAGCGGCGCCGAGGGTCGCCGCATTCGTGGCGCAGCGTACACGACTGGGATAGGGGTTGACCCCGCCCTACGCGGGCAGGGTCAGTCAGTCCCGAACTTTTGCAACCCGCCGCTGTCTCACCCGAAGACGGCTCCTTGCACCCTCAATTCGTGGGTGAAGGCGTGCCCGAGCTACCGGCTGCGCCGGGGCTCGTTGTTGCGTCCGACGGACGCGAATTGCCCGGGACGTGGGATGGCCGCGCCGGAACGGCATTTGCCGGCGGTTGAACCGCTGGGCGGCCTTCCGGAGTGCCGGTGGGATTACCCCTGGAGCCAGGTGCGCTGGGCGGATAGCCCTGCAGCTCGTTGACGCGCGCGCTGGGGTCCGAGCCTGGAGGGCGAGGTGTCTCGTTGCCGCCGCCCTGCGCGAAAGCCATGCCTGGAGCCATCAGTAACGAAAGGATGAATGCGGTCGAGAGATGCCGGGCCATGGTGTCGTTCCTTGATGAAACAAGCGTCAGCAAGACGCCAACACTGCAACATCAACGGGGAATAACGCGTTCGGTTGCTGAAGCGCATCGGGCTGTCCCCAGTGGTTCGTAACGCCCGATTGATTGCAACCCTTCAGCGCGTCCGCCGTTCTTGATGAGGTCCGCCGTTTTGGGCGGAGCACGCCAGAAAAAAGGGAATTCCATATGAAAACGGCTCGCATCCTCATGCTGGGCGGCGTAGTCGCCGGCCTCTCCATCGCCCCACATGTGCAGGCGCAAATCGCCACGCAGCCAGGCACAACCATGACCACGCCTCGCGCGGCTGAACGCAGCGAAAGCGCCGTGGTGCCGGCAACTCAACTCGAGTCTGGCGCGAACAGCTACACTGAGGGCCAGGCCCGCTCACGGCTTGAGTCCAATGGGTTCAGCGGGATCAGCAACCTGCGCAAGGACGATAACGGCTTCTGGCGTGCAACCGCCACGCGAGGCGGCAGCGCCGGAGACGTGGCGTTGGACTTCCAGGGCCGCATCGCCCATGGGGCTGGAGTTGCCACGATCGGCGCCCGCGCCACTGGGACCGGCACAATCAATCCGGTTCCGACGACAACAGCGCCAATCGGCAGCACCCGCATGCCTGACGGCACGCCGGGCAACCCGCCTGGTACGGCTGCAGGCCGCGCAATTGATCGCAATCTCGGCACCAACTCGACCGGCACGAACCCGACGGGCACCAACCCCACCGGCTTGAACCCCACCGGCACGAACCCCGCTCCGGTGCGCTGAGACCTCTCCCTACGTCCCGTCATGATCATGGCGGGACAAACCTTCCCCCTATCGGAGTAATACCCATGACCGATCAGACCTACGCACGTCTCTATGACACCTACGCCTCCGCAACCAACGCCGTTCATGCGCTGGAGGCCGCTGGTTTCTCGGAGGATCACATTTCTGTCGTCAGCAGCCAGCACGAAAATGCTGACGCCGATCCTGCCTCCGGTTCGGCGGCGGGTACTGGCGCCAGCATAGGCACGATTGTCGGCGGTGGCGCTGGCCTGCTGGCTGGCCTGGGCGCACTTGCCATTCCCGGGGTTGGTCCTCTCGTGGCCGCTGGCTGGCTGGTGGCAGCACTCACAGGCGCTGGCGCCGGTGCGGCTGCAGGTGGCCTTTTGGGCTCTCTGACCTCCGCAGGCGTCTCCGAGGATGAAGCGCATGTCTACGCCGAGGGCGTGAAGCGCGGCGGAACGCTCGTAACCGTCCGCGCGGAAGCCACTCAGATCGCCCGCGCGAAGGCGATCATGAATGCGCACGGTCCAGTGGATCACACTGCGCGTGCTGGCGAATACCGCGCTGACGGATGGACCGGCTACGGGACTGATGGCACCTCCGCCAATCCGTCCGGCACCATGGCAAGCCGCGGCACAGATGACGTGCTGGGGACCAACATCTCGGGCGCCCGGCCGGAGAATGAGCGGCACAATCCGCCAGGTACTGCCGCATCGCGTGCTTTCGATGACGCGGCCGACACCAACGTCAGCGGTGCTCGTCCGGAGAATGCGACTTACCGTCGCTGAGTTCTCCTTGAGCTAACGCCACTGGCCGTCGGCCCCAAAAGGGCCGGCGGCCTTCTCGATTCGAGTCGTCTGAACACTCAGCCGTCACGTGCTCAGATCGGAGTATCCGCAGGGGTGCGGCCAATTCTGGCCTCCATTGGAAAGGTCACTTCGCAGATCAAGCCTTCGTGTTCCCACCGCCGAATGAGAGTGCCCCCCATTTGATGTTCAAGGGTGGAGCGAATGAGCATGCTGCCAAAGCTGCTCCGCTCAGGCGCGCCATCAAGCCTCGGCCCTCCGGTTTCACTCCAGGTGAATGACACGTCACCCCCGCAAATTCGCCACGCGGTATTCACGCATCCCGTAGGAACCGACAGCGCGCCATACTTCGCAGCATTTGTCGCCAGCTCGTGCATCGCCATGGAAAACGCCTGGGCCAGTTCAGGAGGCAGCAGAATGCGGGGGCCTTCGAAGTGGACCTGCACGTCACCATCATCCATGAAGGGCGCCAGTTCGTCTTCGAGGATTTCGCGCAGCGTTGCACCCGCCCATTTGCGTCGGCCAATCAGGGTCATGGCCCTGGCCAGGGCGCTGACGCGCCCTTCGATGGCCTCGACAAACCGCTCCGCGGTTTCGAAAGGCGTCACGCGCAACATGCTGTTGACAAGGGCCAGCACGTTCTTCGCGCGATGTTCAACCTCATGCGCGAGCAGTGTCGCTTGTTGGTCTGCGCGCTTGCGGTCGCTGATGTCGTAGGCCACCCCCATGCTCACGCTGCCCACGCCATCTTCGTGGCGCAGGCGTCGTGCGCGGGCGGCCAGCCAGACCACCTCTGCCGAGGCGTCGGGCTGGGTTCGGATGATTCGGAACTCCGTGCGCATTCGGCCGTAGCGCCGCAGCATGACAGCCGAACGCAGCAGTTTCAGCCGATCATCCGGATGGAGCCTTGCCAAGGCAACAGATGGCTTCGGGGAAGCGTCGGTGGGGTCGAGCCCCCACAGGCTGATCAGTTTCGAGGACCAATTCAGGACACCTTGTGCCGGCACCCATTCGAAAGTGCCGATCTCAAGCGCGTCCTGCGCGAGCCGGAGCTTTGCATCACTCTCGGCGAGTGCGGATTCGGCAGTTCGCAGGGGTGTCACATCCACATGCGCGCCGCGCAGCATGAGGGCTCGGCCCGCCGGGTCACGATCAATCTCACCTCGCGCCGCGATCCAGCGAACCAGTCCATCAGCGCCCACCATACGATAGGTTTGCCCGTAGTGACGGACGGACGGATCGGCGAGGTTTGCGAGCAACAGCCGTACCGCCCGCTCGCGATCATCAGGATGCAGGCGGCGAAGCCAATCGGCGTGCTGTTCCTCCGCCGATTTATGATCAAGCCCATGGACCGCCCGATATTCCGCCGACCGCCGACTGATGCCCGAGCGCAAGTCGTAGTCGAAGGTGCCGACCAGGCCGAAGCGCAAGGCGCGGTCCAGGCGATCGGCGCCAAGTTCCACATCCTCCTCTAGTGCGCTGTTGAGCAGATCGAGCCTGCGCCGATCACGCCCGATCCTCAATGCGAGCAGCCAGAGGGCGAAGCTGGCGGGAATACCGAAGAGCAGGTGGCTGGCCACGATACTGGTCCATTGTGCGATGATCATCCCCCGCGGCCGCATGGCCATGACCATCACTTCGAAGCCTTCCACCGGGCGAATTGAAATGACGCCATCGCGCCTCTCGCTTGGCACCCATCCGCCTTCGCCCGCAGGACGCAGCATGATCTCGCCGGGCGCGGAGGGCAGGGTCGCTGCATTGCTCACCTCACGGCCGGAGGCCGCGATGAGCGATAAGCCGTCATTGGGATCGCGCAGCAGTGTGGCAAGATTTTCTCCGACCAGAACTGGGCCAAACGAAATGGCGATCACCCCGTCAAACCCATCCTGGCGGGCCGCCTCGTTGCCAGTGCCGCGCCTTGGCACGGCCAGGGTGAACAGCAGGCGTTGATCGAAGCGGCCGATGAAGGTGTCGCTGACATAGGGTCCGCGCCCGACGGAATCGCGGAATGCCAAGAAATAGTCCCTGTCCGCCAGGCTGGTGCCGGATGGCACCGGAAACTGGTCCGTCGCGATGAGGGGAAATCCGCGCCGATCCACGACGTAAGACACGACATTGAGCGGAAGGGCGCTGAGCACCTGCCCGACCTCGCGCATGACATTCTGCTCATCGGCCCTGATCGCTTCGTCGGTGCGGCCGCGCAGGAGGTCGTTCAGACGGCCGGCCGCGGAGACCCCGCCTTCCAATGACCGGGCGACATAGACCGCGGCAGAGGACGCTGTCCGGTCCACCTCGGCCTGCGCGTCCCGCCAGGCGGAATTCCAGTTGAGCCAGGCTGCGCTCAACAAGGCGGCAAGAGGGATGATGATGGCGGCCGCTGGCAGAAGGGTCAGAAGCGTTGCAACCTTTCCGTGAGGTTCTTCAGTTGGCCTGGATCTCAATATCGTCCCCGACGGCCGCGAGCCCGCCGACGCCAATCCGTCACGAGATTGAATGGGCACCGATGACCTCGGACACGATAAGACAAAAGGTTCCTCCATATCGGAAGGCTAGTCAAACCAAACCCATGCCAGCTTCGTGCAGCCAGTCGGCCGCGGCTTACACTCGGATCACATTTGCTATGGCGTCCGCGAGCCGCGCTCGCCCTTGGTCGAAGCCCTTCCAAGGGTTCGGCGGCACCCGTCCCGCAAGCGCGGTGGCGAGTTTGAGGCCATCAGGCGACAGCCCGTTTTTCATCGCAGCCCAGCTGACCGGCCGGGCGAGGGGGGCTTCACCGCGCGCCCGCGGGGACCAGGTGGCGACGGCGGTTGAAAGAAGGTCGTTGCGAAGATAGTCGAGGAAGATGCGCCCGCCGCGCGCGCGTTTTGCCATGGTGGTCGTGAACCGATCAGGCATCTCGCGCTCCAGCATGGCGCAGATCAGGCGGCAGAACTGTTTCGCCTCCGGCCATCCCGCATTCGTGCCCGGATCGGGCGGTGCCAGCGGCACTACGAGGTGAATGCCCTTGCCCCCCGTTACCCGTGGGAACGCCCGCAGGCCAACCTGCTCCAGCCGGCGGCGCAGCATTTGCGCGCCTTCAATCACCGCGCCGAAGTCGAGACCCTCCGCCGGGTCGAAGTCAAAGACCAAGCGGTCGGGGATGTGTGGCGCATCTGCATGGGCGCCGGTGACATGCAGCTCCAGCACGGACATCTGTGCCAGCGCCAGCAGGCCAGGCAGGTCGTCCACCCGCATGAACGCTCGCTTCTGGCCGGGCATGACAACACTTCCGATGAGCGGGGACTGCCCAGCCATGGCGTGCCGCTGCATGAAAGTGGCGCCGCTGAGTCCATCAGGGGCCCGCACCACCGAAAGCGGACGCCCGCCGGCGTCGGCCAGGATGCGATCGGCGAATTTGGTGAAATAGGCGGCAAGTTCGGCTTTGGTGATGGCGGGACAATTCGCCGTCTTGGGCCATAGCACACGCTCGGGATGCGTCATGCGAGGCGGCGGCCCGCGTGGCGGAACGGCAGGCTGTGTTGGCGCCGCGACCAGCTTCGCAGGCAGATCCTCGCGCACGCCCTGGAAACTCGCATGCCGCAACAGGCCGTCCTCGGTCGTGCCGCCATAGGCAACTTCGACCACCAGGCGGGGCCTGACCCAGTTCACCGCGCTCGCCGCCCCCAGGCTTGGCGGCGCGAAGGGGGATCTCGCCCGTGGCAGCGGCTGGAGCGCTGCCAGCAGCGTCTCGACCACGCCACGTGAGAAGCCTGTGCCCACCCGGCCCTTATAGACCAGCTTGCCCTCGCGCATTGCGCCAACCAGCAAGGCACCAATGCCGTGGCCCTTCCTGGGGGCCGTCCAGCCGCCCACGACGAATTCGTCACGGGTGCGGCACTTCGCCTTGGTCCAGTCATCGCTGCGGCCCGAACGATAAGGGCTGTCCCGGCGCTTTGAGATGATGCCTTCGAGCGAAAGCTGGCAGGCCGAGGCCAGCACGGCGTCGCCCGGGGCGTCGAAGCCTTCCAGCACACGCAGTGCCGGCCCATCGGCGCGGATCATCTCGCGCAACGCCGCTTTACGCTGCATGAGCGGCAAGCGCCGCAGGTCGGCCTTGCCGTCATGCATCAGGTCGAAGGCGAAGAATACCAGCGGTGCGCTGACTTTGCGGCCGAGCGTGGCCTGCAGGAGATTGAAATCGGGCGCCCCTTTCGGGTCAAGCGCCACGACCTCGCCATCCACCAGTCCGTTTGGCAAAGCCTTCGCGGCATTAACGACCGCGGGAAAGCGCGCTGACCAATCCAGCCCGGTGCGGGTGCGCAGCGTGACGCGGCCGTCATCCACCCGCATCTGCAGGCGGTAGCCGTCCAGTTTCAACTCGTGCAACCAAGCTGTGCCGGTGGGCGGGACGGTCACGAGGCGGCAGAGTTGCGGTTCGACAAAATCGGGCATTGGCACGGTTGTGCGCGGCGCCGCTTTCACGGCCTTTGCTGCCTTTGGCGCGGGTGCCGGCTTGCCAGCCTCGATCTGCTCCATCGTCCGCCCGGTGCGCACCGATGTATTGGCCCGCATCACCGCGTCGCCCTCGCCGCGCCTGGCCTGGCTGTCTGCTTCCTTGATCAGCAGCCAGTTGGAGCGGCCCTGCTTCTCGGTCGTCCTGGGCTTCATGCGGACGAGGACGAAACCACCGCGCAGCCTCTCGCCGGCCAGTACGAATTTCAATTCTCCGCGCTCCAGATCATTCGCCACGGTGCCAGGGTCCAGCGGCCCCCAATGGCCCGCGTCCCAAAGCTGCACGACGCCTCCGCCATACTCGCCCTTCGGGATCACGCCCTCGAAGGCGCCATAGTCCAGCGGGTGATCCTCCACTTCAACCGCGAGCCGTTTGTCTTGCGGGTCCAACGAAGGGCCGCGCGTCACGGCCCAGGATTTCAGCACGCCGCCCCATTCCAGCCTGAGATCGTAATGCAACCGCTGCGCGGCATGCTTTTGCACCACGAACGACAATCGCTCTGCCTTGACAGTTTTTCCGCCTGCCGGCTCCGGCGTACGGGTAAAGTCGCGCTTGCCTCGATAGGCCGTCAGCCGGTCGGCGTCGCCCGTGGAACTCATCCCGCCCGGCGTCGCTGGGTGCGGGGTTTGGCGGCCGGTGCAGGAGCGGCCTTGGCAAGTTTCGTCTTATACCAATCCGCTCAGACACTGACACGCGCCCATTCGCGTGTTCCGATGGATCGGATGCGGTCTGGATCGTTGATCAGGAAGTGCCAGGCAGCGACGCATGCTTCGACGATGGCGTCGTAGCTGTCCCAGA
>JBBRVI010000061.1:0-15430 GCA_038247025.1 Acetobacterales bacterium
CGCGCTCCCAGGAGGACCAGCCCTCACTGCCTGAGGTGGCGAGGCCGCGCAGCGGAAACCACTGCACGAAGCTGCCACCGGCAAACAGCACCACCAGCAGGATGGCAAACAGAAACCCCGGAATCGCATAACCCACCAGCACCACCGCGCTCGACCACAAATCAAACCGCGAGCCATCCCGCACGGCCTTCATGATGCCGAGCGGGATGGAGATCAGATAGATGATCAACGTGGACCAAAGCCCGAGGGAGATGGAGACGGGAAGCTTCTCCAGCACCAGATCCCAGACTGGCCGATCGCGAAACAATGAGCGCCCGAGGTCAAAGCGCATATAGCCCCAGAGCATTTCGCCAAAGCGCACATGTGCCGGCTTGTCGAAGCCGAAGGCGCGCTCGATTTCGCGCACCACCTCCGGGTCCAGCCCGCGCGCGCCGCGATATTGCGAACCGCCGCCCTCGGCTGTGGAGGGGGGACGTGTTTCGTTGTTGCCCTCGCCGGTGAGGCGGCCCATCGTGTCGCCCTGGCCGCGGAGTTCCGCGATCATCTGCTCGACCGGGCCGCCAGGCGCGAATTGAATTACGGCGAAGTTGATGAGGATGATGCCGAACAGCGTGGGGATCACCAGCAGCAGGCGGCGGAAGAGGTAGCCGGTCATGGGTGGGTTGCGTGGTGGGAGGGCGCTGCCCTCCCACACCCTCCCGCCGGGGACTTTTGGTCCCCGGACCCCTTGAGAGATTTGTCGGCCTTGGGGGCATGGCGAACATGCCATGTCCCAAGGTCCAGGGATGCAAATCCCTGGCGGGGGAGCGCGAGGGGGCAGAGCCCTCTCGCCAGCGCATACCCACCCATCACAGGCTACGCCGCGCCTCTGCCAGTGCCCGGTCCAGCGCCGGGTCCACCCACCAGCTATCGAACCCCAACGCATATTTCGGATTGCGCGGCGGCCGGCCGAAGCGGTCCCAGAAGGCGATCCAGAAGGCGCGGTTGTGCCATTGCGGGATGACGAAGTTCAGGTTCAGCAGCACCCGGTCCAACGCCCGGGTCCGCGCGATGAGTTCCTCGCGGTCGGGCGCGGTGATCACCTGCTCCACCAGCGCATCAATCACCGGATGGCAGATGCCCGCGATGTTCTGCGAGCCATTTTCCTGGGCCTTGGCGCAGGTGAAATAGTCGCGCTGTTCATTGCCGGGTGAGAGCGACTGCCCCATCACATCCACCGTCATATCGAAATCGAAGGCGTCGGTGCGCACCTGATATTGCGCCGGATCCACCGTGCGGACGCGCGCTTCCACGCCCAGGCGTTGCAGCCATTGCACGTAGGGCAGGGCCACGCGCTCGAAGGAGGCGCCGTTAAGCAGGATTTCGAATTCGAAGCGCTGGCCCTGGGCATTGACCAGGCGGCGGTCGCGGATGGTCCAGCCGGCCTGGCGCATCAAATCCAGCGCACGGCGTAGCCCGTCGCGGTTGTTGCCGCTGCCATCGGTGACGGGCAGGCGGTGCTCGGTGGTGAAGATCGTCGGTGGCAATTGCGCGCGGAAGGGCTCCAGGATGGCGAGTTCGCGGCCTGTGGGCAGGCCGGAGGAAGCAAGCTCGCTGTTGGAGAAGAAGCTGGTGGTGCGCGCATAGGCGCCATTGAAGATGTTGTTGTTCAACCACTCATAGTCGAACACCTGCAGCAGCGCCTCACGCACGCGTGCATCGGTGAACAGCGGCCGGCGGATGTTCATCACGAAGGCCTGCATGCCGGTGGGCAGCTCGTGGCGGATTTCGTCGCGCTTCACGAGCCCGCGGCGTACGGCCGGGAACTCATAGCCGGTGGCCCAGTTGCGGGCGATGTTCTCGGTCCGGAAATCAATCTGGCCAGCCTTGAAGGCTTCGAAAGCCACGGTCACGTCGCGGAAATACTCGTAGCGCATCACATCGAAATTCTGCAATCCGCGCCGGGTGTTCAGGTTCACCGCCCAATAGTCGGGCACACGCCGATAGGCGACGCTGCGGCCGGATTCGAAGCGCTCGATGCGATAAGGGCCCGAACCAAGCGGCACATCCAGCATGGGCCGGGCAAAATCGCGCCCTTCCCAGAAATGCTTGGGCAGGATGTTCATCTGACCGAGGATCAGCGCGAGTTCGCGGTTCTCGTTCGTGCGGAAGCGGAAGGTGACGCGGCGGGGGCTGTCCACCACCACCTCGCTCACATCGCCCCAATAAGCGCGGAAGAAGGGGCGGCCCTGGGTGCGCAGCGTGTTGAAGGTCCAAGCCACATCCTCGGCGGTGATGGGGCGGCCATCATGCCAGCGGGCAGTGTCGCGAAGCTCGAAGGAGACGCCCATGCGGTCGGCCGGGATTTCCACGATTTCCGCCAGATGGGCGTATTCCGTGCTCGCCTCATCCGCACTTTCCTGGAGCAGGCTGTCATAAAGATTGGCCAACCCCACCGCCGCCGTGCCGCGCAGGATGAACTGGTTGAAGCTGTCATAACTGCCCAGCGCCGTGAGAACGACCTCGCCACCCTTGGGCGCGCTGGGGTTCACCCAGGGGAAATGCGGGAAATCCGCGGGCAGCGCCGGTTCGCCCAGCAGCGAGAGCGCATAGGTGCGGATGGGCGGGGCGTTTTGCGCCAGGCCGGTGAAGGGCACCAGGCCGAAGCCGGCAGCGAAAAGGTCACGACGTTTCATAAGGCACAGATTGGCGGTGCCGCGCGCCGACGGCAAGTTAATCACGCCAAAAGTGCCATGATCTCGGGCAGAAGGGCCGCGTCGCCCACGGCGATCACCTCGCCCTTGCTCTCCAGGGTGAGCGGCTGGCCCAGCCAATCGGTCATTCTGCCGCCAGCGCCCTCGATAACAGGGACCAGAGCCGCCCAGTCCCAGGGCTTGAGCGTGCCCTCCACCACGGCATCCACCAGGCCGAGTGCCACCAGCCCATAGGCGTAGCAATCGCCCCCCCAGGTGACGCGCCGGGCTGCCTTTCGCACGCGTTCGAAGCGGGCCATGCCGGCTTCGTCGAAAATCTCCGGCGAGGTGCAGGAGAGTTCGGCCGTGGCCAGAGAAGGGCAGGGGCGGCAGGCAGCCATTCCACCCATGGGGCTGGTGAAGCGTGTGGCCTCGCCCGAGACACCGATCCAGCGCTCGCCCGTCACGGGTTGATCAATGATGCCGAGGACGGGTTTGCCACGATGCATCAGGCCGATGAGTGTGCCGAAAAGCGGCCGGCCGGTGAGGAAGGCGCGGGTGCCATCAATCGGGTCCAGCACCCAGAGGTATTCCCCGTCGCCGCTTTCGGTGCCGTATTCCTCGCCCATGATGCCATGGGTGGGGAAGCGCTCAGCCAGAAAGGCGCGAAGTGCGCGTTCGGCGGCGCGATCCGCCTCGGTGACGGGTGAGGCGTCGCCCTTGGCCTCGACCAACAGGTTGGATCGGAACAGCGGGCGGATGATGCCGCCCGCCAGATCCGCAGCCGCTTGTGCGGCATCAACGAAGCTGGTGGGAATCAGGGGAGCGGGACCGGGGTGGCCGAGAGGCTGCGCAGGTAGGCGATGAGGTCCGCGCGCTGCGGCGTGCTGGCCATGCCCGCATAGGCCATGCGGGTGCCGGGCATGGCGCGATTGGGCGCGGCGATGAAGGCGTTCAGCGCCTCGAAATCCCAGGGCTTGTCGGCGAGGGCGCGGTTGGCGGCGCTGTAGTTGAAACCCACCGCCTGGGCGTGATTCTTGCCCACGATACCCCACAGATTCGGCCCCACGCCGGCGCGCCCTCCATCGGTGAAGCTGTGACAGGCGCCGCAGTTACGACCTGCGATGCCGCGGCCAGTGTCAACATTGGCGGCGGCCAGCAGCGGGCCAATCGGCTCCAGAGTGGGGGCCGCGGCCACTGCGACGGGGGCAATGGCCTGCGGCGTGGCGCCGATGCTGATCGCGGCTTGTTCGAGGCGCGGCTCATGAACCACCAAGCGCCCGATGACGCCCGCGCCCATGAAAACCACGCCCGCGGTGAGAACCGCCGCGAATGCCTTGTTCAGCTCCAGGCTCATGCCGAGCGCACCCTTCTCACCTTGCGGACGGGCACTCGCGTTTGCGCGTAGCCCGGCCCTGACCTATTCGTGCCCTTCTAATAGGGGCGGTACTGCGCCGCATCAACCGCCCCGGCCCCGTTTGAGCACCGGATTTTCCCGCCTTCATATCCTGGACCTGTCATGAGCGAAATCATTGCCTTCCAGGGGGTTCCTGGCGCCTATTCGGACCTTGCCTGCCGCCACGCCTACCCCGGCTGGACGACGCTCCCCTCCGCGAGCTTCGAAGCCGCAATGGCCGCAGTGCGCGATGGGCGCGCGGAGCTGGCCATGCTCCCCTGCGAGAATTCCCTGGCCGGCCGCGTGCCCGACATCCACCGCCTGCTGCCCGAATCGGGCCTCTCGGTGATCGGCGAGCATTTCGAGCGCGTGGAGCACTGCCTTCTGGCGCGCCCCGGTGCGTTGCTCTCGGGGATTCGCCGGGCGCATAGCCATCCCATGGCGCTGGGCCAGGTGCTCAAGGTCATCAAGGAGCTGGATCTGACGCCGGTGATCCAGGCCGATACGGCGGGTGCCGCCGAACTCATCGCGCGCGAGGGCACGATGGAGGATGCGGCCGTGGCCAGCGCGCTAGCAGCCGAGGTCTATGGCCTGGAAATCCTCCGCCGCAATGTCGAGGACGCTTTGCACAACACGACGCGCTTCTACGTGATGTCGCGCGAGCGCAAGGCGCCACCGCCGGGCGATGTGCGTCATCCGGTCACCACTTTCGTCTTCCGGGTGCGGAACATGCCGGCTGCGCTCTACAAGGCGCTGGGCGGCTTCGCCACCAATGGCGTGAACATGACGAAACTGGAGAGCTACATGCTCGACGGCGCCTTCACCGCCACGCAGTTCCTTTGCGACGTGGATGGCCATCCCGATGAGCCGGGGCTGTTCAGGGCATTGGAGGAACTGCATTATTTCTCGCGCGAGTTGCGCGTACTGGGAACCTATCCGGCGAGCCCGTTCCGGATGGCGCATGAGGGCAGGTAGCGGGCGTCACCACACCTGCTGAATGGGCACCACGCCGCCTTGCACGGGCAAACCGCGCCGGCGCAGGCAGTCATTGTAGATCCGCGCCTCGGCCTCATGCTCCAGCGAGGCCAGGCGGCGCACTTGCGTCTGGTTCTCGAAATTCGACTGCCGGTCCATGTTGCGGACCTCGGGGCTGCGTCGAACCTCCTGACGGCATTCCGGATTGGCCAAGATGGGCGCGGCCACCAAAGGCTCCAAAGCGCCACAAGCCGGCAGGAGCAACACCAGAAAAAGAAAACGGTGCGTCATGTGGCCAGCCAATCCTCGATCAGGCGCCGCGCGATGGAATCGGCGCGTGGCAGGGAGAAGCCAAGATTGGCGTGGTTGTGCAACTCGTCACGGGTGAACCAGCGCGCATCGCTCAGTTCCTCGCGGTCAATGGTGATTTTCTCGCTGAGGCCTTCGGCGTGAAAGCCGATCATGATGGATGCGGGAAAAGGCCAGGGCTGGGAGGAATGATAGCTGACATGGCCGACCACGACGCCCGATTCCTCCATCACCTCGCGACGGACAGCTTCCTCGAAGCTCTCTCCAGGCTCCACGAAGCCGGCGAGGGTGGAATACATCGCTGTGGGAAACCGCGTGGAATGGCCCAGCAGGCAGGCATCGCCGCGCACTACCAGCATGATCACGGCGGGGTCGGTGCGGGGGAAATGCTGTGCGCCGCAGCTGGGGCAGGCGGTGGCATTGCCGGCGCTGCGTGGTTCGGTCGGCGTCCCGCAAACGCCGCAGAAGCGGTGCTTCAGGCGCCAGTGCATCAGGCCGCGCGCATGGGCGAGCACGCTGGCCTCACCCTCGGGCAGCAGGCCAGCCACGCCGCGCAGGTCCCCGAAAGTTCCCATCTCGGTCGCCAGCAGGGGCAGGGGGTCATCCGTCGCGGAGCAATCCACGGCGAAGACGGGGCGATCCTCCCAGAGACCCAGAAGAGCCCAGGGGCCACCAGCCATGCGAACGGCCTCGGCGCCCGAACGGCTGAGCAGTACGGCTTCGGGCCGCCCCTGCTCCACGCCGCGCATCAAGCTGCGCGCGCGCCAGACAGGGGCAAACACGGCGAACTCATTCGCAAGGGCAGCAGCGACAAAATCTGCGTCGTCACGTTGGCCCGAGCAGCGGTCGAGCGGACTGCCGGTATAGACGTTGGCGCGGCTGGCGGGAATCGTGAGCATGGCTGCAAACTGCCATGCCGCAGGGGAACCGCCAACCTGGTCAGCTGAGGACGAAAATCCAGACCAGCACCATGCCAGGGATCACAAGCAGCAGGCCGAACAGCAGAATCCAGCGGGTCATCCCCACTGTTTGACCCTGCCGGGTCTCGGTGGTGGTCATGGTGCGAGTCGGCGGTTCTTTTTCCATCCGACCCAAACCCTTGGCAGCTTCAGGAGTTGCTTGCGAGCCAGGCGCATTAACGACCGTGGTGTCAGGCCGGTGCTCCGTTGGTGCTCCCTGCCAGTCTGAGCCTCGGCCAATTCGCGTCTGCGCTGGCGATATGGCCGGGGATGTCGCGCTCCCACCGGCGTTTGATGGCCTGGTCATAGTTCAGGTAAAGACGCCGCTCCACAATGCGCCAGGCTGCGGGGTCGGTTCGCGCAGTGTAGCCCTGCGAGACGGCCCAGGCGCAAAACCCGCCATAGGCTGGGGCATGGGCTGCGGGATCGGCCAGGAACCGGGCGCGGTGCTCGCCCGACGCGAAAAGCCAGCGGGCGCCGCCCCACTCCGTGGAGAACTCGTCACGACCGCGCATGGCGCGGTGCTCGGTGAAATAGGCGACAACATCGGTCCCGCGCAGCGCCACACCGCGCTCGGCGAATATCCGGGCGGAGGCGGCCACGGGGGCCAACAAGGCGAGGCCAAACAGGCAGCGGCGGGGCAGCACGGGCAGCTCTTTCGGGCGATCTGGCCTGGATACGCGGCGGCCTTCGCAAAGGTTACGCCCCCCCGGATGCAAGTCGCGGCGCGCGTGCTATATCTTGCGTCGGAAGGTCGGCGCGGACGGGCTCCTCGCCAACCCGGTCAGGTCCGGAAGGAAGCAGCCGCAACGGGTTCTTGCTCGGGTCGCTGTCCGGCCTTCCACCTTTTTTCTTGGCGCGGATGATGCCCAGCGACCTGACCGGCGACATCAGCCCCGAGGAGGGCCTTCCCGAACCACCGCCCCCTGATGGGCCGGGGCTGTTCGGCTTCGACGGTCCACCCCCGGCGGCGCTGCAAGCCCCTGTGGTCGTCAAGCCCGCGCCCTATCGCGTGCTGGCCCGCAAATATCGCCCGCAAATCCTGGATGACCTCATTGGACAGGAAGCGCTGACCCGGACGCTGCGCAACGCCTTCGCGCGCGGGCGCGTTCACCACGCCTTCCTGCTGACCGGCGTCCGCGGAGTGGGCAAGACCACAACGGCGCGCATCATCGCCCGCGCGCTCAATTGCATCGGCGTGGATGGGCAGGGCGGCGCCACGGCGGACCCCTGCGGCGTCTGTCCCGAATGCATTGCAATCCTGGCCGACCGCCACCCTGATGTGGTGGAGATGGATGCTGCCTCCAACCGCGGCATTGATGACGTGCGCGAGTTGCGTGAGGCGCTGCGCTTCCGCCCCGCGCAAGGGCGGCAGAAGGTGTTCATCCTCGACGAAGTCCATATGCTGACTGAACAGGCCTTCAACGCCCTGCTCAAATCCCTGGAAGAACCACCGCCCAACATCACCTTCATCCTGGCGACGACCGAGTTGCGCAAGGTGCCCATCACCATCCGCAGCCGTTGCCAGACCTTTGCGCTCAAGCGCGTTCCGGAGGAGCGGCTGCGCGCGCATTTTCAGAACATCGCGGGCCAGGAAAGCTCCACCATCGAGGAAGGCGCGCTGGCCATGCTGGCGCGCTCGGCCGATGGCTCGGTGCGCGTTGGGCTGTCGCTGCTGGACCAGGCCATCGCGCTGGCGGGGGAGAACGGGAATGTCACCGCTGAAAGCGTGCGCGACATGCTGGGCCTGGCCGACCGGACCCTGGTGTTCGACGTGCTGGAAGCGGTGCTGAGTGCCGATCTGCCATTGGCCATGACCCGCATGGCCGAAGCCCATGAGCGCGGTGCGGAGCCCGTCACCATCATGCAGGATCTGCTGGAGCAGACCCATATGCTGACGCGCTTTGCCGCGATTCCGGCGCTGCGCGAGGATGCCGGCCTGCCGGAGAATGAGCGCGTGCGCGGTGCGGCGTTGGCCGCCCGGCTTTCCGTGCCTATGCTGACACGCGCCTGGCAGATGCTGCTCAAGGGGATCGAGGAGGTTCTGGCCGCCCCCGACCGCCGCGCGGCGGCCGAGATGGTGCTGATCCGCCTGGCCCATGTGGCCGAGCAACCCACACCGGGCGATATCCTCAAGCGCCTGGAATCGGGCGCGAGTGTTTCGGCCGGCGGCGGTGGAACGCCCGCGCCTTCAGGCGGAGGCATGCGCGCGATGGCGGGCGGCGGTGCGGTCGCCATGGCAGCACCCGCCGCAATGCCGCAGCCCACCGCCTGGCGTGAGATCGTGGCCATGGCTTCGGCCGCGAAGGAGGCGATGCTGCATGCGCATCTGCTGCATGATGTGCATCCGGTGCGCATTGCCCCGCGTCAGCTTGAAATCCGCGTTCGGCCGCAGGCGCCGCGGGATCTCGGCGCGCAAATCTCCGCGTTGTTGGAGGCGCAGACCGGCGTGCGCTGGACCATCGCGCTCAGCAATGCAGAGGGCGAGCCGACGCTGGCCGAGCAATCGCGCAGCGCCGAGACGGATCGCCGTGCCCTCGCGCGCAGCCATCCGATGGTGCAGGCCATCCTGGCCGAGTTTCCCGGCGCGCAGCTCGATGCGGTGCGCGATGAGAACACCGATGCCTATGGGCTCATGCCCGTCATGCCGGAATTCGCCCCACCCGAGGCCGAATCGGCCGGCTCTGAACTTCCTGAGGAGGATTGAGTGAAGAATATCGGCAATATGTTGAAACAGGCCCAGCAGATGCAGACCCGCATGGCGGAAATGCAGGCCAAGCTCGAAGCCACCGAGGTGGAAGGCCAAGCCGGCGCTGGAATGGTGAAGGTGAAGCTGACCGGCAAGGGCGAGATGCGCCGCATCGCCATTGATCCCACGCTGATGACCGCCGAGGATCGCGAGGTGCTGGAAGACCTCATCATCGCCGCGCATGGCGACGCGAAGCAGAAGGTGGAGGCGATGATGGCGGAGGAAATGCAGAAGGCCACGGCCGGCATGAACCTCCCTGCGGGGCTTAAACTCCCGTTCTGAGGTGACGCGCCCCAACGACCCTGTCGAGCATTTGATCCAGCTTCTGGCGAAGCTGCCCGGCCTGGGCCGGCGCAGCGCACGCCGCGCGGCACTGCGCATGCTGATGGCGCCGCAGACGCGCATGCTGCCACTGGCCGACGCGCTGCGGGCGGCGGCCGAGGCGGTGAAGCCGTGCTCGGTCTGCGGCAATCTCGACGCGGCCGACCCGTGCCGCATCTGCACCGATCCACAGCGCGACCAGGGGCTGATCTGCGTGGTGGAGGGTGTTGGGGAGCTATGGGCGCTGGAACGCGCCCATGCGCATCAAGGCCTGTATCATGTGCTGGGCGGCACGCTGTCCGCGATGGCGGGGGTGGGGCCGGAGGAACTCTCCATCGCGCCGCTGCTGGGCCGGGTGGGTGCGGGCGGAGTGGTAGAGGTCATTCTGGCCCTGCCGGCCACTGTCGAAGGGGCGAGCACCGCGCATTATCTGGCGGATCGCCTGCGGCCGCTCGGCGTGCCGGTCACTCGCCTGGCGCAGGGCGTGCCGATGGGCGGCGCGCTGGACGTGCTGGATGACGGCACCCTGGCCGCTGCATTCAAGGCCCGGCGTTAGGTGCTACGCCAACGGATCATTCAGTGCGCTCGCTGGAATCCCAACCGGCCTTGCGTTCGTAGTGCTTGTAGTATTTGTCAGTGACCTTGTCGGTCATCACCACGATGGCGACGTCGGTGGTGTTGAACTGTTCATCCAGCACCGCACCATCGCCCACATAGCCGCCCAGCCGCAGATACCCCTTGATGAGGGGGGGCAGGGACATCAGCGCCTGCTTCGCGTCATAACTGCCCGGCTGAAGGCGGTTCATCTCGACATAGCGTGCCTGAAGCGCGCGTGGGCACAGTTGCGCCGGCGCCTGGTGATGCTGCGCCAGGTAGGTGAGCTGCGTGGCGTTGGCGTCAGGATCGGTGCCCGGCAGGCTGGCGCAGCCAAACATCAGGCCGATCTTATGGTTGAACACATAGGCCGCGATGCCTCGCCAGAGCAGTTGCAGCGTGCCGCGCGTGCGATAGGCGATGTCCGTGCAGGACCGCCCCAGCTCCAGAATGCCATCCGGATAAGCCAGGATGTTGCCGATATCGTATTCATCCGCGGAGTAGAACCGGCCCAGCTTCTCAGCCGCCCCGCGCCGGATCAGCCGGTAGGTGCCCACGACGCTTTCGGGCCCCTCGCCGCGGTCGTGATCCACCACCAGGAGGTGGTCGGCCACGGCGTCATAGGCGTCCGTGTCCAGGCCGCTTTCAGTGGTGGCCGCATCGGCGCGGGCGCCCATTTCTTCATAGAAGACGCGATAGCGCAGCGCCTGGGCGGCGATCTTTTCGCCCTCCGTGGTGGCGACGCGCACGCCCAGATTGTTGAAGCGGATTTCTTCGAAGGACTGGCTCATCGCCGGCGACCAAAAAGTTCGAGACGCAGCTGCACCAGTTCAAAGCCGAGCCTGGATGCGATCTCTCGTGCCAGTGCGTCGTGCGCAGCGTCGGAGAATTCGATCACGTTGCCAGTGTCCACATCAATGAGATGGTGGTGAATGCCGCGATCGGCAGGGTCGAACCGGGCTCGCCCTCCGCCGAAATCCCGGCGTTCGAGGATGCCCTTCTCCTCCAGGAGGCGGACAGTGCGATAGACGGTGGCAACCGAGACGCGACTGTCCAGCGCCACGGCACGCCGGTAGAGCTCTTCCACATCGGGGTGATCCTCGCTGTCGGACAGGACACGGGCGATGAGCCGGCGCTGGCCGGTCATCTTCAAGCCGCGCTCCACGCATATCTGCTCGATCCGGGATATGCGGTCGCTGATGGGCCCGCCCTCTCTGCCAGCTTCGCCCATGGTTCATGGACTTCGCAGAAGCCCATAAACCATGTTCAGCCCGGACAGAAGCGCCGGGCCCAGGTCAGTCCGGCGGAATCAGTCGCCCCCTGCATCGCCCCTGCGGGATTGGGTGCCCAGGCCAATCTGCTTGGCCAGCGAAGAGCGGTGCTTCGCATAATTCGGCGCGACCATCGGGTATTCGGGCGGCAGGCCCCACTTTTCACGGTATTGATCCGGCGACATGCCATAGGAGGTGTGCAAGTGGCGCTTCAGCATCTTCAGCTTCTTGCCGTCCTCCAGGCAGATCAGATAATCGGCCGTGATGGATTTCTTGATGGGAACGGCAGGAGGCTTCTTCTCTGGCTCAATTCGGACCGGGGCCGAGCCCAGCGAAGCCAATGTGCGATGGACTTCGATGATCAGGTTGGGAACGTCATTGACCGAGACGGGATTATTGGAGACATGCGCTGAAACGATTTCAGCGGTCAGGCCCAAAAGATCGCCACTCGATGAATTATCTGACATGGGGTTTTCTTCCCTGAGTTAATATGTATTTGTTATTAGCGGCGCGCCGCAGGGTTTCGCAAGATGCGAAGCAAAATTTTTCGAGGCTATTTCCATGGACAACGCAACAAAGAACGGCAGTCCGAGCGCGTTCCAGCTCGATGTTTCCTCCGACACTTGTCCCATGACCTTCGTTCGCACCCGGCTGCAACTGGACAAGATGGCTGTGGGCGAAGTTCTTGAACTTCGCTATCGCGGTGAGGAGCCGCGCCGCAACTTGGCGCGCAGCCTGGATGAACAGGGCCATAAGGTCCTGCGGCACGAGCACGCATCCGATGGCAGCGGATGGATCATCGTGCGCAAATCCGGCTGATCAGGATCGTCCCAGCCCCGCCACGGTATTGACCGCCGCCGCAAGAATCACGGCGTTGAAGGCGAAAGCAACGAGCCCGTGCAACAGCACCATCCGCCTGAAGTGCGCCGTGTTGGTGGTGACGTCGCTCACCTGGAAGGTCATTCCGATCGTGAAGGCGAGATAAAGGAATTCGGAGAATTCCGGCGTGCCATCGCCGCCTGGAAAGACCAACCCGCCCTCTGTCGTCCAGTATTCATGCGCATAATCCTGCGCGAAAAGCAGATGGACGTAGAACCAGGAGAGGATGATCGCGAGAACGGCGAGAAGTGTCCCTCCCAGCCCCGCCGCCGCACGAAGTTGCAAAACAACAATGAGAAGCGAGGCCGCGGACGCAAGGACCGAAAGCAATGTCAGCACCGCCCGCCCCTCTGTCATGTCGCGGGCGCGGCGGCGCATGGTGCTGGCCGGCGCCTGCCCCAGCCGGTGCCACAGCAGCCCAGCATAGACGACAACATGGGCGCACCATCCCCACATGACCGCGTGGCCCGTGGGCAGGCCAAACGCCAGCACCGACGCAAAAGCGCCGCCGCCGACCGCAAGCCCCTGCAAGGTGAACCCATGCCGCAGAATGCCGGGAAGCGACATGAGCCCTATGCCGCCATCGCCTCTGCGAAGACCGTTGCATCCACATTGCCGCCGCTGAGGATGATGCAGGTGAGAGCACCCTGCGTGTCGAGCTTGCCGGCCAGCACGGCCGCCAGCGCGACGGCACCGCCCGGTTCCACCACCAGCTTGAGATGGATGAAGGCGAAGCGCATCGCGGCAAACACCTCCCCGGGCGTCACCACAAGCCCGTCCGTCACGCGCGGCGCGTTCACGGCGAAGGTGAGCTGGCCGGGCTGCTTGGAGAGCAGCGCGTCGCAAAGCCCCGCCCCCTGGCCGTCATTGGCAATGCGGTGGCCTGCACGCAGCGACTGGCCGTAATCATCCCAGCCCTCGGGCTCCACCGCATAGATGCGTGCCTGTGGGGCCAGCGCCTTGGCTGAGAGCGCCGAGCCCGCAAGCAGCCCGCCCCCGCCGGTGCAGATGGCGAATTGATCCGGCTTGAAACCGGCGGCCAGCGCATCCTCAACCAGCTCCAGCATGGCGGTACCCTGGCCGGCGATCACGTCCGGATGGTCGAAGGGGGGGATATGCGTTGCCCCGCGTTCCTTGGCGAGGCTGGCGGCCAGCGCGTCACGGTCCGTGCCATTGCGGTCGAAGAAATGGATCTCGGCCCCCCAGGCGCGCGTCGCCTCCACCTTCACGCGCGGCGCGTCCTGCGGCATGGCGATCAGGGCCGGCATGCCCAGCGCGTGGCATGCGGCCGCCACCGCCTGGCCGTGATTGCCGGAGGAATGCGTGACGATGCCGCGCGCCCGCGCCTCGGGCGGCAGGCGCAGGGCGGCGTTGGTCGCACCCCGCAGCTTGAAGCTGCCCGTGATCTGCAAGGCTTCGGGCTTGATCAGCACCACGCCGCCAGCCGCCGCATCCAGAGCGCGGTGGCGCAGCATGGGCGTGTGGCGGATGCGCCCTTTCAGCCGTGCGGCGGCGGCGCGCACATCGTCGAAGCTCGGCGTCATGCGGCGAACCTCATGGGATCGGTGGGGGCGATGGCGCCGCGCAGATCGGCGTCGGGTTCCTCGCCGCGCAGAAGTTGCGCCAGCAGGCGGCCCGCGGCGGGCGCGGTCTGGATGCCGTAGCCGCCCTGGCCGCAAAGCCAGAAAAAGCCGGGCGTCGCACAGGCGCCAATGGCCAGGCCGCGATCAGGTGTGAAGCTGCGCAAGCCTGCCCAGCGATGCTCCACGCGGTGCACGGGGATGTCGAGCGCCTGCTGCATTCGGTCCACCGCGATGGCCACATCCAGCTCATCTGGCTGGGCGTCGCAGGGCTCGCTGTCGGTCTCGTCGGCAGGGCTGACCATCAGCTTGCCGCGCGCTTCGGGCCGCACATACCAGCTGTGGTCCATGTCACCGATCAGCGGCCAGTCCTGGCTGGCGTAGCGGCCGGGATCAATGATGAGCGCGGTGCGCCGCTTGGGCTGCAGGCCGATTTTCGCCACGTCGGCGATCTGCGCCACCTCATCTCCCCAGGCGCCGGATGCATTGACCAGCGCGGGCGCGGAAAACACTTCGCCCGTGCTCGCCGCCGCATGCCAAAGCCCTGCCTCGCGCCAGATGCGCCCGGCCTTGTGGCGCAGCGCCAGAACTCCGCCGTGGCGCTTGATCTTCCCGAGGAAACCCTGATGCAGCGCCGCCACGTCAATGTCGAAGGCATCCTGCTCGATGGCGGCGGAGACGGCCCAATCGGCACGGATCGCGGGCACCATGGCGCGCGCCGCATCCAACGTGATGGCGACGCGCCCTTCATCCAGGCTGGCTTCCAGCGCCGTATTCTGCGTCGCATCGGCCAGCGTGAGCACCGCGCGGGGATGGGCCAGCGCCACCTCGGTGAAGCCGGGTGGCGGCGCTTCGAAAAACCCGCGAGAGGCCCCGGTGAGAATGCGCGCATCGGCACTGCCATAGCTGAGGATCCAGATGGCGGCGGAGCGGCCGGTGGTGTGATAGCCGGCGACTTCCTCCGCCTCCAGCAGCGCCACGCGATGCGTCGTGGAGAGATGCGCGCCCGCCGTCGCTCCGGCCATGCCAGCCCCGATGATGATGGCGTCGAAATGATGTGTGTCCATGGCACTCATCTTTGTCCCGCAGGCGCTGCGCAGCAAGGTGGTTGCGTTCCAACGCAGGGAGTGCGTAACCTTAACCCCAGCGGCAAAGACCGCGGCAAAAACAATGGGAGTTCAAGATGGCAGAACAAAATCTGTCGCGTCGCGCAGCTTTGGGCGCAGGCGCGGGTGTAGTGGCCGCCGGAACCTTGACTGCGCCGGCCGTTTTCGGTCAGCCCACCACCAATATCCGTTGCGGCTTCTGGGACCATTGGGTGCCCGCCGGCAATGAAGCGCTTCGCACGCTTTGCGCCGCCTGGGGCACGCGCAACCGTGCCAATGTGGCGGTGGATTTCATCACCTCCGTCGGCAACCAGAACCTGCTGACCATCGCCGCACAGGCGCAGTCGCGCAGCGGCCACGACATCCTCTCCTTCCCCGCATGGGAGCCTGCCGCGCATCAGCGCATGCTGGTGCCGATGGATGACGTGATGGCCCGCCTCACCGCCAAATACGGCGCTGTCACGCCGGCGGCCGAGTATCTGGGCAAACAGGATGGCCGCTGGGTCGCCATTCCGGCCGTCTCGGGCACGCAGATGAAACCCGCATGCGTGCGCTTTGACCTTATGCAGCAACATGCCGGCATAGATATCCGCGCCATGTGGCCCGCCGAGAACCGCCA
>JBBRVI010000062.1:0-15317 GCA_038247025.1 Acetobacterales bacterium
GCCCCAGGCCAGGAAAGGCGAAAACGCTCTCCACCACCACGATCCCGCCGATGAGAATGCCCACATCCACCGCCAGCACGGTGATGGCCGGCAGCAGCGCATTGGGCAGCGCGTGGCGGCGAAGCACGAGGCGCTCTGGCAGGCCCTTGGCGCGGGCTGCCAGCACGTAGCGGCTCTCGATAGCCTCCAGCATGGAGGAGCGCACGAGGCGCGAGACATGCGCGATCAACCCCAGCACCAGCGTCGAGACCGGCAGGATCAGATGCTGTGCCCAGCGCCAGAATCCTGCCTCGTGCAGTGGCGCATAGCCCGTGGCCGGCAGCCAGCCCAGCCAGACGGCGAAGAAGATGATGACCAGGATGCACCAGAAGAATTCCGGCACGGCGATGAAGAAATACTGCATCAGCGTGAGCCCGCGATCCGACCAGGTGCCCACATGCGTCGCCGAATGAATGCCGAGCCCGATGCCGAGGATCGCCACCAGAACGATGCTGATGGAGGCGAGGATGGCCGAACGGCCAAGCGCCTCCAGGATCACCGGCCCGGCCGGGCGCTCCATGGTGAGGGACATGCCGAAATCACCGCGCAGCAGCCCGGTGAACCAGGTCCAGTACTGCACATAAAGCGGCTGGTTCAGCCCCAGCCGCTCCTCAAGCGCCGCAATCGCGTCACTGGTCGCGAATTCGCCCAGGATCATGTGGGCGACGCTGCCGGGCAGGATGTGCACGATGGCGAAGACCAGCACCGTCATTGCCCAGAGAACGAGGATGACCGAGGCGAAGCGCCGCGCAAGAAAGCTCGTCATCAGGAAAGATAGGTCGCCCTGAGGTCGAACCAGCGCATGGGATGCGTCTGCACATCGCGGACCGAGTTGCGATAGGCGCAGGCGAATTTCTGCGCATAGGCGATGTAGCCTGGCGGGTTGTCCACCATGGCGCGCTGCATGGCCACGTAGTGGGTCTTTTGGACTTCCGTGTCACCGCTCAGGCGTGCGGCCTCCAGCGCGGCATCCACACGCGGGTCGCTGTATTTCCACAGCCGCTCATTCTGGCTGCCGCGCGAGTGCAGGAAGGGGAAGGTGGCGGTATCCACGGTGGGTCGGGCGAAATACCCGTCGATATAGGCCGGCGCCTTGCCTGCAACCTCGGCCGAATAGCGCGAAAACGGAACGCGCTGGATGTCGAAGTCAAAGCCGGCCGTGCGCGCCATCTGCTGCAAGGTCACACCCAGGCGTTCGCGCACGGGACGGCCCACGGGGATGATGAGCGGCACGCGGATATTGCCCGAGTGGCCGGCCTCGCGAAGCAGGCGGCGCGCCCGGGTCAGGTCGGCACGGGCAGGGATGATGATGTCGCTGGCGAAAAAGGGATGGTTGGGCGCGATGGGGCTGTGCGTGGGGCTGCCTTCGCCAAAGAGCACGGCTTCCGCCACATCCGCCTTGGAGACAGCCAGGTTCAGTGCAAGGCGGACTCGCACGTCGTTGAAAGGCGGAATGGAGTTGTTGAGAATTGCCCCATCCCACGAGGCGGTGTCCACGCTGTCCACGCGCACATTTCGAGCCTCACGCAGGGCACGGATGTTCTCCGGCCCCAGATCCCAGACGACGTCCAGGTCACCCGCCTGGATCGCGGCGATGCGCACCGACATCTCAGGCAGGATGCGCATTTCGACGCCGTCCAGCTTGGTCGGCGCCTCCCAGGAATTGGGGTTGCGCGCATAGACGATGCGATCACCCGGCGCGTAGCTGCGAAACACAAATGGCCCTGTTCCGATGGGATTGGTGGCAAGGTCATCAATGCGATCGGCGGCGATGATCTTCACCTGACGATCGGAGAGGATGTCGGCAAAGCCTCCATAGGCGTAGGAGAGGCCGAAGATGACGGTGTAGGGATCGGGCGCTTCCATTCGCTCGATCATGTCGTAATTGGTGCGGCTGACGGCTCCCGTCGCGGGATCGAGGATGCGGCGGTAGGTGGTGATGACGTCATTGGCCACCATCTCGCGCCCGTGGTGGAACATCACGCCGCGACGCAGCTTGAACTCCCAGGTCTTGAGGTCGGGCGAGAAGGTCCAGGATTCCGCGAGTTCAGGCTCGACAGACAAGTCGGCACGCATGCGCGTCAGGCCGTTGAAGACAAAGACCACATGGGCGAATTCCTCGCCGATGGTCACCTTGGCGGGGTCGAGGTTGCGCAGATTGGCGCTCATCGCAATGCGCAGCACGCCGCCTGACTGGGCGGAGCCGATGCGCGGCATCGCGGTCAGCAGCGCGGGGAGGGAAAGGGCAGAGCGGCGGGCGATCAGCATGGGGGGGCTCCTTGATCAGATGACACCGGGTGCGCCGTCGGGATCAACGGCGCGTGTGACGAATTCCTCGACGGAAGGTGCATAGGCATTCCAAAGGGTGCGCAGCGCTGAGATGGCCTCAGGTGCCAAATCCACGCGCAGGTCCACCAGTGGGAAGATTTCGCGCTCCATCACCAGAAGCGCCGCCGAGATCACGGGCTTGCCCTCGCCGCCTGCCGCCTCGCCTGCTTCCATCGCGCGGACCAGGCGCTCGGCGAGAGGCTGGTCCGCGGATTGCGCGAAAGCTTCGGCCATGGCGGCGGGGATAAGGTCATTGGCGAGGATATTGCCCATGGCCACGCAGTCCGCGACATGGACGGCACCGAGGGCAGGCTTCACCGCAGCCCCGTGGAAATGGGCGGTGCGGCCATGCGCGTCAATTACGGCCAATTGCCGCCAAGTGTGGTGAGGCGTGCTGGCGACCAATGCGGCCATGGTTTCCTCCGCCGAGCAGCCGCTGCGCAGCAATTCCAGTCCGCGAGGACCCAGGCGCGGATCGGTGCGGTGCTGTGTGAGCACTCCACCGATGCGGGGTGCGACATGCGGCACGCGCGCGCCAACGGCGATGCTCGACGTGGTCACCGCGGCGCCAAACTGGCCGGTGCGGGCGCAGCGGCCCAGAAGTGAGTAGGTCATGGGCCAAGGCTACTCCAGATCGCCGTGAAGTCAGGGGGCGTTGCGTCCAATTGTCCAGGAAAAAGCGCGGGCTTTGCCCAGAGGGGCGGCAAGTTGCATCGCGTTCAACCACGTGTGATGCGCCTGGCGGCCTCGGCATCCAGGCGGGGCACGGGCGGGGTGGGGCTGGCGCAGGCGTGCAGCACCAGAAGGGCCGCCACGCTCGCGGCCAGTTTCAGCTGATGCGGATGGACCTTGTCGGGCGTATCGGCCGGCGTCAGCAGGAAGCGCATGTTGGAGAGTGGCCGGTCGAAGCCCGCGCAGAGCCGGAGTGCCGGGATGCCATGGCGCAGGTAATTGGCATGGTCGGAATTGCCCATGAAGGGCTCGCTGATGCCGATGGAAAGCCCGGCTGGCGAGAGCGCGGCCTGGATGAATTCCGCCATGCCGGGCACGCCGCTTGTCAGCGCGGTCAACCCCTCCGCACCCGCCAGGCTGTCCAGGTTGATGTTGATGACGCGCCTGGCGCGCTCTGCATCGGACATGCGCGCCAGATGCGCGGCCGATCCCAGCAACGCCCATTCCTCGATGTTGAACAGGCCGACCTGCACGCCGCGCGCCAACCCCGGCACCACGTCGCGGATGGCCTCGATGATGGTCAGCGCACAGGCCAGCCCGCTCGCATTGTCAATCGCGGAACAGGCGAGGTCATGGCCGTCAATATGCGCAGACAGCACCACCAGTTCATCGCCCTGGCCCGAAACAGTGGCGAGGAGGTTTTCCGCCTCGCGATCCTCGAATTCGCCCTCCACGAACATGCGAATGCGGTTCCCCGATTGCGCGGCCAGCGCGGCCCCCGCCTCGAAGGACAGGCCCGCGCAGGGGATGTTGCCCGCGGCGCCATCCCCGGCCGAGCCGGTCACCGGCAGCAGCCCCGGCTCATGGCAGGCGATGAGGAAGCCCGCCGCGCCAGCGTCACGCGCGCATTCATATTTCTTCCGCCGGTGCATGTGCCCGGTGCCGACCATGAACTCATGCCGCACGAGGATGATGGCGCCCTGGACCGCATCGCCGGCCGCCAGGATCTGCTCGGGCGTGCCGCGCCCGAGGTCCAGCAACTGCGCCTCCAGCCCGGCAGGCGGCGTAGAGGGGGAACGGCCCAGTGCCTCGGCCGGAAAGGCGCGGCCCGCGCTGTCCACCAGCTTCGCGCCCATGCGCGTCCAGCCGCGATAGGCGATGGCCTCGCGCTGAACCGGCGCGCCGCTGGCTTCGGCCATGCGCCTGGCGAGGAGTTCCACAGCGGACTTCTCGCTCGCCGTGCCGGAAAACCGCCCACCTGTGGCGCAGATGGCAGCGAAATCCTCAGCGATGCGCGGTGAGGCCCAGATGCGGCCCAGCACCTTTTCCGTGATCCCTGGCTCCAGCATCGCCGCCTCCCGCTTAGGCGAGGCAGGGTGACGCGCCGCGCGGCATGGGTCTAGGCTTGGTCCAGAGATTTCAGGAGCCGCCCGATGACCGACATCAAGCGCCATGCCTCCGGGATGGAGGCAACCTTGCCAGAAATCCTCGCCATGGCCGAGCGCACGGTGAATATCGACAGCGGCAGCTACATGGCCGCGGGTGTGAATGCCGTGATTGATATTTGGGCCGGCATGCTGGCCGAAATGGGCTTCACGGTGGAACGCAATCCCCTGCCTGGTTTTGGCGACCAGATGACGGCGCGCCTTGCGCTGGGCGGCAACGGCCCTCGCATGCTGGTGCTGGGCCACGCCGATACGGTCTGGCCGGCCGGCATCGCCGCCGAATGGCCCTTCCACCGCGAGGGCGAGCGCATCACTGGCCCCGGCGTGGGCGACATGAAGACCAATGTGGTCATGGCACTGCACGCCATTCGCATGCTGCTGGCCGAGGGCGCGCTGACCCACCTCGCCTCACTCGCCGTCTGCATTGTGCCCGATGAGGAGATCGGCAGCCCTGGCAGCCGCGCCTGGCTGGAGGCGGAAGCGCGTGAGGCCGATCTCTGCCTCACCCTGGAGCCCTGCCGGCCCGACGGCGGCATGGTGGTGGGCCGCGGCGCGGTCGGCGCCTTCTACCTCACGGCAACAGGCATCACCGCGCATATCGGCTCGGCGCGCGAGAAGGGGGCGAGCGCGGTGTCGGCACTCGCGGCACTGGTCGGCCCGCTGGAGGCGCTGAGCGAGCCGGAACGCGGGCTGACGGCCACGGTCGGCATTTTGCGCGGTGGGGATGCGCGGCAGGTGGTGCCGGGTTCGGCCGAGCTGCATCTGGATTTGCGCGCGCCCGATGACGCATCTGGCGAGGCGCTTCTCGCCCAGGTCCGCGCCCTCGCTGCACGCCCGCCGACTGATCCGCGCGTGAGCATCGCCCAGCGCGGCGGCTTCACGCGGCCCACCTTCCCAACCCTTGAGGGCACCCGCCAGCTTTACCGGATGGCGGAAGGCTTCTGCGCCACGCTGGGGATCCCGGTGCATCAGGTGGTCTCGCGCGGGGGCTCGGATGGCAGCTTCGCCGCGCGCCTGGGTGTGCCGACGCTGGATGGGCTTGGCCCCATCACGCATGACACCTGCAGCCGGCGCGAATGGGTGGAGGTCCCCTCCATCATCACGCGCGGCGCGGTCCTGGCAGGGCTGATGGCCGCAGCGCGAGGTTGACCGATCCGCTCGACGGCCTGCGTGCGGAGATCGCGGCCTGCCGCGTCTGTGCGGCCGCGCTGCCGGCCGGCTGCCGCCCCGTGGCGCGGCTGGGGGCCAACGCATCACTGCTCATCATCAGCCAGGCGCCCGGCACCCGTGCGCATGCCTCGGGCGTGCCCTTTGAAGACCCGAGCGGCAACCGCCTGCGGCAATGGACCGGGCTCTCGAAGGAAGTCTTCTACGACACATCGCGCGTGGCGATCATGCCGATGGGCTTATGCTTTCCAGGCACCGGCAAAACCGGTGACCTGCCGCCACGTCGCGAATGCGCGCCGCTCTGGCATGAGCGCATCCTGGCGCAGCTGCCCGCCCGCCGCCTGACCCTGCTGGTGGGGGCCTATGCGCAGAGGCGCTACCTGCCAACGGCGCGCAAGCTGCCCATGACGGAGATCGTGCGGGGTTACGCCGGGTATGGGCCGGAGTTCTTCCCCCTGCCGCACCCCTCCTGGCGCAGCAATGTCTGGATGATGCGAAACCCGTGGTTTGAAGTGGAAATCCTGCCCGCGCTGCGCGCGCGGCTTGAAGGCATTGAGACCCTGGGGCTTTGAGACCCTGGGGCCTTGATCCGGGCTTGCTCGCGCCCGCATCAAAAGCGGGTTTCCGGCAGCCGACCATCAGCCCTGGGCACCGCAACCGGGTGAGCTTCCAGGGCGGCAACGTCGGAGGGATCCTTGATCCCCAGGCGCCCCGCTGCCAGGGCCAGGTCCGCGTGCCGAAGCAGTTCCACGCGCCTCTCCGCGCAGGTCTCCACCGCAATCACCCGCCCGAGCACTTCCCGCAGGCGGATCAGTACCGCCGGAGAACCCGCGGCGTTCTGACGGATCATGTGGAACATCGCGTCGCAAAGCCCGGCATAATCCGTCACTTGGCGATACAGCACCACCTTGCCGCCGCGCTCGACCATGGAACCGGGCAGGCGTCGGGGCGCCATCTCGCAGAGGGCGGCACCGAGACGGTCGAGGACTGCGATGGCGGTAAAGGGATCGTTGATGCCGGGCGAGAGCGCCCGCAGGGCGATCTCCGCCAGTTGCCGCACGGCAAACTCCAGGTCCTGCGCCGCCGCTTGCCTGGAACCGAGAGAGAAGGCTGCGCGGATGTTTTCCACCGCTTCTTCATCCCCGCGCCCACCGACCAGTTCGGCGACGGCCGCGCCGGGGAAGAGGTAACGGCCGGGGCGGACCAGCAGCACCACGACAGCTCCCGCCTCCTCCGCCCAGTCAGCCAGGCCTTCCTCATCCACCGATCGAAGGTAACCATGCTCCGCCAGGCTTACCGCCACCCCGCTTGGCTGAGCAGAATGGTTCACGAACGCTGGCTGATGGAGACCGAGGCGGTTGATCGCCTCCGACAATTCGCCATGAACCCCGTTGATGACGGTCTCGACGTTGATGCCAGCGGCGATGTGGTGGACGAACCAGACAAGGGTCCCCACGCAGAGCAGCGCCAATACCAGCGCGCCCGTCACACCCAGGTGCGGCACGAACGCAACCTCTTCGACAGAGCGGACGGTGCGCAGCACCACCAGAGCATAGGCAAAGGTGCCCAGGAATATGCCAAGCGCGTATTGATTGCCGCTGTCGCGCACGAAGTTGCGCAGCAGTCGCGGCCCCATCTGGGCCGAGGCCAGCGCCAATGCGGCCACGGTGATCGAGAAGGTGGTGCCAGCGACACCGATGGTGGAAGAGGCCACCGCGCCCAGCAGCGCCCGCGCCCCAGCCTCCCCCCCGGTGTAGATCCACCCGTCCGGCATCCAGGGCAGCTTGGTATCGGTCTGCTCGGCCAGGACCGCCGCCTCACCCAGCAGCACCCCACCCAGCACAAGCAGGCCGGGCCGGATCCAGAAGATGTCTCCAAGCGCCTCGAACCACGCTCGCAGACGGCTGTTCACTGCCGATCTCCCGCCTGTGGCTGCGCAGCGTCGCGCTCAGCCTGCCAGCGCGGCCGGGGCACGGTGCGCCCTGCGGCCGGCCAACCTTCGCGTTGCCGGGCACGATCGCCGTCTGTCTCCTCGGTTTGGTCGTGGAACAGGATTTGTGTTGTCGGGTAGGGGAGGTCGAGGCCAGCGCCGCTCAGTGCCAGCTTGACCGCCTCGATGGCGCCGTCCAGCGCGTCCATCGCCTCGGACCGGCGGGGCGGGTTGATCCAGAAGCGGGCCGCCATGTCCACGCCGGCTGTGCCAAGGCCAGTCACCAATGCCTCGGGTGCTGGGTCCGCCAGCACGCCCGGGGTTGAGCGGAGGGCCTGCACCACGACGTCCCGCGCGTGCGCAATGTCATCCCCGTTGCCGATCGTCAGCGCGAATTGCAGCCGACGCTTCTCGTGGGCGGTGATGACCTCGATCGTGTCCGTGAAAAGCGATGCGTTGGGGATCAGGACACGGCGGTTGTCATAGGTTCGCAGCACGGTGGCTCGGACCCAGATGTCCTCAACGGTGCCTTCCTGGGCCTGGTGCCGGATCTGGTCGCCAAGCCTGAACGGGCGGGTGAGCAGGATCAGGATTCCGGCCAGCAGGTTCTGCAGCACGTCGCGAAAGGCAAATCCGATCGCAACGCCACCAATGCCGAGCAAGCTGAACAGGTCGGAAGCGGATACCGAGGGGAATGCGACCGCGGCCGCAACCAGGAACACGATCAGCGTGACGACGCCGCCTGCAATGCGGCCCAGCACGGTTGCCGAGCCGGCGGAAGCCTCGCGCAGGGACGCCGCGCGCGTGACCGCGGCGCGAACGCCACGCACAACCAGCTGGCCGAGCCCAAAGACCAGGAGGCCCAGCAGCAATCCCGGCAGGATGGTCGCGGCGGATTCACCCAGGGACTTCAGCCGTTCCAGCGCTTCATCGAACATTGATCCACCTCGTGCAATCTGAGACCGTCGCGTCCAGGTGAGGAACGCGCCGCACGGCTATAAGTTCCCGCCTTCAGACGCATCGGCGCTCCCAACGCCGTCGAGGGTCCCGATAGGACCCGGATGGTCCGCATTTTGGATGACGCTTAGACTTCCATCCGTCTCCAGCACCACGGCTGCGACCTGCCCGGGCTCGGCCACGCCCGAGCTCCGCAAAGCGGCAAGAACCTCAACGCGGGTCACGCGCTGTGACCGCATCGCGCCCTCCAGGAAACGGCCGCGGTGCAGGAGGAGACTTGGCTCCGACTTCACGAGATCGCTGAAGCGTGGGTGGCGAACCGAGAGCCACGCCACGAGGTATTGCAAACCTGCCAGAAGACTGAAGGCGACCAGACCCTCCAGTAGAGCCACCGACTTGCTCAGCAGGACGGTGGCGAGGGTGGAGCCGAGCGCCACGGTGACGATCAGGTCAAAGGCATTCAGCTTCGCCAGCGTGCGTTTGCCGGAGACGCGAAGCAGCAAAACAAGTGCAGAATACGCGATGGTGCCGACCACCAGCACTCGGAGCAGGCCGAACCAGCTTTCGAAGAACATGCTCGCGATCCCCATTCGTGTGCCTACGCCCGCATGGGCCGCGTGAGCTTCAGGGCCAGGACCCCGGCCAGCACCGCACCGGCCGTGTTCATCACGATGTCAAGCAGCGTATCGTGCTTGCCCTTGATGATGTCGCCCGGTGCGATCTGGTCAAAAACCCACTCGGCCAACTCCCACAGCGCTCCGAGAGCGATGCCGACGCTTGCGAGGAGCAGGACGATCAAGACAGGACTGAGCCGGTCTTTGTTGATCCCCTTGGCAAAGACAAAAAGCGCGAGCCCGAGCGTGCCCGCAAGCGTCGTGCCGGCGTGCAGCGCGCGGTCGAACCACGAGAACTTCCCGTAGAGGTCGAACGCATAGCCCGCGATGTTGCCGACACCCAGGGCGACGATGAGCGTCCACGCAATCATGCGCCCGGTGTGGGTTGCTTCCATCGTGATGCCCGCCTGCTGAGCTTATTCCAGCGGGGCAAACGCTGCTCCTCCTGTAAGGATGCGCGCCATGCAACCGATGCCTGTTCAGTGAATCCTAACCTTCGCAGTGCGACAACCGTGAAACGCCGCGTCTGGGCGGCGAGGCTTCGAAAGGGTTCAAGTTGGAGCACAGTACCGAATTCTCGCCCGACAGGGACCGTGGGCCGGCGCTGTGCGCCGCCTGCCCGGCGCGGGTACCCACCGACGCCCTGACCGGATTGGTGGATCGCAGCGCTTTCCGCGCCCGATTGGAAGCGGCCTTGGCGGACTGGAATCCCGGTACTCCCGGCCCTGCGGTGCTGATGGTGGACCTGGACCGCTTCAAGGCCGTGAATGATGCGCTGGGTCACCCCGCCGGCGATGCCCTGCTCCGCAATGCCGCAAAGCGCCTGCGCGGTGCAGTGCGCGGTGGCGATTTGGCGGCCCGCCTGGGTGGTGACGAGTTCGCCGTGCTGCTGGCAGCACCCGTGACGCCCGAGGTCGCTGCCAAGGTTGCGACACGGCTGGTGGACCTGCTGGCGCGGCCTTACATGGTATCAGGGCAGGCGGCCAATGTGGGCGCCAGCGTCGGACTTGCGTTTGCCGAGGGGGATTGCACCACGGTTGATGCGTTGATCGGGCGCGCGGATATGGCAATGTACCAGGCGAAGGCCGACGGACGCGGCCGTGTCGGCTTCTTCTCGCCCGCCTTGCAGGAACAAGCGGAACTCCGGCGCCAAACGGAACAGGATCTGCGAGCGGCGCTGCCGCTGGGGCAGCTCGAACTGTTTTATCAGCCGCAATACGACCTCGAACTCGGCCAGCTGAGCGGCTTCGAGGCGCTGCTACGGTGGCGCCACCCGCTGCGTGGCCTGGTTCCGCCGGATGATTTCATTCCCCTCGCCGAAGAAATTCGGCTGATATCGGGCTTGGGTGAGTGGGTGCTGCGCACCGCCTGCGCCGAGGCGGCCAAGTGGCCGGATGAAATGACCGTGGCGGTGAATGTGGCAGCGCAGCAATTCGAATCCGGCCGGCTGGTCGGTATCGTCGAGGCTGCATTGAAAGGGGCTGGCCTGCCCGGTTCGCGCCTGGAACTGGAGATCACCGAATCGGCATTGCTGAACGACCCCGGTGGCCTGGTCACAGCTCAGCTTGTCGCGCTGAAGGCAATGGGCGTCGCGATCTCGCTGGACGACTTCGGCACCGGCTATTCGTCGCTGTCGCAATTGCGCAGCTTCCCCTTTGACCGGGTGAAGATTGACCGCAGCTTCGTCAATGATGTTGCCGTCGTGCGGGCCATCGCCGCGATGGGAAGCAGCATGGGGATCCGCACCACGGCGGAAGGCGTGGAAACGGCGCTGCAGCTGGATAATCTGCGGCGCGAAGGCTGCCACGAAGTGCAAGGCTACCTCCTGGGGCGGCCGTTGCCCGCCTCGGCCATCCCTGAAACCCTGGCCCGGCTGTTTGTCGGGGCAAATTTGCAGAAGGAAGAATCTTGATGACCACATCCCCCGACCTGGTCAGGTTGGTCTATATCAGCCGGAATCTGGTGTCGCCGGCGGAGAGCATGGCAACCGTCCTGGACATCCTTGCAGCCGCGCGTCGGCGCAACCCGGCAATGGGCGTGACCGGTGCGTTACTGTTCAGCGAGGACTGCTTCGCGCAATCTCTGGAAGGCCCGATGGCGGCCGTGGAAGCACTGTTCGAGCATATCCAGATGGATGAGCGCCATGATCAGGTGGTGCTGCTGGAAGCGGGGCCGATTTCGCAGCGCGACTTTGGCGACTGGTCCATGGGTTTTGCCGGCCATCGTACGGATGCAGCGCTTCGCTTCGAGGCGCTGGTTGCGACGCCGTCCCAATCGGGTGGGCGCGTGCTGGACGTGCTGCGCGACACCGTGGGCCGGACGGTACAGGTACCGGCCTGAGGATGCGTGCATTCTGGCCCGGATGCAGAACCGTGGCTTGGACTTGCGGCAGGACGAGGGAGGGCCAATTGCGGGTGGCTTTCCCGCTTGCCCCAGCCAGGCCATACATGATCCATGACGAATGCGCCGGCCTCTCCCTGCATGAACATTTGCAAGGTCGAGGGAGGGATTTGTACTGGCTGTGGGCGCACCCTGGGTGAAATCGCCACCTGGTCCAGCGCGGATGCCGCCTTGAAGACATCCATCCTGACGGCGGCAAAGGCGCGCCTGGCCCGTTTGCTGACGGGCTGAATTTACCCGTTCGGCCACGCTTCACGTCCACTTCAGTGCGGCCCAAATCAGGTTCGATGACCAACTCGCGCGCAGAGCCCGAGAAATCTTCCGGGATTGACGACGCCGACCTGGCGGATTTGAAACTCCTGCTGAAGTTGGCATGGCCTGTCGCGCAGCAGTTCGCCCAGGAGATGAAGCCGCGTGGTCGGGGTCAATATGTGGTTGCCGCGTCGCGTCGCCGTCACCGGGCAGGTGTCATCACGCGCCAAGCGGCTTGCGATGCCAGCCGAACGCCAGCCATCGCCACTGCGCAGCACGACAACCTCATTGGCCGCCACGCTCGGCGTCCGATTGCGGATCACCAGAAGATCCTCAAACCCTCACGAAGGGCGGGCAAGATCAGCCGCTTCGTGGAGTGGGCGCGTGGGCAGGCCCGCAACTGCGAAGAGGATCAGGCCTGAAGGGCTCTGCTCCGCGAGATTGCGGCCTCGGGAAGCCGCGTGAACCGTCGCAGGATATCCAAGCCCTGGAAGTTTCTGGGCGGCGATGGGGGGGCTGACGGTCCACCAAAAGGGAGCGCCGTGATGCAACGATGCGGCTGGCTTGGCGTTGGCGCCGATACTCGGCTGCATCGCCCATGTCATTCACCCCAATGAGAAGCTGATGGTCGCGCGGAACACGCGCGCGCTCTCGGCACGAGGAATTGTTTCATGAGGACAATCGTGAGCCCCTTCCTCTTGGGTATGAAGGCGTTGGTGGTCGGTGTCGCAAATGAAAGCTCCATCGCCTATGGCTGCGCAAAGGCGTTTCACGAGGCGGGCGCTGAGTTGGCCATCACCTATCTGAACGAGAAGGCGCGCCCGCATGTCGCACCGGTGGCCGAGGCGCTGGGGGCGGAGATCCTGGCACCGCTCGATGTCACCATCCCTGGCCAGCTTGAAGCCGTGTTCGACCAGATCGCCGAGCGCTGGGGGAGGCTCGACATCCTGGTCCACTCCATCGCCTATGCGCCGAAGGAGGATTTGCAGGGTGGACTTTTGAATTGCTCGGCCGAGGGCTTTGCCAAGGCCATGGACATCTCCTGCCATTCCTTCGTGCGCATGGCCAAGCTCGCAGCGCCATTGATGCGGGATGGCGGCTGCATGTTCGCCATGAGCTATCACGGCGCGGCGCGCGTGGTGCCGAACTACAATGTGATGGGTCCGGTCAAGGCCGCGCTTGAAGCGTCCTGCCGGTATCTCGCGCATGAGTTGGGGCATCGGGGCATTCGCGTCCACGCGATTTCGCCAGGCCCTCTCAAGACGCGAGCTTCGTCGGGCCTCAAGGATTTCGACCTGCTCCTGACCGAGGCTGCGGAGCGTGCGCCCATGGGCGAATTGGCCGACATTATGGATGTCGGCTTCACTTGCGCCCATCTCGCGACCTCCTTCGCCCGGCGCGTGACGGGAGGCACCATCTACGTGGATGGCGGCGCTAACATCATGGTATAATCGGATATTCCACGCGCGGCCGGCTGGTCGCGGGTTGCTCTGGCCTGCCGCCCGCCCTGCCAGTCAAGATGGCGAACTGTTGAACTTGGAGGACAGGGCCAAGGTTCAGCGGGGGGAAAAGATGGCGGGAAGCAGAACTGGAGGAGGGGATGGGATTCGAACCCACGAGAGGGAATAACCCCTCTAACGATTTAGCAAACCGCCGCCTTCGGCCACTCGGCCACCCCTCCTCAGGGATTGAAGTTCACACGACGTATGCAGCATTCGTAATACAGACCCAGCTCCGTGCCGTCAAACCTCAGCTCAGGGCCACTTCGAAACCACGTGCCGTTGCGGGCCGTGCCATCATGCGGGCAAACCAGGAGGCCACGTTGGGCAGGTCGTCGAAGGGCACCTGGTGCCTTTCATGCCGCCAGGCCCAGCCCAGGATTGCGAAATCAGCGATGCTGGGTTCCTCCTGCGTTGCCACGAAGTCACGGTCGGCCAGACGACGGTCCAGCACGCCGTAGAGGCGCCTGGTCTCCGAATGGTAACGATTGAAACCGTAGTCCCGGGCCGGCCCCTCGGGCTGCATCAGGAAGTGATGCACCTGGCCTGGCATGGGGCCGAAACCTCCCATCTGCCACATGAGCCATTCCATGACCGAAACACGCGCGCGGAGATCCTTTGGCATGAAGCGGCCGGTCTTCTCCGCGAGGTAGTACAGGATCGCCCCGCTCTCAAAGACGGTGATAGGGGCGCCGCCCGGGCCTTCGGGGTCCTTGATGGCGGGGATGCGGTTGTTGGGCGAAAACGCCAGGAAGCTTGGCTCGAATTGCTGCTGGTTGCTGATATCCACCGGCACCACGCTGTAGGGCAGGCCCATCTCCTCCAGCGCCACACTGATCTTGCGGCCATTGGGCGTGTTCCAGGTATGAAGCTCGATCGTCATCTGCGCGCCTTCTTTCAGCCAAGGGGAGAGAGTAGCCTAAAGGCAAAGTTGCCTACATGTCACCGCCTGGGAAAGTTTCATGGCACAATCACTCCGCCCTTCTGACGACGCACTTGCACGCATGCGCTATGACGCCGCCAGCCGTAACGTCGTCCTCGCCTATCTGATCTGGTTTTTCCTGGGCTATGGCGGGGTACACCGCATGTATGCAGGCCGCTGGATCTCGGGATTTATCATGCTCGCCATCTTTGGGGCGTCCCTGTTGCTGACCCTTGTTTTCGTGGGTTACATCGGACTTGCACTCATCACGGTCTGGTGGGCGATAGATGCGCTGCTCCTTGCGGGGATGGTGCACCGGTACAATAGTCACCTCATTGACCGGATCGCCCGCTGAAAATGTCATCGGACGGACGTAACGCGCCCGTGGATCGGCGCGTTATAGGACAGGTTAACTCAGCTGGAGGGGCAGAACATGTCTGACGTGAAGATCGAGATCGAGGGTGACAGCGACGCCGCCGTGGCGCTCGCCCTGCTGCGCATGATTGCCGTAGCCGAGGGCAAGGAAGAAGAGGGAGACCGCGCCTGGTTTCTCGAAACCTATGCCGCCTGCCTGGCCGTCGTACGCGACGCCGAAGTCATGGATCTCGACGACGAAGATGAGGATGAAGACGAGGACGCAGAAGAACCCCCCAACTGAGGCGGGTGGCGCGTCTTCAGCTTGAAGGCGCGCCAAGTTTCTGCTTGAGAACCTCGTTCACCAGAGCGGGGTTCCCCTTGCCGGCCATGGCCTTCATGGTCTGCCCCACGAAGAAGCCCAAAAGTCCCACCTTGCCCGCCTGGTACTGGGCCACCTGCCCGGCATTGGCCGCAAGCACGCCGTCCACCGCGGCCCCGATTGAGCCAGTATCCGTGACCTGCCGCAATCCACGCTTCTCCACGATGGCGCCCGGGGCCTCATCCGCCTCCAGCATCGCGTCGAACACATCCTTTGCGAGCTTGCCCGAAAGCGTGCCATCGCTGATGAGATCCAGCAGCGCGCCGAGGTTTGCGGCACTCACCGGGCTGTCCGTCACCTCACGCTTGAGGCGGTTGAGCGCGGCAAAATAGTCGCCCGTCACCCAGTTTGCCGCC
>JBBRVI010000063.1:0-14983 GCA_038247025.1 Acetobacterales bacterium
ATACCGACGCCGCAATCCAAACCGATATCGGCCGCGGCCTGGCCCCGCATCGCCACAATTGGATCATGGCGCGCGGCGATGTGGAAACGATACAGGGCCGTGAGCAAAAGCCGGAGGATGACGGCCTGAAGCCCGGCGAAGCGCGCCGCGTTGCGCTGTTTGACCGCGCTGACCGCATGCCGTTGCGTGCCAAGGCCGGCAAAGCCGTCACCCAGCTCGCCTATGCACGTGCGGGCATCATCACGCCTGAGATGGAATACGTGGCCATCCGTGAGAATCTGGGCCGCGCCGCAGCACTCGGCACCAAGCGCGACGGTGAGAGCTTCGGCGCGGAAATCCCCGATCACGTCACGTCGGAATTCGTGCGCAGCGAGATCGCCCGCGGCCGCGCCATCATCCCCGCCAACATCAACCACCCCGAGAGCGAGCCGATGATCATCGGCCGCAACTTCCTGGTTAAGATCAACGCCAATATCGGCAACAGCGCCGTCTCATCGAGCGTTGATGAGGAGGTGGACAAGCTCGTCTGGGCCATTCGCTGGGGTGCCGACAATGTCATGGACCTCAGCACGGGCCGCAACATCCACACCACTCGCGAATGGATTCTGCGCAATTCGCCCGTGCCCATTGGCACGGTGCCGATCTATCAGGCGCTGGAGAAGGTGGAGGGCCGCGCTGAGGAACTCACCTGGGAGATCTTCCGCGACACGCTGATCGAGCAGGCCGAGCAGGGCGTGGACTACTTCACCATCCATGCCGGCGTGCGCCTGGCTTACGTGCCGCTCACGGCCGAGCGCGTCACCGGCATCGTCTCGCGCGGTGGGTCCATCATGGCGAAGTGGTGCCTCGCGCACCATAAGGAGAGCTTCCTCTATGAGCGCTTCGGCGAAATCTGCGAGATCATGCGGGCTTACGATGTAAGCTTCTCGTTGGGCGATGGCTTGCGCCCCGGCTCCATCGCGGACGCCAATGACCGCGCGCAATTCGCCGAGCTGGAAACGCTGGGCGAACTCACCCAGGTCGCCTGGAAGCAGGACGTGCAGGTGATGATCGAAGGCCCCGGCCATGTGCCGATGCACAAGATCAAGATCAACATGGAGAAGCAGCTCGAAGCCTGTGGCGAGGCGCCCTTCTACACGCTCGGGCCACTGACCACGGATATCGCGCCTGGCTATGACCACATCACCTCTGGCATCGGCGCTGCCATGATCGGCTGGTTCGGCTGCGCGATGCTGTGCTACGTAACCCCCAAGGAGCATCTGGGCCTGCCCGATCGCGATGATGTGAAAACCGGCGTCATCACCTACAAGATCGCGGCCCACGCGGCTGATCTGGCGAAGGGCCACCCGGCGGCCCAGTTGCGCGATGACGCTCTCTCGCGTGCGCGCTTCGAGTTCCGCTGGCGCGACCAGTTCAACCTGGGCCTGGACCCCGAGACGGCGCAGAAATTCCATGACCAGACCCTGCCGGCCGAGGGAGCCAAACTCGCGCATTTCTGCTCGATGTGCGGGCCGAAATTCTGCTCGATGAAGATCAGCCAGGAGGTGCGCGAAGCCGCCAAGGCCGGGATGGAGCAGATGAGCGAGAAGTTCAGGGGCAATGGTGGGGAGATTTACCTGCCGCCGGTTCCAGCATCCTGATGCCCCAGGCGCTGCGCGTTCAAAGTTCCGTGAAGCTCAGCGCCTGCCGCCCATCGCCCTTCCATGGGCCGTGAAACATTTCGAGGATACGATCCGCCTGCGTCATCCCGCTTTGCGCGATCTCGTGCAGCGGGGCCAGATATTGCTCCTCGCCCAGGCCGCGTGCCTTCAGCCCGGCTTCGCTGATGGCAAGCGCGTCAAGGGCGACATCACGCAGCGATCGCCCGGCGATACTGGCTTGCAGGCCAAGACGCGGCGCATCGGCGCGCAATTGGTCCATCTGGGCGATGGTCCAGTCCATGGTCATCGCGCGTGCGGCTTTCTGGGCGGCGTCATCATAAATCAGCCCGACCCAGAAGGCCGGCTGCGCCTGGATCATGGCGGCGGAACCGGCATCCGCCCCACGCATTTCCAGGAACTTCTTGAGCCGTACCTCGGTGAACACGGTGGTCACGTGGTCCGCGACATCACCCATGGTCGCTTCGATGCCGGGCAGCGAGTCCAGCCCCGTAGCCATGAACTGGCGGAAGGATTGCCCGGCCACGTCATGAAGCCCCCCCTCGCGCGCCACGAAATACATCGGCACGTCGAGCACGAATTCGGCGAATCGCTCGAAGCCGAAGCCCTGGTCAAACACCACGGCGGGGATTCCCGTGCGATCAGGATCCGTGTCGGACCAGACATGGCCTCGCAGCGATTTGTAGCCGGAAGGCTTTCCCTCGCGCAGCGGCGATGAAGCAAACAGAGCGGTGGCCAGCGGCTGAAGCGCGAGGGAGACGCGCAGCTTCTCCACCATATCGGCCTCGTCGCCGAAATCGAGGTTCACCTGCACCGTGCAGGTGCGCAGCATCATGTCCAGGCCCAAGCTGCCCTTGGTGGGCATGTAGCGCCGCATGATGGCGTAGCGGCTTTTGGGCATCCAGGACATGTCCTCCCGCCGCGCGATGGGATGAAATCCCAGGCCGGCGAAGCCCAGGCCGAGCGGGCCGGCCACCTCATGCACGTCTCGCAGGTGGGCGGCGAGTTCGAGGCGGCTTTCGTGGAGATCGCCCATCGGGCCGCCTGAAAGCTCGAACTGCCCGCCGGGTTCGAGACTGACGGAGCCTGAGCCACGCGTCAGGCCGATGATGTTGGCGCCATCGCGGATCGGCTCCCAGCCCTTTGCCATGATGCCTTCCAGCATCGCGCCGATGCCATGGTGCTCGTAGTCGGGCGAGGAGAAATCGGTACGGCGGAAGCCGAACTTCTCGTGCTCCGTGCCGATGCGCCAGGCGCTTTTCGGCTTGCTCCCCGCCGCGAACCAATCCGCGAGTTGGCGAGCGGCGATGATCGGCGTCGGGTCAGCCTGGCCGGGATTGGACATGCGAGTGCTTTCGTTCCTGTCAGATCAGCGCCGGGCGCCAAGCGCGAAAGACATCGCACCCAGTCCAGCAACCAGCGCCGTCTCCGCGCGAAGGATGCGCGGGCCGAGTGTCGCGAGCGATACAAAGGGGCGTCGGGCGAGATCGTCAAGCTCAGGGCGGTCGAACCCCCCCTCGGGGCCGACCAGAAAGCCACAAGGCGCTGTCAGTGTTGCGAGAGTTTCAAGGATTGGCGGCGCCTCGCGGCGTTCGGCCGCAACCAGAAGCGGTGCGCCGTCCCACGAATCGAGCACCGCGTGCAATGGTCTCGCATCGCTCACCAGGGGGATGGAAAGCCGTTCGCATTGCTCGGCCGCCGCGCGGGCGATGGCGGTGAGGCGCTCAGTGTTGCTGCGCTCGGCCACGCATCGGCGCGTCAGCACGGGCTGGATGGAGGTGGCGCCGAGTTCGGTGGCCTTCTCTACTGCCCAATCCATCGCCTCGCGCTTGAGGGCGGCGATCAGGGCGCGCAGTTCCGGTTCGGGTGCGGCTTCGCGCAGGCACTCTCCGAGTCGCATGGTGCCACGGTCCTTGCGAAGGGCGATGAGTTCGGCCGCGAATTCTCCATCCGTTACGTTGAAGGCGCGCAGCTCTGCGCCAGGCGCGCGGCGCAGGACATGGCCGATGTGGTGGGCCTGCGCCGGCGTCAGCGCGATCTCGACGCCCGGAGCCAGGGGCACCAGACAATGCAGGCGAGGGATGGACATGCCCCGATGTGCCGTGCTGCATGGAAGCGTGCAAGAGAACAGGGGCTACACCGATATCCGCGCGGAAGGCTGGGTGGCGATGCTGCCTGGTGCTTTGCGCCCTTACGCGCTGCTCATGCGCCTGGATCGTCCCATCGGCTCCTGGCTGTTGTTCCTGCCGGGACTATGGGGCATCGCGCTCATGGCGAAGGGATGGTGGCAGGGGATCGGGCTTACCATCGTGTTTTTCCTTGGGGCCATCGTGATGCGCGGGGCGGGTTGCGTGGTGAATGACCTTTGGGACCGCGACATTGACCGGCAGGTGGAACGCACGCGCGGGCGGCCGCTCGCTTCGGGGGCCGTGTCCACGAGGCAGGCGATCGTCTTCCTGGCGGGGCTTTGCGCGGTCGGGCTGCTGATCCTGCTGCAACTGAACACCACGGCGATCTGGCTTGGCGTGCTCTCACTGCTGCCCATCGTGCTATATCCGCTCGCCAAGCGCGTGACGGATTACCCCCAGGCGGTGCTGGGCTTCACCTTCGGCTGGGGCGCTGTGATGGGCCCCGTGGCTGCTAGCGGTTCGCTGAGTTGGGCCATGGTGGCGCTGTATGCGGCCACAATCTGCTGGATTTTCGGCTATGACACGATCTACGCACATCAGGATCGCGCGGATGACGCGATGGTTGGTATCCGCTCGACTGCGCTGACATTTGGCGACCTGACACGGCCCGTGCTGGCCGCCGCCTACGCCTTGACGCTTTTTCTGCTGGCGCTGGCTGGTTGGCTCGCGGGGCTGGGCGGGTGGTTCTACTGGGGGCTGGCAATGCCTGGTGCACTGCTGGCCTGGCAGGTCGTGGAGCTGGACATCGAAGACCAGGCGCGTTGCCTGATGCTGTTCAAGTCCAACCGTGACGTCGGCCTTCTCGGCGCGCTTGCCATCCTGATCGGGCGGTTGTGACGCAGGATTTCATTCGCGCCCATACGCAAATCGCCGAGGCACCGCTTTTGCCCGGCATCCGCCTGCACCTGGCCACCGAGATCACGCCCATCTGGCAGGCCAGCGAAGCTTTCCTCGCGCAGCACGACATGGAGCCGCCCTTTTGGGCCTTCGCGTGGCCTGGCGGTCAGGCACTGGGCCGTGCCTTGCGGGACGCGCCAGAACTGGCGCGGGGGCGACGGGTGCTGGATTTCGCGGCCGGCTGTGGCATCGCCGCCATCGTTGCTGCGCAATGCGGCGCGGCGAGCGTCGAGGCCGCCGAGATTGACCCTTTGGCCGTGGCCGCCATTACCATGAACGCAGCGTTGAACGGAGTGGCGGTCAGCGCGCTCGGCGAGGATGTCGTCGGCTCCGCCTGCCGCTGGGACCTCATCCTGGCCGGTGACGTGTGCTACGAGGCGCCAATGACGACGCACATCCTGCCCTGGCTGCGCGCCCTGGCGGCGGCCGGCGCCACGGTACTGATTGCCGATCCCGGCCGGGCCTATTTGCCGCGGGAGGGCATGGAGCCGTTTTCCACCCATGCGGTGCCCACTTCGCTGGAGCTGGAGGATCGGATGGAAAGAATGGTCACCATCGCCCGATTGCTGCCTTTTTGACGCCATCTGCCTGGGGAAAGCTGCTTCGCATGTGGTTCGCATTCCTTGCAGCTCTGCTGCTCAGCATTCCCGCTTCGGCGCAGACCAAGCGTGAGTTTGACGCGCAGGGTAGGTCGGTCGGACGCAGTGAGACCAGCGGGGCCACGCAGCGCCAATTCGACGCGCAGGGCCGCTCAGTCGGCCATAGCGAGTTCCGCGGCGATACACGTCGTGACTTCGATGCCCAGGGCCGCAACCTCGGTCGCAGCGAGCGCAGCGGGGATACGATTCGGCAATTTGACGCACAAGGCCGCTCGGTTGGGCGTGGCGAGGTTCGTGGCAGCACCACAAGGCATTTCGATGCGCAGGGCCGCTCCACGGGGCGAAGCGAGGCCTCGGGCGATTCCATTCGACATTATGATGCGCAGGGGCGGATGACAGGCCAGACAAGACGCTGAGCCTCTATCGCGTCGCCTGCTCCAGGAAGCGCAGCAGCGCGGCCATATCCTCGGAGTTGCTGACACGCTGGACCGGCATGCGGGTGCCCGGCGTGACCACATCGGGGCCGCGGGTAAAAAGATCGGCGACGGTTTCGGGCGTCCAGATGATGTCGCCCCGGGCGAGGCGCTCCGAGTAGGTATAGCCAGGCAGCGAGCCCATGCGACGGCCAAAGAGTCGGTGCAGATGCGGCCCCGCCATCGGGCCAAAATCAGGCCGCAGCGCATGGCACGCCTGGCAGGCACGCCAGATTTCCGCACCCTGAGCATCAAGCCCTGCTGGCAGCGTGACCTCCGCTTCGGGCGCCAGCGGTCCCAAGGGGCGGGCATTGCGCGCATCCCAGCGGCGCACGCGCCGGTCCTGGCCGCCGCTCCATAAGGTGCGGCCATCGGTGGCGAAGGCCAGCGACCAGACCGGCAGGCCCGGCCCATCCAGGCTGTGGCGCAGCCTGCCTTCGGGCAGCGCATAGAGCCCCACGGTGCCGCCGATGGAGCCCACCGCGAGGGTACGGCCATCGGGACTTGCGGCCAGCGCCACCACCGGGCGCGGGCCGGATCGCAGTTCCCGCGTGGTGCCGTCGGGTGCGATCAGGTGAACCGCCCCATCCACGCCCGCGCTGGCCAGGGCGCCATCGGGCAAGGCCAGCAACGCGGTTTGCGGAAAGCCGAATTCGGCAAGTGTCAGGGATGTGCCATCCGCCGCCCATCGCCGCAGCGTACCATCCTGCCCAGTGGAGTGCAGCGCGCCGCCGGCGAAAGCGACCGCGTTCACATTGCCCTGATGCCCTTCCAGCACCCGCGCCGAGCCTTGTGCCAGATCCCAAAGCCGCACCGTTCCATCCCAGCCGGCCGAGGCCAGCAGCCCCGGGGCCGCAGCCAGGCCCGCCACCGGCTCCGTATGGCCTTCAAGCAGGACCGCAGGTGCCTCGCCTGCCTCCCAGATCGCGATGCGCTGATCTTCACCGGCTGACGCCAGCCGCCCATCTGGCAGGACGACCAACGCGTTGACTGCTCCCTGATGCCAGCGAATCACCCGCTCCGCCCGGCCCGTCGCCGGGTTCCAGATGATGATGGCCTGGTCGAAGCCCGCGGATGCCAGGCGGTCGCCCATGACGGCCAGGGATCGCACCGGGCCGCCATGGCCGGTCAGGTCCTGCGACATGGCAGCGAAGGATAGGCAGCAGAGGAGAACCGTACACAGACGCAGGGACATGTTTGGAACCTTCGCAAAGGTCAGGTGGCTGGCCAGTTACATCTGAAGGGTCGGTGACAAAATTCTTGCGCCTCCAGGGCCAATCGTATTAATATTAAGCAATGATTTAGACAGTCAAGGGAGAGTGTCGTGAGCGAGAGCGTTCAAAAAGACAAGTTGGCGATCGCCCTTCTCATCATGGGCATAGGCTTGGCGGTGCTGGCGGCGTTCCTGCCCGTCATCCAGTTCAATGGCGTCTCTGGCACGCTGACCATGACAAGCTGGGAGCTGCTGCCCTGGTTCACCAAGCTGAAATTCCTGGCTCTCGCCATGCTGCTTGCCGCAGCCTTCCTGCCGCAGTTGCACAAGTGGCGCATGCTCATCGCCGTTGTCGCTGTTGTCATGGTGTTTGTGCCTGCCATCTCGTCCTTCATCTCAGCACTTTACGCCTGGGGCACGGTGCGGGCGGATATCGTGCGTCTTTCGGGCACCCGCACGCCCTTCGTCCATCCCGGCCTCGCCAATGCGTTGTTGATCGTTGGTGCATTGTTCGTCAGCTACGCCGTGTGGCGAATGGAAACCCTTGGCCATTCTGCGAATGTGGAGGAGGCCGCGCCTTTCTCCAGTTGAGTTTCCCGCTTGCCGGCTTTGGGCTACACCCGGCCGGCATCGTAGCGGGACTCGTGACATGGACGGCTATTTCTTCGAGGATCTCAGCCTTGGGCAAAGCGCCAGCTTCGCCAAGACGATCACTGAGGCGGATATCCTGCTTTTTGCCGCTGTCTCGGGAGACACCAATCCCGTTCACATCAATGCCGAGGCTGCGGCTGCTTCCATATTCAAGGAGCGAATCGCGCATGGCATGCTCTCGGCCAGCCTGATTTCGACCGTGCTGGGCACCAAGCTACCTGGTGCGGGGACGATCTATCTGGGCCAGAGCCTCAAATTCAAGGCGCCAGTAAAGATCGGCCAGACGGTCACCGCCACACTTGTCGTGACCGCGCTGGATCCAGCGAGGAAGCGCGCCACGCTCAGCACCACCTGCATCGTGGAAGGCAAGACGGTGATCGAGGGCGAGGCGACCGTCATGGTCCAGAGCCGTTCATGAAGCGGGTCTGCGTGTTTTGTGGGGCCCAGCCGGGGTTCGATCCGGTGCATGCCAAACTCGCTACCGCACTGGGGCACGCCATTGCCGCGCGCGGTCTCGGTCTGGTTTATGGCGGCGGCAAGGTTGGGCTGATGGGAATCTTGGCCGATGCAGCGCTCAAGGCGGGCGCCGAGGTGATCGGTGTCATTCCCGAGGCACTGGTGGACCGCGAACTGGGCCATGGCGGAGTCACGGAACTTCGGATCGTGCCGTCCATGCATGTGCGCAAGGCCGAAATGAACGATCTTTCCGATGGCTTCGTGGTGTTGCCGGGGGGCATCGGCACGCTCGAGGAATCGGTCGAGATTCACTCCTGGGCGCAGCTCGGCATTCACGGCAAGGGCCTCGTCTATCTGGACGTGGATGATTATTGGGCGCCCTTCTTCGCGCTGTTGGATCGCATGTCCAGTGCGGGCTTCGTGCGGCCAGAACATGCCGGCCTCGCGCTGCGCGCCAACTCGCCCGAGGCAGCGCTGGATGCCCTGGCCAGCTGGACGCCCCCCAGCGTGACCCGCTGGATGACGCAGACCGAGGCATGATCCCGTCCGATGACCGGAGCGCGGCTTCGCGCGCAGGTCTGAATCGGCCGGGCCGGAATACGTCCGATGACCGGAGCGCGGCTTCGCGCGGAGGTCTGAATCGGCCGGGCCGGAATACGTCCGATGACCGGAGCGCGGCTTCGCGCGGAGGTCTGAATCGGCCGGGCCGGAATACGTCCGATGACCGGAGCGCCGCTTCGCGCGGAGGTCTGAATCGGCCGGGCATCATTCTCCAATCCTGGCGCGATGCGCCGCAGCTGCTCCGCGGTGCCACGCTCGCGCTCGGCAACATGGATGGCGTTCATCTGGGCCATGCCGCGGTTCTGGCGGCAGCGCATCAGGCGCGGCCCGACCTTCCGCTCGGTGTGCTCACCTTCGAGCCGCATCCGCGCGAGCATTTCCGCCCAGATGACCCGCCCTTCCGCCTGACGCTTCTGCCGGCGAAGGCAGCCGCCATCCAGGCCCTTGGTGCGCAGCATGTGGTGGCGCTGCCCTTCGATGCAGAGCTCGCCGCAATGACGGCCGAGGAATTCATGGAGGCGATCCTGCATCGGGCGTTGGGCGCGAAGCACCTGGCATGCGGGCCGGATTTCGCTTTCGGGCACCGCCGCGGCGGCGATGTGGGCTTCCTCCGCCAGGCGGCCGAAGCGCGGGGCATCGGGCTATCCATTGTGCCGCATGTGACGGATATGGAAGGCACCGTCAGCTCCACGCGCGTCCGGCGGCTGCTGCAGGACGGCTATCCAGAGCGTGCAGCGGTGCTCCTCGGGCGGAACTTCGCGATTGTCGGGCCGGTCATGCATGGCGATGCGCGGGGGCGGACCATCGGCTTTCCCACGGCCAATATTCCCTTGGGCCGCCATCTGGAACCGGCGCGTGGCGTTTATGCCGTGCGTGCGACGCTTCCTGATGGGCGGGAGGTGCCCGGCGTGGCCAATCTGGGCCGGAGACCGACGCTGGGGGGTGACCCGGTCTCAAGGCTGGAAGCGCATCTCTTTGATTTTGCTGAGGACATATATGGCCAGGAACTGAGCGTCGGACTGATTTCCTTTATCCGCGAGGAGCGCAAATTCGCGGATTTCAGGGAACTGACCGCGCAGATCGCGGCGGATGCTGCCATGGCGCGTGGATTGGTCTGAAAGCCCCGGAAAATGGCTTCGCCCTTGACCGGGGCGGCCGCACCTCCGCATATCAACCTTATGCGCGTGCACTTTGACCTCGGCCGTCGAATTTCCAGCCCGGCCTTTTTCTGAAGGCCGGGTTCAGCTCCGCACGCCCCTCCCTTTCCGCGTTTCCGCGACCGAGACATTCCATGAACGACGCACCCGATTCCCCCGGGCGGGACTACCGCAAGACGGTCTTCCTGCCGCAGACGGCTTTCCCGATGAAGGCCGACCTTCCCCGGCGAGAGCCCCTGCTGCTGGCCAAATGGGCCGCCGCCAGGTCCTGGGCAAAGCTGCGCGAGACATCGAAGGGCCGCCCGCAATTCGTCCTGCATGACGGCCCGCCTTATGCGAATGGCCCGCTGCATATTGGCCACGCGCTGAACAAGATCCTGAAGGACGTGATCAACCGCGCGGCACAGATGTCGGGCAAGGATGCCAACTACATCCCCGGCTGGGATTGCCACGGCTTGCCGATCGAGTGGAAGGTCGAGGAAGAATATCGCGCGAAAAAGCAGGATAAGGATCAGGTTCCCGTCCTGGAATTCCGCGCCGAATGCCGCGCCTATGCCGCCCGTTGGCTGGCCGTACAGTCCGAGGAGTTCCAGCGCCTGGGCGTGGCCGGCGATTGGGCTGACCGTTACGCCACCATGGATTTTGCCTCCGAGGCCGTGATCGCCGAGGAAATCGGCCGCTTTCTGATGAATGGCTCGCTGTATCGCGGCCTGCGCCCGGTCATGTGGAGTCCGGTCGAGAAGACGGCCCTGGCCGAGGCCGAGATCGAATACATGGATCTCGTCTCGCCCACACTGCACGCGCTGTTTCGGGTGGAGCGTGCGCGCGGCTTGCCTGAGCTTGTCGGCGCAGATGTGGTGATCTGGACGACCACGCCCTGGACCATTCCCGGCAATCGCGCCTTGGCCTATGGGCCGGAGATCGAGTACGCGCTGATTCACGTGGACCGCGTGGCCGAGGGTTCGCTGGTGCAACCTGGCGCGCGGCTTGTGGTCGCACTCGCGCTGCTGCCGCAATTCTGCGCCGAAGCGGGCATCGCGATGCACACGCTGAGCAAGACCTTCCCCGGCACCGCCTTCGAGGGCGCGATCTGTGCCGCCCCGCTGCGCGGCCACGCTGGCGCCTATGGGCACGAGGCGATCATGCTCGCCGGCGATTACGTGACCGATGATGCGGGCACGGGCATCGTCCATATCGCCCCCAGCCATGGCGAGGAGGATTTTGCGTTGGTCGTCGCGCATAACCGCGCGCACCCGGAAAGCCGCATCGAGATTCCCGAATGCGTGGGCGATGACGGCACCTATACGCGACAAGCGCCGGGGTTTGAGAGCATGCATGTGTTTCGCGCCCATGAACCGGTTTATGTGGCAATGGCTGCGCTGGGCACGCTCGCCGCCACCGGCAAGCTCAAGCACAGCTACCCGCATTCCTGGCGCTCGAAGAAGCCAGTGATCTACCGCGCCACGCCCCAATGGTTCATCGCCATGGATGACGCGAATCAGATCCGCCAGAAGTCGCTGAACGCCATCGCCGCCACGCATTTCGTCCCTGATGTGGGGCGCAACCGCATTGGCTCCATGGTGGCGGGCCGGCCTGACTGGTGCATCAGCCGTCAGCGCGCCTGGGGCGTTCCCATCGCGGTTTTCGTGGAAAAGCACAGCGGCGAAGTCCTGCGCGACCCGGCCGTAATGCAGGCCATTGTGGACGCCTTCCGTATTGAAGGGGCGGATGCCTGGTATCAGCCTGGTGCCGCGGCCCGCTTCCTTGGGGCGGGCCGTGACCCCGCCGATTACGAGCAAGTGATGGACATCGTGGATGTCTGGTTCGAAAGCGGCTCCACACATGCCTTCGTCCTGCCGCCGCATGGCCTGAACTTCCCGGCTGATCTTTATCTGGAAGGCTCGGACCAGCATCGGGGCTGGTTTCAATCCTCATTGCTGGAATCCGTCGGCACGCGCGGTGTCGCGCCCTTCAAGGCCATCCTGACGCACGGCTTCGTGATGGATGAGAGCGGGCGGAAGATGTCCAAGTCGCTCGGCAATGTGACGGCGCCGCAGGAGGTCACGGTCAAGTATGGCGCTGATATCCTGCGCCTGTGGGTGATGAATTCCGACACCTCGGAAGACCTCCGCCTGGGCAAGAACATCCTGGAGCAGCAAGCCGAGCTTTATCGCCGCATCCGCAACACACTGCGCTGGCTCCTGGGGAATCTGGCCGGTTTCGAGGACAGCGAGCGCGTCGCAGTCGCCCAGATGCCCGAGCTGGAACGCTGGGTGCTGCACCGACTGACGGAGCTGGATGCGCGCGTGTGTCGTGCCGTCAGCGACCATGACTGGAACGGCGTCTTGCCCGAAATTCACGCCTTCTGCGCAACGGATCTCAGCGCCTTCTACTTCGACATCCGCAAGGACAGCCTTTATTGCGACGCCCAGGACACGCTGCGCCGCCGCAGTGCGCGCACCGTTCTCGACCAATTGCATCGCTGCCTCTGTGCCTGGCTTGCCCCAGTCCTTGTCTTCACCGCGGAGGAAGCCTGGCTCTCGCGGTTTGGTGAGGATGCGGCCAGCATCCACATGCAGGATTTCCCGCTGCTGCCGGCCGAATGGCGCGATGAAGCGCTGGCGGAGAAATGGGTCGGCATCCGCCGCACACGTCGTCTGGTCACGTCAAGCCTGGAGGATCACCGTCGCGATGGCGCCTTTGGCTCCTCGCTCCAGGCCAAGCTGCGGCTGACCCTTCCCGAGGGGGCTGGCCTGGGCGCCGAGGAATGGGCGGATATCCTCATCGTCTCGCAGGTCGTGCTGGGGCAGGGGAATGAGGTCGCCCTCGACGTAACCCTCGCCCCCGGCGCCAAATGCGAGCGCTGCTGGCGTGTGCTGCCGCAGGTGGGCGCCTCAGTCGCTCATCCGGGCCTGTGCCTGCGCTGCGAGGCGGTGGTCGGCTGATGGGCGCGCCGCTCCGCACCGGGCTGATCTTCGCCGCACTCCTGCTGGTCGCCGATCAGGCGAGCAAGTTCTGGATTCTCGAAATCCTGGAACTGCCGACGCTGCGCAACGTGCCTGTACTGCAGTTCGGCCCCTTCGGGTTTGACCTGACCATGGTGTGGAATCGCGGCGTCACCTTTGGGCTGTTTTCCGGGGGCGGGGCCTGGAACCATCTCATTCTGGCAGGCCTGGCGTTGGTGGTTTCCGGCTTTCTGATGCGTTGGCTTTCTCGGTCCGAGACTCGGCTGGTCACCTATGCGCTGGGCGCTGTCATCGGCGGGGCCATCGGCAATGTCATTGATCGGGTTCGCTTTGGTGCCGTGGTGGATTTCGTGGATATTCACGCCTGGGGCTGGCACTGGTATGTGTTCAACGTCGCGGATGCCGCGATTGTCTGCGGCGTGCTGGCCCTTGTGGTGGACGCCTTGATCCGGCCCGAAACGAAGCGCAAAGAGGCTGCATGATGAAGACAACCGCATCCCTACTCGCCTTGGCGCTCGTGCTCGCAGGTTGCGGTGGCGACACGGCGCGCACCTTCGGCCTGACGCGTGACGCGCCGGACGAATTCCAGGTGACGACCCGCGCGCCGCTTTCGATGCCACCCTCGCTGGGCAATCTCCCTCCGCCGCGGCCTGGCGCCAACCGCCCGCAGGAGCTTTCGGCACGCGAACAGGCCGAGGCAACGCTCACGCCCGGTACATTCGCCCCGGCGGCCCGCACCGGCCAGACCTCGGGTGAGCGCGCCCTGCTCTCCAGCACGGGTATCGCCGCCCAGCCCAATATTCGCGACCGCGTGGATCAGGAAACCTCGCGCTTCGAGCGGACCAATCGCAGCGTGGTGGACCAGGTGCTGTTCTGGCGCCCCACGCCCGAGGCCGGAGTTCCGGTGGACCCGACGCGCGAATCCCAGCGCCTGCGCGAAAACGCAGCGCTCGGCCGGCCGACGCAGGAGGGGCAGACGCCCGTAATTCAGCCCCAGCGACGCACCTGGTTGGAAAGCTTCGGCCTGCGGTAAAAACATCCCTGCTGGGGATGCTAGCGTAATGGGCGTGGTGGCCCCACATTGCAGGTATGAAGCCATTCACCCGCCGAAACGCCCTCAAGGGCGCCGCCGCTGCCAGCCTCGTCGCGCCGCTGGCCGCACCCGTTCTGGCTCAGAACGCGCCACCGCTGCGCCAAGCTGGCCAGCCGCTTTTTGGGGCGGTCACCTGGACGCTGGACAATGGGCTGCGTGTGGTCCTGGCCGCGAACCGGCGCGCACCTGTCGCCGCGCATTACCTCTATGTCTCGGCTGGCGCCGGAGAGGACCCGGCCGGCAAGTCTGGCGTGGCGCATTTCCTTGAACATATGATGTTCAAGGGAAGCCCCAGCGTTCCCTCTGGCGCCTTCAGCCGGACCGTGGCGCGTGAGGGCGGGCAGGACAATGCCTTCACGAGCCGCGACGTCACTGCCTATTTCCAGATCGTCGAAGCCTCGCGCCTGCCGCTGATGATGCGCATGGAGGCCGATCGGCTCGCGCGCCCGCTGATGCCCGCCACAGAGGTGGAAGCCGAGCGCGGCGTGGTGATCGAGGAGCGCCTGCAGCGCACCGACGCCGTTCCACGTGGCCGCTTCCAGGAGGCCTTCGACGCCGCCATGTGGGGCCCTCAACATTGGCGCGGCCGTCCGCTGATCGGCTGGGAACCCGAAATCCGCGCCATCACCCGCAAGGACATGGTGGATTTTCACCACACCCATTACGCCCCCTCCAATTGCGTGCTGATCGTGGCTGGCGATGTGCGCGAGGCGGATCTGCGCGAATGGTCTCAGCAATTCTATGGGGCGATACCCGCGCGCCCCAAACCGATCCGCAACCGCGCGGCTCCGCCTGCGGCCGCCCCTGAAGCCCGTCTGGTCCGGCGCGATCCGGGCGTTCGGGAGAGCAGCTTCCGGCAAGCCTTCTCCGCCCCGTCGGTCACGTTTGGCGAGACGCAAAAAGCCGACCCGCTGGAAGTCATGGTCCATCTGCTGGGAGGGGGCCCTGGCTCCCGCCTGCATCGCGCCCTGGTCGAGGCTGGACATGCGGTGAGCGCCAATGCCGGCTATGACGGCGATGTGGTGGGCATCGGCTCGCTTGTGGTCGCTGTGACGCCGCGGCCGGGTGTC
>JBBRVI010000064.1:0-14957 GCA_038247025.1 Acetobacterales bacterium
GAAGATTCAACACCTCCGCAACGCCACTGCGCTCCTCACCCTGGGTGAGCACCGGCTCCTGGTCGACCCCATGCTCTCGCTGCCCGGCGCCATGCCACCAACCTGCTGGCGCTGAACGCAACCATCGAGGCGGCCCGGGCGGGTGAGGCCGGTAAGGGATTCGCAGTGGTTGCAGGCGAGGTGAAGACGCTCGCTTCGCAGACTGCAAAGGCTTCGGCGGAGATCACCGAGCGCCTGGCCACCTTGCAGTCCGGCGCCGGCAGCGCGCTGGACGCCATGGACCGGGTACAGAAGGGGATGCGCGAACTGAACACCATCACCGGCGAGATCGCTGGCATGCTGCAGTCGCAGGCATCCGCGGTGGAGGAGGTGGCGCGCGCAGCGGGCGAAGCCTCGGAGGCGGCAACGGGCGCGCGCACCAGGGTCTCGGCCGCGGTGCAGGAAATAGATGACAACCGGATGTCGGTGGGGCTGATCCATGGCGCTTCAGGCCAGGTCGCCGCCTCGCTGGACACCCTGCGCGGCCGCATCGTGGGCTTTGTACGAACCAGCCTGGCGGAGGCGGATCGGCGCCGTGCGCCGCGCCACGTTGTTCGTCTGCCAGCCCGGTTGCAAGGGCCGCAAGCCGATCAGGACGGCCATGTGCTCGACATCTCAATGCATGGCGCGCGCTTCAGCCCGGCCGGCATGCTGGCACAGGGCAATGCGGTGGTGCTGCATATGCAGGGCCAGGCGGAGCAGCGCTGCAAGGTTGTGAGCGTCAACGCAGATGCCCATCTCGCCTTCGAATTCGCCGATGAGGCGGAGGAGGAGGCGGTTGCGCGCCAGGTGGATGCGCTGGTGAGCAGGGCCGCCGCCTGAGCGGCGCGGCGTGCCGACGATGCTCAAACCGGCGGGGAGGCAGGCCAGTCGGTCATCTTCCCCATCGCGTTGCGGGGCAGTGCCTGGCCGATCTCGATGCGCACCGGGCGCTCGGGTGCTGCGAAATGACTGCGGCACCAGGCCTCCAATTCCATCGCGTCGAGCGGATTGACCTTGGGCTGGCCGCGCAGGGTCACGAAAGCCTTGAGCCGCGGCTCAGGCAATGTCGTGTCAAGCCGAACCGCCGCCTCAGCCACCAGCGGATGCGACGCCAGCTTGGCTGCGACTTGAGCCGGAAAGACGTTGATTCCGCCCACCTGAACCGCCTGGTCCTTGCGGCCGAGCAAACGCAGGCCGCCGGCTGTGTCCCATTCAGCGCGGTCTGGCAGGGCGACGGCTTGGCCGGTCGCGACCTCGATCACGTTGGCCCGCGCACCGCTTGCGCCCGGACGCCAGTGCGGCAGCAGGGTGAATGACTCGTCGGGCGCGGCGCGCCACGCGATCCCGGCGGTTTCGCTGGAGCCGTAGATTTCGATCACCTCCGCCGCGCCCGCCTGCCGCAGCGCATGGCTGGCAGAAGCTGGCAGTGGCGCCGTGCTGCTCACAGCGCGGATGCCCGCCGGCAAGCACTCCAGGCTACGCAGCAGGTTTGACCAACCGGCTGGAAAGCCCACCAGCAGATCATCGGCCCGAAGGATACGTGCAAGCCGGCCCGGTGGCATGGCGCGGCCATCCAGCACCGGGATGCCCATCGCCTCAGGCAGCAGGATGGTGAAGATGGCGCCATAGATATGATGTGGCGGCACGAGCTGGATGATGCGCCGCCGGTCAGCGAAGATTTCGGCCCAATACGCCACTTCGGCCGCCAAGCTGGCATGGCTGTGGGTGCAGGGCTTCTTCTCTCCGTTGCTGCCGGAGGTGCGGAAGGTGAGGCCCGTTGTGCCCTCGGCCAGGCCCGCCTGGATGATCTTGACCCAGCCATCAAGCCGCCTCTCGGCCAGCAGATAATCCTCCAGGCCGGTTTCGTGCAGGCGAAAGAACTGGTTCACGGCGGTGCCGCAGCCCACCAGCTCCAGGCTGTCCAGCGCCAGCCCCTCCGCGTCCAGCGAGAAATCATCGGGCCATGCGGCCGCCTCGGCGGGGCGGATGGCGCGGCCCGACCCATCGGCCAGTTCCTGGACCAGAAGCGCGCGCAGCAGGCGCTGGCAGGCGGTGGCGGTGATCATCCTGGTTCCTCCAAGGCGGGAGTGCAGGGTGCCGCGCGGCGGGTGAAGAAATCCTTTCTGCCGGGCTGAAGCCGCGGCGTGCCGGGCGAGGAAAAAAGATCCTGACCCAATTTACCCGGCCTTCATCACCATGGGCGCAGAAACTTTCCGCAGTATTCAAGGCCGGGTGGTCCGGCCGCGACTTTCAAAGCTCTGTGGTTTTTTTAAGCTGTTCAGGAGGTCAGGATGGTCTCGATAGCCTTGCATATGTCCGATGCATCCATGATCGGCCAGCCCGGCAATCCTGCCGCGCGCGGCATGGTCCCTCTGCCGCATGTGGCGGCGCCCGCCGAGGTCACCTTGCGCGTCTCGGGCGGCAAGCCGCTGCGGATCGTTGGCTTGATCATGGCTGAGGCGAACTCTTGGTCACCCTCCGTGCCGGCTTGGCATGAGGTGACCCTCTATCGCACGCAGGGCCAGGAATGCGCGGTCTCCATACGGATGCTGAAGAAGGCGATGGGCGAGACTGACATCCACCACGCCGAACTTTTCGCCTCGATCGAGGACGCGCTGAACTGGCTCGAGGAATTTGACCCAACGGCTGATCTCGCCCCGGATTTCGATGCCTCGGACCGGCGCGTGAGCACGGCCGAGATCGCGCTGCTCTCCGCCGCGCTGCGCCAGCATGCCGACGCAGTGACGCGGCAATGGCGCGGCCTGCTCGGCGAGCTTCTCTACCGCTTCGCCCAGCCGGGCTGAGTGTGACTTCCCATCCCCAACCTCTTTCCGCTGCAGAGAGAACGCCAACATGGATATGATCAAATTCGGTAACGACCACGTGGATAACCTCGTGTCGCAGGACCCGGCCCGTCTCGACCGCCTGCCCTTCGGTGCCATCCTGCTGGACCGTGTTGGCCGGGTGCTGAAGTACAACGCCTATGAAAGCGGTCTGTCCTCCCGTCCGCCGGGCGAGGTGATCGGCAAGAACTTCTTCAACGACATCGCACCCTGCACCAAGGGCCACCAGTTCCAGGGCCGCTTCCAGCAGGGCGTGGCGCAGGGCAGCGTGAACGTGATGTTCGAATACGCCTTCGACTACAAGATGACCCCGGCAAAAGTGCGCGTGCACATGAAGTCCACCTCGATGGATGAGGGCGTCTGGATCTTCATCAAGCGACTCTGATTGGGGGCGCGCATCATGCTCGTCGAAGCCCTGGCACCGTGGCAGTTTGCGCCGCTGGCCTCACCCGCAACGGAACGCTTTGCCTGGACGTCACTGCTCCGCCAGGGGCGGCGGCCACTCGGCTTCATGGGCCGGACGCTGTTCGATGTCTCGGTCCGTGATCCAGCACTGCCAGTGTGGAGCGAGGTGTCGGTGCACGAGATGGAGGGCGATCATCTTGTCGCGGCCATCCGCCATACCCTGCATGGCGACGATCCGCTGAGCCGGCACTATGCCCAGCGCTGCGAGGATATCGATTCCGCGCTGGGCTTCCTGCACGCCCATGACCCGCTGCGCGATCTGCCGGTCGAGGCACTCTACGCCGCACCGGTGGGGCTGGAGGGCATCGAAAGCCACCTTGCCGCTGCCGCCTGCGCGACGCGGCTGCGCCAGACATGGCATCAAATTCTGCAAACCTGCTTCGGCAACACAAACACATCAGGAGCACTGCAATGAACGTCGTCAACAGTTTCGACCAGCTCGGTGAACGCCCGGCCATGGGCATGACCAGCGAGGCCCGCCCGCCGGCGCGCGCGGCCGCCTCGGTCTTCACGCTGCGCAAATCGGGCAGCCGCCCGGTCTCCTTCAGCGGCCGCCATGCCGGCTTCGCCAGCGGCTACCGCGCCGGCACGCCGTTGTGGCACGAGCTGAACCTTTACCAGACCGATGACGGGCATTTCGTGGCTGACATCCGCGTCTTCAGCAAGGCGCAGGGCTCGCGCGACCAGTTTCATGTGATGGTGGCGGACAGCGTGGAGGAAGCGTTGCAGTTCTTCGAATCCTACGACCCGCGCGGTGACGTGCAGGCCGATTTCGACCTGGCCGACCCTGACCTGGCGCCGGCCGAGCTGATGGTGCATGCGGCGACCCTGAAATACCGGATCGCCGAGGCGGCCTCGCAATACCGTGCCCTGCTGGCAGGCTTCCTCCATCAACTGAGCAACGGCTGATTTCGTGCCGCTGGCGCAAGCCTTTGTTAAGCGCGCGCAGCGACACTGAAGCTGGCCAGAATGGCGACGCGGCCTGCCGCTCACGCCACTGGTCATCACGACCACCGTCCGCGTGACGGCCCTACAACAACGGACCAAAAGGAGGGCACAAGCCCATGACCATCAACAAGAGCCTTGCGTCGTCTTCCCTCGCTGAAGTGATAGACCGGATCCTGGACAAGGGTGTGGTGGTGGATGCCTTCGTGCGCATCTCGCTGGTCGGCATCGAGCTGATCGCCGTCGAGATCCGCGTGGTCATCGCCTCGGTCGAGACCTACCTGAAATACGCCGAGGCAGTCGGCCTCACGACCGACCCGGCGCTGGCCGTGGCATGAGCCAGTGCGCGGGCCGGCCGGACGCAGGTCCGGCCGGTCTCCTGCATCAATTGCGCAACCGCTGATTCCGCGACCCGGCTGCAAGCCTTTGCCAAGTGCGCGCAGCGAAAATGAAGGTGCCCGGAATGGCGGTGTGGATTGCCGCTCCCGGCGCTGGTCACCGCAACTACCGTCCACGTGACGGCCCACGACAATGGACCAAAAGGAGGGCGCAAGCCCATGACCATCAACAAAAGCCTGGCATCGTCTTCCCTCGCAGAAGTCATTGACCGCATTCTGGACAAGGGTGTGGTGGTGGATGCCTTCGTGCGCATCTCGCTGGTCGGCATCGAGCTGATTGCTGTCGAGATCCGCGTGGTCATCGCCTCGGTCGAGACCTACCTGAAATATGCCGAGGCAGTCGGCCTCACGTCCGACCCGGCGCTGGCCGCAGCGTGAGCCAATGCGAGGTCGGTTTGATGCCGTGACGCCGCCGGTGGATGACATCAGGAGTTCTGCATGAGCGACAATTCCTCCTCGCCAAACCAGATGGCTCCCATTCTGGTGAACCGTTCGGCTCGCGCGCTCATGCGGGCGCAATTGCGACTGGACTTGCAGGAAAGTCGGACCGGCTTGCGCAGGGAACGCGAGGTATCGGCGGCCGCTGCGGCGGTCCGCGCGCCGCGCTGGCGTTCCGCACGCCATCTGCCCCTGTCTGGCGCTCCGAAGAGCGGAGTAGCGGGGCCAGCAAGCAATGAGCAGGAGCAGCCCCTGGCTGCGCAGCATATGGCAACGCCGGATGAAACGGGCGCGGCGCCAGAGCTGGACATGAGCCTCCAGGCCGACGTTGACCTATCGCAGGATGGGGGGTCGGTCTTCGCCGGGCTCATGGGTGAACTGGCGCACGTGCATCCGCAAGGGTCGGAATTGGGCGCCGTTGATGAAACGCTTGATGACCCCAATGCAGGACTTGCTGCGCCGGGTTCCAGCGAAGTCAGCTCGGCCGCGCCGGCGAACGCCTCCGACCTGGCACCCGAGGCGGCTCAAGCTGTGGAGAACCACGCGCCGGCCATCACGATCACCGCGCTGGGACCTGGAATGCTGGCCCGACTGCGGCTGCTGGGATACGATCGAATCACTGATCTCGCCGATGCAGACCCCGTCGCATTGCGGCATGGCCTGGGCGACATCAGCCGGCTTCTCAACGTCGAGGGCTGGATTGCGGAGGCAAGGCGGATCGCGGAGAGCGATAACCCAACACCGCTATAGCTATTGCATGACGCTCCTGTTGGCGCAGAAGGCGATGAAATCAGTCACGGAACTTCCGATTTCGACAAGAATAAGTTAGTTTAGGTCTTGGCGGGACCACCCGGGGGAAGCGCCTGGTAGGCATACGTGCGACGCGCATGCGCCCATTGCGGGTGGGCGCGAGCTTTGGGGATTCCCGCAGAAGCTTGCGCGGCCGAGTCTCCCCGTCGAGCGCGACACGTTGGCCGGTCGGCTCGATTTCGGCCCCGTCCACGTCGCGCAGGGGGCTATGGGCGTCAAGCATCGCGCCTTGCCCGATGGGCAGGCGATAGCGGCGCTGCAGGAGCCGGGCGTGCTGCTTGAGATCATCCCACATGTGGATGGCACGCCGCGCACCTGCGAACTGGTGGTGGTTCACCTCACGTGAAATACGAGTTCATCCGCATGCCCGACAGCACCGACTTTGGTGACTCATCCCCGTACGGCGGGGCGATCAGCATGGTGGATATGTCCACGCCATGTATCTGGATGATGATCCGCCCAGCGCGGGGGGGGCGAGAGTTTTGGGGGTTCCCCAATCGCCTCGCCCGTGCTGCGGGTGGAGCTGTTGCCGGGGCTGATCCTGCTTTGGCCGCTGGTACTTTGGCGTTGACCGCCGCGTGTTGATGGTTGAGGCGCCCGCTGATTGGAGACAGGACCGGGTTCTGCTGGGACTGGGGCTTCTTGCCTCGCCGCTGCTCGTTTCACAATTCATGAAGTTGGGCGAGTTTCGCGGCGCGAGCTTTACCCAACTGACCGCGACCAAACGCGATCATTGTTCAAGTGGGTCGCATCTCCTCAGCCAGGGAAGATTCGAGGCGTGCTCTGCGCCTCTTTGACTGTCGCGCTAAGCGGCAGCTTTGCCCTAAGCCGCCGCCAGCAACACCACGCCAACTGCAATGAGAGCGATGGCCGCCATCCTCTGCACACCAATCGTCTCGCCAAAAAAATACCAGCCGATGGCTGCGATCACAACGTAGCTTGCTGCCGTGCTGGGTAGCGCGACGCTCATCGGGATGCGCCGCAGCGCCACGATATACAGCAGCGCGCCAGCCCCGTAAAAACTCAAGCCGAGCATGGTTTGCCAGCGGAAAATCTGCGTGAAGAAACTTGCTCCCTCCATGGCCTCGGCCCCGGCCTTGAGCAGCACCTGGCCCACCAGCGAGGAGCAGATGGCGGCCACCAGCATGCCCCAGTAAACCGTCATTCAGCGCGCGCCTTCTCACGCGGGGCAACTACTTCGCGCACCACGCCCTGTGGTTTGCCATTGGCCGAGAGGAAGGCACGCCCGAGATACTCGCCCATCACGCCCAGGATGGTGAATTGCACGCCCGCGATCAGCAGCATCAGCATCATGGTGGAGGCCCAGCCGGAGGGCGTTTCAAAGAAGATCGCCTCGATCACAACGACGATCCCCAGCAGAAAGCCCAGCGCCCCCATGCCGATGCCGGCGAAGACGGCGAGGCGAAGCGGCAGCAACGAAAAGTTGGTGGCAAGGTTCAGCCACAGCCGAACCAGCCGCCGCATGTTGTAGTTCGAAACACCATCGGCGCGGGCGTAATGCGCCACCTCGATGGAGGCGATGCGCTGCGTCACCTGCATGATCAGGCCGTCAATATAGGGGTAGGGGCCCGCGTATTTCGTGACCTCGCGCACCACCATCGCACTCATGCAGCGGAAGGAGGAAAGGTAGAGGCCGCGGGGCTTGTCCAGCAGCGAATCCGCCACCTTGTTGGCGAAGCGGCTGCCCAGGTTTCGCCAGCCCTCATGCTCCTTCTTGGCGTAGCGCGTATAGACCACGTCCCAGCCGCCAAGCCGCGCATGGTCATAGAGGCGAAGAACTTCCTCTGGCGGGTTTTGCAGATCATCATCCATATTTATGACATAGGCCCCGCGTGCATGTCGCAGGCCAGTCAGCACCGCGTTGTGCTCGCCGAAATTGCGCGCGTGCTCAATGTAAGTGAGCGGCACTGTGGCAGTCTCTGCCAAGCGCCGGCAGACATCGCCGCTGTCATCTGGGCTGCCGTCATTGACAAGGATGATCTCGATTCCGCCCGCGGGCTTGAGCTGCGAGAGGGCGTCAACCAGACGGCCCACGGTGCTGGCGCCGCGATAGACGGGGACCACGATGGTAAGGCCGACGGGATGGTCTGGGGTGTTCATGGCGAACCCTTAGGGCCGTATTGCGGTGGCAAGGAGCGATCCACCCAGGGGAAAGCGGATGCCGCCACGTATCAACGCGGCTTCCAGGCGGCAGACGGAAAACAGGCTGGCATCGAGCCAGGGCGGGAAAGGCGCCACATCGGAGGCTGCCCCCTCGTCACGCCGCATCACCTTGCGCTGGAGCACCATGAGCGGCAGCAACAGCGAATTCCAATGGCGCGGCGCGGCGTTGGTGAAGCCGGCCGCAGCCAAAAGCCCGGCCGTGTCGGCGCGCTCATAGCGGCGTGCGGTATGAACGCGCGCATCATGCGCCGAGCGCAGCCATTCATGGGCCGGCAGGTTCAGCACCAGCAGGCCGCCAGGGCGCAGAACACGGCGGAACTCGGCCAGGGCAGCCGGCTGCTCCACTCCGCGATGGCAGAGCACGTCCAGGCTCACCAGCGCATCGAAACTGGCATCGGGGAAGGGCAGGGCGTTGATCGTCCCTGCCGCCACATGCGCGCCAGCTTTTGAGGCGGCGCGTGCGGCGGCGGTATCGGCATATTCCACCCCGTAAAGATCGGAATGCGGAAGGGCGGCGCGCAGCTTTGCCAGGAAACCGCCTGTGCCGCAGCCGGCATCCAGCAAGCGAGCACCTGCAGGCAGGGCTTCCAGCGCGCGCAGAGCATGTCCGTGCATGGCGCGATACCACCACATCCGGTCTTCTACCGCGTCCATCAATGCGTATTCGGTGCTGTCCACGAAATCGTTCTGACGGGCGGGCATGGCCGTTGCAAGCCCAGAATAGGGCGCCGCCATGGCAGATGCGCGCAAAACTAGGTTGCGACACCCCCGACAAGTCGCAAGGATGAACTCTCTTGGGGAGAGACGAATGGCGTATCAGGAGTATGTCGGCCGAACGGAAACGCGCGAAGATCGTCTCGATCCTCGCCTGATCGAAGGCCTGGCCGCGACACTGGGGTGCTCGGTTCCGCAGGGTGACGTCCCGGCACTCTGGCACTGGATGCTGTTTCAGGACTGGCGCAAGCCCGAAGGCGTGGGAACCGACGGCCACCCCATGCGCGGCGGTTTCCTGCCCCCCGTGCATGAATTGCCCCGCCGCATGTGGGCCGGCGGGCGTCTGGATTTCTCCACCAACCCGCTGCGCGCCGATGACCGCGTGACGCGCCATTCCACCATCGCCGCCATTTCGGCGAAGACAGGCGGCTCCGGCGCGCTGGTCTTTGTCACCCTGCGCCACGAGATCACCGGCCCGCGCGGCCTGGTACTGACCGAGGAGCATGACATCGTCTATCGCGGGACCGAGGGCGCGGCCGTGCGCGCCGCTGAACCCGCGCCGCCCTTCGCCGCCGATGCGCGCCTCGACCTCACGCCCGATTCGTTGCTGCTGTTCCGCTATTCGGCACTGACCGGCAATGGCCACCGCATCCATTACGACATGGGCTACGTGACGCAGGAGGAGGGCTATCCCGGCCTCATCGTCCATGGACCACTTCAGGGGACGCTGATGGCGCAGACCATCCTGGACGCCGCACCGGGCCGGCGCCTCACGCGCTTCGCTTTTCGTGGCAAGCGGCCGTGTTTCGCAGGCAATGCGCTGGCCGTGCTGGCACGCATCGAGGGCGGCACAGCCCACGCCGAGACGCGCGATCATGAGGGCGCCATCTGCATGCAGGCCGAGGCCGTTCTTGGCTGACAACCCACCCGGCCGATCTACCAGCGGCGAGGCCGCGGTTCGCGGGCTGATGCTGGCGGCCATCGGCTATGCCGTCATCACCTTCGCCGATGCCGCGATCAAATTCGTCCTGCCCGTGGTGGGTGTGGCCGGGGCCATGCTCTGGCGCGGCGCGGTGGGAACGATTGCCATTGCCGTGATGGCGCGCGGGCGGGGGCTCTGGCCGCGCAATCCGCGCCTCATCTTCGGCCGTTCGGCGCTGCATTGCTCGGTCTCGTTGCTTTGGTATTTCGTCTGGATGTCGGGCTTCGGCCTGGCTGACAGCTATGCCGTCGCGGCCGCCTCCCCTTTGCTGATGACGCTCTTTGCCATCCCCATGCTGGGCGAGCGCGTCGGCTGGCGGCGCTGGACCTCCTGCGCGGTGGGCTTTGCGGGCGTGCTCTTCATGCTGCAACCGGGTGGTGAGTTGTGGCGCTGGGAGGCAGGGGTGCTCATGGTCGCGGTGGTGGGCATGGCCATCAGCCGCATCTGGACGCGCACACTTGCCAGCACCGATACGCCAGCGGCCATCGCCTTCTGGCTGATGGTGATGCACATCCCCTTCGGCCTTGCAGTGCTGCCCATCGCCGCATTGTGGCCGCCTGCGGGGTTTCCGGACCTGTTTCCCTCCTGGTGGATGGTGTTGCTGCTGGGCTTCTTTGGTGTCTCCAACGCAGTCGCGCATTTGCTGTTTGCTCGCGGCTATGCGCTGGCCCGCATCGCGACGTTGGCACCGCTGGAATATACGCCGCTGCTCTGGGGCGTCATGCTGGGCTTCCTGATTTTCAACGAGGTGCCCGCCTGGACTACTTTGGGCGGCGCAGTGATCGTGATCGGTGCGGGGCTCTACAACGTCCATCGCGAGCGTGTGCGCCGTGCAGAGGAAAGGGGAGTTGGTGGCTCTCAGGCATGATGCCAGGCGCGGGGCGCTCCTCATGTTGGGGGCTACAGCACTTTTCACGCTGATGTCGGCGGTGGTGAAGCTGGTCAGCGTCAGCATTCCCTTCTTCGAGATCATGTTCTTCCGCAGCTTCATCGCCCTGCCGGTGGTGCTGCTCATCGTCATGCGTATGGGCGATGGCGCGAAGCTCGCCACACAGCGTTTCGGTCAGCATGTTTTGCGCGCCCTGACCGGAACGGCGGCAATGGGCTGCTCCTTCTTCGCGCTGACCGTCCTGCCCCTCGCCGAGCAGACGGCACTGACCTTCACCACGCCCATTTTCGTCGCCCTGCTCGCAATCCCACTGCTGGGCGAGAAAGTGGGTATTCACCGCTTCAGCGCGGTGGGCGTGGGGTTCCTGGGCGTGGTGGTAATCGCGCTCGGCAAGGGAGCCTTCATGGGACCGGTGGACCCCTGGATCATCTTCGGCATGTGCGTCGCTGTGGCGCATGGGCTCTTCTCCGCCGCCACCACACTGTTGGTGCGCAGCCTGTCCGCGACCGAGCGCTCCAGCACCATCGTACTCTGGCAATCGCTTTTGATGACGGGTTTCACCGCGCTCACGCTGCCCTTCGTGTGGGTCACGCCAGGCGCCACGGAGTGGGTGTTGCTGATCCTGATCGGCGTGGTGGGTGCGGTGGCGCAGGTGATGCTGACCGAGGCCTATGCTTCGGCGCAGGTCTCCTCGCTCGGCGCCTATTCCTATACGGGCATTCTCTGGGCCGTACTGCTCGGCTGGATCTTCTTCGGCGAGCAGCCCGGGATTGCCACCTTCATCGGCTCGGGCTTGATCGTCGTGGCCTCGCTCTACATCCTCCGGCGCGAGATGATCCGCGCCCGCCAGAAGACATCCCAAGGAGCCGACGCTTGAACATTCCCTTCCTGCGGGACGATACGCTGGTGCATGGCGAGGTGGAGCACATCGCACCCGGCGTGCGGCGCGTGCTGTGCAACAACCCCGGCGCCTTCACCTTTCGCGGCACCAACACCTATCTGATCGGCGGCGGGAGTTCGGTCGCCGTGCTCGATCCGGGTCCGGTGAATGATGATCATCTGGCGGCAATCATGGCCGCCACGCAGGGCGAGCGGATCACGCATATCGTCATCTCCCACACGCATCGGGACCATTCGCCTGGGGCTGCGCCTTTGCAGCGTTTGACGGGCGCGATCACCGCCGGCCATGGCCCCCATGCGACGCCGGGCGTGGAAAGCGGCGACCATGATTTCAACCCCGATATCCGCCTGACCGAAGGCTTGCCCTTCGAGGGTGGCGACTGGCGCATCACGCCCATCTTCACACCAGGCCATTGCGGCAATCATCTCTGCTTCGCGTTCGGCGATACCGGCATCCTGTTCAGCGCGGATCATGTGATGAGTTGGTCCACCAGCGTCGTCAGCCCGCCCGATGGCAATATGCGCGACTTCATGCACAGCCTGGCCAAGCTGCGCGCACGCGAAGGCCAGGACCATCTGTATCTGCCCGGCCATGGGCCAAAACTGCCTGACCCGATGCCCTTCCTCGATGGGCTTGCCGAGCATCGCCAGCGTCGGGAAGCGCGCATCATCACCGCGCTGCGCGAGGGCGGCACGATGTTGATCCCCGCGCTGGTGGGGCAGGTCTATGGGCCGCTGGACCCCAGGTTGGTGATCGCGGCCGGGCGCAGCTTGCTCGCGCAACTCATCATGCTGGAGGAAGACGGCGTTGCGATGCGCGAGGGTGAGGCCTGGCGGCTGGCCTAAGCCTTCTCGGGGATGCGGCTGTCGCGCCCCTGGATGCTGAGCAGCTTGCGCCGCCCACGCCCCTGGGGTGACAGCGCCTTCCAGGCGAGGAACTCATCCACGATCATCGCGGTGATCTTCGCCAGCGGTTGCGCGTGCAGCTCGTCCAGCGAGAAGAAGCGGATTTCCTCCAGCTCACCCGAACTGCGGACATCCCCCAGCGCGTGATGCGCCTCGGCGATGAGGAAGCGTGCATGGAAGCGTATCGGCCGGTCGGCCGGGGTGATGGCGCGGGTGAGGTAGTGCAGCGCGCCCAGCGCCGGCAGGAGCCGGCCGGCTTGCATCTCGCCCATCACCAGCCCGGCCTCTTCCTCTAACTCCCGCAGCGCACAGACGGCGAGTGCCATGGCCTGACTGGGGCGCGCGCTGATTTCCAGCATGCGCCGCGTGGTGGGGGCCAGGTCATCGATCGGGCGCGCGCGATAATCCGCCAGATCCACCCGCCCGCCCGGAAAGACCAGGACCCCCGGCATGAAGCGCATGTCGCGATGGCGGCGACCCATCAGCACCTCGATGCCGCGCGCGCCCTCACGCCAGAGGATCAGGCTTGCCGCATCGCGCGGGCGTACCGCGCGCCGGGGCTTGCGCCCGCCCGCATCGGCGCCGCCGGGATTGTCGTCAGACCTAGTCAAGCGCGAAGCCACGCGAGCGCAGCCAGGTGCGAAAGCCGGCACGTTCGGGCACGGAGAGCTGGCGCGCCACATTCTCGGTCCAGGTGCAGCCTTCGGGGGCCGGGCCGTGAATTTCGGGGTAGCGCGGCTTGGCGCGCTCGCGGCGCTGGTCATAGGCGCTGAGTGCCTGGGCCTCGCCCTCGGAGGAATAGCGGTCGCGATGGATCACCACGCCGGGCGGCAAGCGCGCACTCGGCTCGTTGCGTGCCGAGGGCCAGCCCAACGAAAGCCCGGCGATGGGAAACACGCCCTTGGGCAGGGAAAGCAGCGGGCCAACCTTCTCCATATGGTTGCGCACATAACTGATCGGGCAGGTGCCCAATCCCGCCGCATCGGCCGCCGCGATGGTCATGCCCATGGCGAGTGCGGCATCCACCGTGGCGTTCAGCAGCGTGTCGAGGTTGTCATTCGCATGCTCGCGGCCGGCGCGTTCGCAAATATCACGGTTGCGGCGGATATCGGCGCAGAAGATCAGAAGCAAGGGCGCGTCCTTGATCCAGGGCATGGTGCCGATCCAATCCGCGATTGCGGCGATGCGTTTGGCATCCTCCAGCACCACGATGGAGAATTGCTGCATGTCGCTCTTGCTCGGCGCGGATTGCGCGGCGGCGAGCACGGTGTTGAGCAGTGGCTCGGGGATCGCATCCGGCTTGAAGCGGCGCGTCACACGCCGGTCCAGCAGCGCGGCCAACGCGTCGGGCACCTCGGCGGGCGGTTCGAAGGGGAGGTGCCCGTAGCGGGCCTCGATCAGCGGACAAGGGTCTGTCATGCGCGCACCACCCAGGCATCGGCGACGGTCAGGCCCGTCGCGTGGATCATCAGCGGATTGATTTCGGCCTCGCGGATACCGGGCAGGGCGGCAAGGCGAGAGACGGCGACAATGGCTTGCACCAGCGCCTCCACATCGCCTCGCGGCAGGCCGCGCCAGCCTTCGATGACGCGCAAGCTCCGCACCTCGGCGATCATCTCCCGCGCCTCGGCTGCGTGCAGGGGGGCCAAGCGCAGCGCCACGTCGCGATGCAGTTCCGCCAGGACGCCACCAGCGCCCAGCAGAACCACAGGGCCGATTTCGGGATCGCGGCGGAAGCCCAGGATCACCTCGGCCAGGCCGCGCGCCATGGGCTGGATGAGAAAGCCGTTCAGCCGTGCCCTAGGCTCCGCCGCTGTTACGCGCGCCTGCATGGCGCGGGCCGCTTCATGCAAAGCGGCCGTATCGGGGATGTTCAGCGCCACACCGCCCGCCTCGGTCTTGTGTGCGATATCTGGCGAAAGAATTTTCAGCGCGACGGGGAAATGATGCGCCGCGTCCAGATCCCGTGAATACGGCGTGACTAGGCCGAGCGCGGCGAAGAGGTCCCGTGCATCGGCCTCATCCGGGGCATCGGGCAGCGTGATCTCGGGCGGCGCCACATGGGGCGTGGTGAGCGGCGCGCGCCATTCGAGCCAGGCGCGCATCGCATCCGCCAGGCTTTCGGGGGTGCGGAAGGCGGCGATACCCGCCTCGGCGAGAAGGCGCAGCGAGGCATCGGCCTGGGGCACCAGAAACGCCGCAACGGGCCGCACATGCGGCGCGGCAGCCAGGATTCCCGCCACCGCATCCGCCGGACGGAACTGCGCCGAGGAGCCGATGACAGGGATGATCGCATCCGTATCCCCGGCCGCATCCAGCGCGCGGATCGCGGCCTCGATCCTGTCGGGCCTGGTGCCGGCCAGCGTCATGTCGAGCAGCCGGCCATTGCTGTGCATCTTCACGGCGGACAGCGCTTCGGTGGCCTTGGCATCGGGCGCCCGCGCCTCGACACCGGCGACGCC
>JBBRVI010000065.1:0-14846 GCA_038247025.1 Acetobacterales bacterium
GTGACCATGGCCTGGAACCTGAAGCGGATGTTCGTCCTGGCGGGCGCCAATTGAGCCGAGACCGGCGTTATTCGTGCCCAAATCGGCCCCAGCCCCGCGCTGGTGCTGCGCCTGCGCCGCCAAAATACGGTTGATCAGCCATCACGACCGCCACAAGCCGATCCAGCGCCTTCAGTGGCCATGAAGTCAGCCAGAATACCCAGTATCGCACGACATCTCACTCCGACAGGCTGCTAGTCCTCACCCCTGCCGGCTTGATCCTTGTCGAAGTGAAATCCCAGCAGGGAAACGTCCGCGGCGATGCTCACAGCTGGACGTGGCGCACTGAGGGGCGGGAGTTCACCACCGACAACCCTCTCCCGCTCGCCAACCGAAAGGCCAAACGTCTCGCTTCCGTCCTGCGCCGGCAGGAGGCCCTCGGTGGTCGCCATGGCGCTCGCATAGCGCCGTGGGTAGAGCCGCTGATCTTCCTCTCGAAGGTGAGCCAAGGCCCGGCTCTGGACCCCGGCACGACGAAGCGTGTTGTCCTGCGAGGTGAGCCAGGCAGGGAAGACGACAAGGAACGCATGCGGCGCGCGCACGCGACGATCCGCGCCGCGGTCGAGCTGGAGGCCTCGGTCAGCCTGACCCGCTTCGCCTCCTACGCCGAGGCCAGGGCCGAAGCCTTCTCAGTGCTCGTCGCCGCCTCTCCCGAGAACGCCGAATACGCCCGTCGCCTCGGCCGTGCCGCCGACAAGCTCGCTGCGGAGACCCCGTTGCCAAGCCCCGGCAGGGTCAACGACGAAATTGGCGTCGTCCCTGTCCCGGAGGGCGCCGGCGCGCTCACCGCGGAGCGTCGGCTGCGGCTTGCCATCGCCGTCTCCGCCGGCGCCGCCCTCTCCGCGCTTGGAGAGCTCTACCCGCCCGGCCTGAAGGCGCTCGGGGCGCTGAAGCTCGCCCTCGGCACGCTCTCCAATATCCGCGCCCTCAGCGAAGCCGAGCTGCGCGGCCGTGTCCGCGGCCGCTTCCCGGAGGCCGAGGAACTCCCACTACGCCCCGACCTCGATGCCCTGCTGGAGCAAGCCGGCGCCGAGGTCGACTGGCGCGACGCAGGCTCGGACGGCACGGGCTACTACAGTCGCTCCATCCCCAAAAGCGGCACCGGCACCGCGAACCTAAGCCGCTACGCCACCTTCGCCCCGGCGCAGGAATCGACTCCCGAAATCCTCAGCGCGCGGGCGATCGAGGACAAGATCGTCTTCGCCGCGGACAAGGGCGTCTTCCTGGCGCTGACCGTCGAGCCCCGCCAGGCCCGCGACGCCGAGGCCGAGATGTTGCGCCGCTTCCCGCGACAGGTCGTCAGCCTCGAACGCCTCATGCTCCACGCCATGCGCGCCAGGGCCGAGGAACGCCGCATCGCCTGGCCGAAAGCCCTGATGGCCGATGCCGCCGCGCGGGACAGCGCCGACTTCCGCAACCTCCTCCGCCTCGCGGCCGAGGCGGCGCCGCGCGTGGCGAAGGAGGTCCTTGCCCTCCGGCAGCCGGCCCTGCTGACCCGCCCCGGCCTGATCGCCCGCTATGACCTGATGACGATGCTGGACGAGTTCTCGCAGGCCTCCGGCGCCTCGGGCGGGCCGCCCAGCCTCTGGCTTCTCATCCCGCAGGCAACGCCAGGCCGTCCCGAGATCGACGGCGCCATCCTGCCCGTCATCTCGGCCGCCAACTGGACCCGGCTGTCGGAGTCCTGGGTCAAGAACGCCCACCGCGCCGGCGGCCGATCCGCCGCATGACGCTCGATGCTTGACGCGGCGCATACAACGCGCCACGTATCAGCATGATCCGGAGTTTTGGCGACAAGGCGACGGCGCTGGTCTTCCGCGGCGGTCTGCCCCGCGGCATGGCCCGCGACTTGGCTGAGGCGGCGCGGCGGAAACTGGCCATGCTGGACGCGGCGGAGCGGCTGGACGATCTGCGGGTGCCGCCCGGCAACCGGCTGGAAGCCCTGCGCGGCGACCGTGCTGGCCAGCACTCCATCCGGATCAACGGCCAGTGGCGCCTGGTCTTCGTCTGGCGCGATGACGGCCCGCATGAGGCGGAGATCGTGGACTACCATTGAGGAGGCTTGCCATGACGCCACGCATGGCCCCCCGAGGGCCAATCTCCCGCGCCGAGCTGGATAATGGTCGCGCCGACCTTTCCGAGGTGGACAGCGGCGAGCGCCTCGCGCCCGTTCATCCCGGCGAGGTGCTGCGGCACGAATTCCTGGCGCCGCTGGGCCTGTCCGCCCATGCACTGGCCCTGGCGCTGCGCGTGCCGGCCAACCGCATCTCGGCGATTCTCGCCAACCGTCGCGCCATCACGGCGGAGACGGCGCTGCGCCTTGCCCGGCATTTCGGCACCACGCCGGCCTTCTGGCTCAATCTCCAGAAATCCTATGAGCTGGAACAGGCGGAGCGTGAGGCCGGGGCGCGCATCCGGGCCGAGGTCGCACCGCGGGCCGCCGCGTAACGCCATCGGGTGCAGCAGGACCGCCGGAGGGGGGACGCCCCGGCGATGTTCCATGCTAGGAACGACGAAGCGGGGGAATACGCCGAGACATGGTGGATGCGCAGCGACTGCTGGCTGATCTGAAGCGCCTTCGCCGGCGGCTGGAGGAGGATCTTCGCCGTCACCACGAATCCACCACCGGCCGGGCGGCTGTCCAGGCCGAGTGGCAGGAGGCGCGGGACACCAGGCGCACCGCCGACACCTTGGAGACCTTCTTCGGCGCCGCGGTGGATCAGGCGGCGGTGCACTGGATCCTGGCCCTCGTCTTCCTCCGCTTCCTTGAGGATAACGGCCTGCTGGACCGCCCCATCGTCGCGGGCGAAGGGGAGCGGCTGGAACTCGCCCAGCTGCGGCAGCGCGAGCATTTTCGGGCCAACCCGACGGACAGCGACGCCGAATACCTGCTGGCGGTGTTCGCGGAGGTGGCGCGGCTGCCGGGCCTCCGCGGCCTGTATGACCCCGCCCACAACCCGCTGTTCCGGCTGCCCGTCTCGGGCGACGGGGCGAAGGCGCTGTTCGACTTCTTTCGCCAGCGCGGGGCCGAGACCGGCGCGCCGCTGCACGATTTTGCCGACCCGGACTGGAACACCCGCTTCCTCGGCGATCTCTACCAGGATTTGTCGGAAGACGCCCGCGAGCGCTTCGCCCTGTTGCAGACGCCGGATTTCGTGGAGGACTGGATCCTCTCCCGCACCCTCGATCCGGCGATCCGGGAGTTCGGGCATGAGCAGGTGCGGATGATCGACCCGACCTGCGGCTCGGGCCACTTCCTGCTCGGCGGCTTTGCCCGGATGCTGGAGGAATGGCGGCGCCATGCGCCGGAGATGCCGCCGGCGGCACAGGCGCAGAACGCGCTGGATGCGGTGTCGGGGGTGGATTTGAACCCCTTCGCCGTGGCGATCGCGCGATTTCGGCTGCTGGTCGCGGCGCTGCGGGCAGCCGGCGTGGACCGCCTGGCCGCCGCGCCGGATTTTCGCCTCTCGCTCGCCACCGGCGACAGCCTGCTGCACGGGCGGCATTTTGCCCGCCGCGAGCTGGGCGGGACGGAGGAGGGTTTTCGACGCGTGCAGCGCCACCACTACGCGGCGGAGGACACCGCGGCGGTGGAGGCCATCCTCGGTCGCCAGTATCACGCCGTGGTCGGTAATCCGCCCTACATTACGCCGAAGGATGCGGCGATGCGGGCCGCCTACCGCGAGATCTACGAGGCCTGCTATCGGTCCTACGCCCTGTCTGTTCCCTTCACCGAGCGCTTTTTCGACCTCGCGGTAGGGGGGACGCCGGACGGGGCGGCGGGCTTCGTCGGGCTAATCGTCGCCAACAGCTTCATGAAGCGGGAGTTCGGGAGCGCTCTCATCGAACAGGTGCTGTCGCGACTGGACCTGACGCATCTGGTGGATACCTCGGGCGCCTACATCCCGGGCCATGGCACGCCGACGGTGATCCTGCTGGGCAGGAATCGGGCGCCCGTCGCCTCCGTCGTCCGGGCCGTCCTCGGCATCCGCGGTGAACCGAGCGCGCCCCAGGACCCGGCCAAGGGCGAGGTCTGGACCGCCATCGTCAAGCAAGTCGACCTGCCCGGTTCGCAGAGCGAGTTCATCAGCGTAGCCGATGTGTCTCGGGCCGTGTTTTCCCGGCACCCGTGGAGCATCGGCGGCGGCGGCGCTGGCGAGGTGAAGCAGTGGATCGAGGGGGCGGCCGAAACCACCCTCGGCAATGTCGCGACGGAGATCGGATTCGGCGCCGTGACGCGGGAGGACGACGCGTACCTGATGCCGCGGGAGGCCGCGTTGCGGCACCGAGTGGCATCCGAATTCATCAAGCCGATAGTCTTGGGAGAGGATGTGCGGGACTACCGCATAAGCGCATCGTTTGCAGCGCTCTGGCCCTATGACGCCGAAACCTTGGATCAGCAGGAAAGCGACCCAGTCATCCGGCTGCTGTGGCTGTTCCGCACTGGCCTGTCCCAGCGCGTTGCATATGGCCAGAGCCAAATCGAGCGTGGGCTGGCATGGTTCGTATATTCCATGTTCTTCCGCAATCGCTTCCTCATTCCCCTGACCATCACTTTTCCCTTTGTCGCGACGCACAACCACTTCGTGCTCGACCGCGGCGGGGTAGTGTTCAACCGCACGGCGCCTGTCATTAAGTTGCCAGTGGGAAGCTCCGAAGACGACCACGTCAGTTTGCTCGGCCTGCTTAATTCCTCCACCGCGTGCTTTTGGATGAAGCAGATCTTTTATCCAAAGGGCGGCGATCAGGTCGGTCAGGAGGGTGCCCGCGTCAGCAGGACGCTTTGGGAGGACAGATACGAGTTTACCGGGACGGGACTTCAGAGTTTTCCCCTCGCGGCCAAGCGCCCCCTTGAACTCGCCCGCGCCCTCGACAGCGCCGCGCAGCGCCTCTCGCGAAATCTCCCTGCCGCCCTCTGCGCCCACGCTGTGCCGACGCGGGATGCTCTTGACGCCGCCCGCGCCTCGGCCGAGGCATCCCGGGCAAACATGATTGCGCTGCAGGAGGAACTCGACTGGCGCTGCTACCGCCTTTACGTCTTGCACGAGGCCCCGCCGGAGCACCCGGACCCGCCGCCGCTCCGCCTCGGCGAGCGCGCCTTCGAGATCGTCATGGCCCGCCGCATGGCGGCCGGGGAGCTTGAGACGGCGTGGTTCGCGCGCCACCGCTCCACCCCCATCACCGACCTGCCCACCCACTGGCCAGCCGACTACCGCGCCGTGGTCGAGCGCCGCATCGCGCTGATCGAATCCGACTCCACCATCGGCCTGATCGAGCGGCCCGAATACAAGCGCCGCTGGTCCAGCGCACCCTGGGAGGAGATGGAGCGCGACGCACTGCGCGCCTGGCTGCTCGACCGGCTGGAAGACCCGCTTCTGGGATGCCGCCGACCCGCGCATCGTTTCCGCCCGCAGTCTCGCCGACGCCACGCGGCGCGATGCCGCATTCCAATCCGTTGCGGAGCTTTATGCCGGCCGCGCTGGCTTCGACCTCGAAGCCCTGGTGGCGGAGCTGGTGGCCGGCGAGGCCGTGCCCTTCCTCGCCGCGCTGCGCTACAGCGAGACGGGCCTGCGCAAGCGCGCCGACTGGGAAGCGACCTGGGAAAAGCAGCGCGCGGAGGACGCCATCGACGCCGCCCTCGCCGCCCGCCGCGACGAATTCCGCCGCGCCGCCTGGTCGCGCATGAACCGCCGCGGGGATGCCGAGGCCCCGGAAGCCTACGCCGCCCGCATGGAAGCCGGCCTTGGTGCCGAAGTCGTGCAGAACGCCGCCGACGCTGACATCGCCACCAAGGCGAAGCGCCGCAAGGCGGAGGAGGTCGGCGACATCGCGGTGCCGCCGAAATACAAAACGCCCGATTTTCAATCCGCGGTGTTCTGGCGCCTGCGCGGCGGCCTCGACGTGCCGAAGGAACGCTTCGTCTCCTTCCCCCATGGCGCGCGCGACGCCGACCCCAGCCTGCCCGTCCTCTGGGCCGGCCACGACCACCTCGCCCGCGCCCGGGCGCTGGCCGCTCTCTATGTCGAGCGAAAGGAAAGCGATGGCTGGCCGCCCGCGCGCCTTACGCCAATGCTGGCCGGCCTGCTGGAACTCGTTCCCTGGCTCCGTCAGTGGCACAATGACCCGAACAACGATCTGAACATGGGCATGGGCGACTTCTTCCAGGGTTATTCTCGCGCACATGCTGGCGAACGGCATTCTTGCGGAGGATATGGGGGTCCTCGGCCTTGGAGCCGTTGGCGAGCGTGAGTTCGGCCGTCGGCATTTCGGCGACCTCGTCGCCGCGTTTAGCCAGCCTCTTCTGCTGGCTGTCCGACACGGGGCTCTTGATCTGGGCTCGGTGCACCCGGCCAGCATCGTGCCGGGCCAAGGCGGTGGACCTGCTGTGATCTCGCTCGGCGGAAGGAGCTGGAAGGTCACGGATGTCGACTGGAGGCGCAGGACCGTTTCCGTCCTCCCGACCGAAGGCGGCGGTCGCTCGCGCTGGCTCGGCACCGGCCGCCCGATGTCGAGCGTCGTGGCCAACGCCGCCGAACGGGTAGTGGCGGGGACCCAACCGGGATGCCGTCTATCTCGGCGGGCTGAGGCGGCCCTGGAGCAAATCCGCATGCGTCTTGAATTCGTGGACGGCAGCGCGCTTCCGCTAGTGGCTGACGGCGAAGGGCGCGTCGCGCTGTGGGGGTTCGCCGGTGGCGCCGCGATGGCATCCATCGCGTCGGGGCTGAACGGCCTTGGTGTGCGGGTGACGGCCTTCGACGACTTCAGCGTCACCGTGAAAGCCCGGGATCCGAGCGAGCTTGCGTCCGCAATGGACGCCATCGACCCGCGCGCCGTGCACCCGCAGCTCCCGGACAACATTGAAGAGGCCCTCAAGTTCGGTCTGTGTCTTCCAGATCCAATCACACGCGGTGTGTTGGAAGGAAGGACCTCAGACCCTGGGGCGGTTGCCAAGGTTTGCAGACGGCCGCGCAGGCTCATCTCCGTTGTCAGCTCACGTTGATGGCAGCAGCAGGGCGGCTAAAGGCTCGATGCCGAAGCCCCAAATCCAGCCTGGGTGGCCCCCGCAAAGACCACTCATTCGACGGCGGTAAGAGTGAGCGCAGAGATGATGCTGCAACCACGGTAGAGGTGCGCATTCGCGCTGTGCGGCGGGCGGGGCACACAGAGTTCGAGCGCGAGCAATCCCTTTCGTAACAGGCGAACGCCTGCGGCAATATTGGTAAGTGCGCCGACTACCCCCGCTATGAAAGGTGCTCTACCCCCACCATGAACGCCTATGCCACCAGCGGTGGGTGTGGGGTGTGGGTGCTGCTTGTATCCCTTCCATCTCTGAAGGCGCGGCCCAGTCGAAAGACGCCAGGGAGGCGACAAAGACGGTTCGGCGCCTCGATGGCCTCCAGAAATCCGCGGGCGCCCTCGATCAAGACGGCGATCGCATTGGCGATTCGTTCGGGTTTCACGCGGAAGCCCCTGGCTGTCGCGGTGGCGGAAAGGGTGAACGGCGCGCCGTCCTGCGTCGCCAGCAGCCACAAGAAAATGCGCAGCGGGAAAGGCGGCAGGAGAAGCAACTGGTCACGCCATATAGTTACGGGGATTCGCAGAATGTCGTCTCGCTCGCGCTTCTCGGGGCAGTGGACCAGCAGCGGCACGACTTCATAGGTTGCCGCGGTGCCGCGCAGATTGTGCCGTGGCGGTATGGCCGAAACGCTAAGGCGAAGATGGCCGGCGTCTTGAAGACGCTTCTTCGTCCGCCATAGCGTGCTGCTACTGCGCGTAGAACCCGCGTCCGCGCCGGGCAGCTGCAGCAGATGGTCGTGCGGCACGCAGCTGGGCGCCCATTCATCTCTTGCCTTTCGGGCATTACCCCAGAACGCCGCCAACATCTGGGCCTCAGCGTCCTCGCAATCGATCATGAAGCGGGCCAGGCGTGAGCGCGACGCGCGCACCATCGGGGTCCTTAACGCAGCGGCCGGTTGGCTTGTGGCCGCATCCACGGGCGGCAGGGGCGAAGAGGCTGGCTCTGGTGCCGGATATCCGAGAAACGCGGGGACGACTTCACGCAAAAGCCATACCAGAGCATCGGCACCGATTTGCGGGATGTGCTGCGGCGAGGCCGGGACATGGTTTGCGGTGACAGTGATGTAGCCACCGACAAGAAGCTCGATCGCCGCTGCCTTTGCGCCAGGCAGCGCGGGCCGCTTCCATTTTCGTCCCGCCTTGCCCAGCGACGTGATGGCCTCTGCCGCGGCGAGCGTGGCCTCGGTGGCGATGGCCAGAATGTGCAGGCCGGAGCGGGAAGGGCTGGTTTCGACGTAGCAGCTGCCGAACTTCGCCAGGATCGGCTGTGCCCAATCAGCGAAGGTGCCCGTTTCGGGATCGCAGCAGGCGTCGAGGTCCAGCGCGATGAGGGTGCCACCATCCGGAAGCGGTCCAAGGAGAATGCCCAGGCCGGCGCGACAGCCCATGTCTTCGAAGCACTCTGCCAGGGAGTCCGCCCGGCGGAATTCCAGCCAGGTTTCGGGCTGGCTGGTGCTGGCGCGGCGCCCGGGCTGGACATAGGGCACCTTTGCGACGCGCCCCTTCTTGCCCAGCGTCTGCCGCCAGGCACACCAGCGTGGGGACTGCGCGAACGGCAGGAAGGCGGAGGGGCATTTCACGGCGCCGGCCCGCCGGGTGCAACATCGTTTGAGGTCAGAATGATTTCTTCGAGGGCAGCAATGCGGCATGAGGCTGGCGCGTCGCAGCGCCAGGAAATCATGGTCCAATCTTGCCGCTCGAAGCCATGGTTTTTCGAGGCATCAAGGCCGCGGATCGGAGCACCCCGTTGCCATTGAACGGCGTCGGCGATGCCGGTAGGGCAGGGCGAGATGGCTTCTCTAGTAGGGCGGGTGGCGCCACGTACCACCGTGAAGTCGCGCCGCTCGCCCAGCTTACGTAGTAGATTTGCCAACGTGTCGAAGTTCGACACTGAGGCATGGTGCAGACTGACGACAACCACGAGATCATAGGCTCCGCTGGTGCTGTCGACGCGGACCAGCTTCTCCAATCGCAGGCGAAGGGCCTGCACGATGGCCAGGGAATCATCGGCATGCATGCGCCGCCTCCAAGCGTATGAGAGCGGTGAGGGCCGCCGCGATGGACGGGAAGGTGATCGGCAGGCGCCAGCCGGGTATCGCGAGGCAGGCGCGCGGTTCGCCTTCGGCGTCGCAAAGGTAGTCGCGCAGCAGCAGGCGGGCGACGCGGTTGGTGCCGCGTGGTGCGCGCGCGTGCCAGCCGAGCAGCGGCGGAGGCGCGAGCGCGCGAGTATGACGCGGCCTTTGTCTCGGGCCGCGGGTGTGACAATAGATGGTGGTCATCGCGGGTTCCTTGTTTGGAACCGGGACGCAATTACCGCATGGCGCGCAGCGCACAGCGCGTTAGCTGGCACCTGTCAGGGACGCCAACTAATTATTCCGCAGGACGCTTCACCGTAGGGCCGCAGATGCGTCTCGGCGGTTCTGCTACATCACAGGGGAAGGATGTCGCGCCGCCGCGGAAATCGGCAAAGGCGTCTGCCCTACCCAGGCATCGGGAAGATTAGCGCAGGTCACGTCGCTATCTGCTTGGTTGCTTCTGCGGCACGATGCGCGAAAGTCCTCTCGGCAGCCCAAGCCTCGCAATCGCTCAGGCGATATGCGATCCGGCGCGGGCCGAGCCTGACCCAAAGCGGCCCTTCACCGGTTGTACGCCATCGTTGTGCAGTTCGTTGCCCGATCCTGTATCGGATGGCAAAGTCGCGTTCCGAAAGATACGTTGCTTCGGTCACGTTAGTCCTTTCGGACAGCCGACCGCCGGGCACCAAATTCAGGTGCTGCTAGACAATTGCGTCGATCTGCGCACTTATCCTGCCGGCGGCTTTGCTGCCCTTGATGTAGGCATCGAGCTCGGCCCTCTCCGCGTTGGCGCGCGGGGGGGGCCATTTCCTTGCCAAGACGGCAGGAAGCGACACCCCGAGAGAGAGTTCTGCAAAGCACTCGCCCCGTATGGACGAATGCCGCCGAGCTGTAGGTCGTGGGCGCAATAAGCCAAGTTACGGGGCCGCATGTCGCCACACGCACAAATAGATAACCCGGTGGTGGGGCGAGCGGAAGGCTATGCTGCCCGCCCGTTCCTGGCAGAAAACTCCGTCAGTGATGATCAGAAAGCGAGCAACGAATCGGTTGCGCGGTCACCTACGCTCTTGCCGCAAGAGTTCTCGACGTGTTGTCAATCCTGGGGCTTGGGTAGGCTGGAGGTGTTCAATCGGCTGCGTGCGGAGGGGTGCAGTAGAGCCTTTAGCGGAACCCTCTGCGGCAGCGGATGCCGCCCTAAGCCTTGATCGGGTTGGGGTAGCTCGACCCTGAGCCTCGATCGGCAGACAGCCACGATGCCGCTGACGCGTAGTCGCTGCGAGTAATGATCAGCTGCGCAGATGGGCATCTGCATGTGCCGGTAGCGATCGTGTGTCCTTTGGGCGATCTTGAACTCCTGCTCGCGAGGTGCGCGGGTTACGGAGATGCTCTACATCACCTTCGCATCCTTGATGTCCTTACAGATGTCCTTCTCGCATACAAAGGTGGCTCGGGTAATTCGGACACGCCGATGAGTGGATTTCCTGCCTGACAGCGGCGATGTTGCCGCCGATTAGGCGCGAGCATGACAAAGCGAACGAGACGAACCCACAGCCCGGGCTTCAAAGCGAATGCCCCTGGCGCCAGGCTCGGCAGATCCCAGGATGCCTCAGCAGCGAACTCCCGCTGCCACGACTGCGGCAGCAGCGCGACGATTGCCGAGATCGTCTTCGGTATCGAACAGGTGGCTGATCCTATGTTCAGGGCCGAACTGGAAAGTTGGCTTCGCGACGAATTCCGCGCTTGGTTCGGCGCGCGCATCCTGGAGGTGGATGCGCCAATACTGCTGACCTGAAGGCGCCTTGTCGTTGAAGGGCAGGCAACTCGATACACCTATGCTCAGCCAGACGCGCTGATCGCAGCAACAGCAAAGGCGCACGGGCTCGCAGTGGTCACCCGCAACGAGGTGGACTTCGTCCTAGCGGAGCTGACGATCATCGAGCCTTGGTTATCCGTTCAAGGTTGAACGTCGGCCGCGCGTCACAGAAAGCGCCGGCCGCACCTCCCGCTACTGCACGATCCAGTCGAACCAGCCCATGCCGAGCGCCGCGTGGCTTCCGATGTTGCAGGTCTCGGCCATTGCCAGCACCGTGGCCAGATCACCAAGTGGTCCACGCAGGATCAGGTCGCCCATCTGGCCGGCCATCGGCACCGCGGTATCGCGCTGGTTGCGGGTGAAGCGCTGCCAGGTCACGCGCCGCCAATGATCCGCGGCGAGTTCGATCGGCGACAGCGCCGCTTCCATCCACCCGGTCCCAACCACCAGACGGCACCCCTGCCAGCGCGCCATCCGCTCCACCCTGCTCAGCGCCGAGCGCAGGATCGCCGCCGGCGTCCCGAGGCCCGCCCCGCGATGCCGCACCGTGACGGGCGAGCGGAACCGCAGGCGCCCCTCGCTCGGATGCGGTGGCGTGTCGATGAAGGCCACGCGCCGATGCTCCACATGCTCCGGTTCCAGCGCGCATCGCTGCGCCTGTCGGCCGTTGCGGATGGCGATGCCGCCACGCAGCGCATCCAGGGTTGCGGCCGCCGCTTCGTCGCGCCACCCGATCGCCCAGCCGAAGACGCGCAGATCCACGATGAGGTGGCGCCCCTCCACCCAACCGCGGACCACCAGCGGCTTCGCGCTTTCATCCTCCCCCGCCGCCTGCGACAGGGGCGCGAAGAACACATCGCGTGCATGCGGCCGCAACCAGCCGGTGGCGGTGACAGGCTGCGGCTGGCGGTGCAGTGCCGCACCCACCGCCCCGCGCAGACGCTCGGACAGCTCGGGATAATCCTCCATGTCGGGCAGGCGGGGGCAGCGGAAGCGGAACTGCTCGAAGGTCCACAGGGCCGCCAATTCGCGGATGCCGACGCGCAACGGCGGGTTCGCCAGGTCCTCGGCCAGCGTGGCCAACTGCCCGAGCGCGCCCTCCCCCGCCGTCATCAAATCCGGCGGCGGCACCCAGGCGCGTGGCGCGTCAGAGCAGGATGAAGTCATGCGCTTCCGGGAGGCTGCCGCGCCCGACCACCATGCTGGCGCGCCGCCCGGCCTCGGTCACCGCGTAGATCCGCAGGCTGTCATCCGGCCCTAGCAACAGATCAGCCTGCGCCGCAAGACGCCTCGCCCCCGCGAGCGTCAGCCGTCCCTCGAAGACGCTGTACTGCACGCGGTCCAGCGAGTCGTCCAGCAGTGCGGCCAGCTTGGCGCGGGTGGCGTCGCGGCTGACATCATAGGCGAAGACGAACAGATGCGCGGGCCGGGCCATCAATAATCCATCCGATAGGGGTCATAGGGCAGATCATCCTCGGCCTGCGCCGCATAGGCCATGGCCTGTTCCTCCATCACCCCGCGCCACAGCATGCTGTCGCCGCTGCGCTGGCCGCGTACCGGGCGGGCCATCCACGCCTCATAGCCCCGCACGCAGGCCTGATAACCCTGCGGTCCGAGCCGCCAGCCACCGCCCGAGGGCACAAAATTACCAATGGTCAGGGCGCGGCGGCCGAACATCGCCAGGGCGCAGGCTTCCACCACCGGGGCGCGAAATTCCTCCATCAGGTCGAAGACCAGCGCTTCCACCCCATCCTCGGTCGCGTGCAGCACGCCGAAGCCGGTGTGCAGGCCGTGCCGTTCGGCCGCCACCTCGATATCCCGCGCCAGGAAGCCGGAGAGGATGTCCAGCACGATGTTCACCGGGTCTTCGCCCTGCCGGCGCCGGCGGCGGCCCTGGAACACCTCCGGCTGCGCCAGGCTGGCGGCCAGCAGCGGCCAATACAGTGCCGCAGCCTGCCCTTCCTGCCCCATCAGTTCGGCGGCGCTGTCGAGCCTCGGGTTCAGTTCGGCCGCCCTGGCCAGGCGGCGCAGCTTCGGCGCCACCAGCGTCAGCCCGGCAGTGAAATCCGGCGCCGCCCGGCCGCGCGCCAGGCGCTTCAGCAGCGTGCGCTGCGAGAGAATGCGCCCCGCGACGATGCGCCGCGCCAGCGCGAGCCGGCGGGCCGGGTCGAGCACCAGCGCCGCCTGCGCCAATTGCCGCGCGGCGCGGCGCGAGCCCGCCGCCCCCCAGCGACCGAGCGCGCGGCCCCAGCCATCCACCTGCACGATCACCGTGTCGCTGCTAGCCGCCAGCAGCAGCGCCGCGGCTTCCACCTCCACCACCCGCGCCAGTTCGATCCGATCGACGCGGCGATGCGGCAGCCGGGCGAGCACCGCATCGCCTTCCTTCACCAGGAAGCTTTCATCCACCGCGGTCAGGCAGCGGCCGGGTTCCAGCACATACAGAATGCGCTGGCGCGCCGCCCAGCGCCCGGGGCTGGACCGCGCTTCATCCTCCGGCTCCGGCGGCGCCGCTTCGGGGGTGGCGGCGGCCAACGCCTCGGCCGCGCTGACCGCATCCTCCCCGGGCATGTCGTCCAGCGGGATTTCCTTCACCACCATGCCCTTGACGAACAAGTGGCCGAGGAAGCGCAGCCCCTTGTCGAAGCTGGTGATGCGCGATTTCGCGAGGTTCAGTTCCAGCCCCTGTTCGGCGAGCAGCCCGGCCATGCGTTCCAGCGCGCCGGTGGCCAGCGCCTCGTCCCGGCACAGGATCACGAAATCATCGGCGAAGCGCACCAGGCGCAGCCCGCGGCCGGTGATCGCCTCATCCACATCGTCCAGGAACAGGTTGGCGAGCAGGGGCGACAGCGGCGAGCCCTGGGGCACGCCGCGGCCCTCATGGCTGTGGTGTTCCAGCCAGGTGGCGACCAGATCGACCAGCGCCGCATCCTCGATGGAGCGTTCCAGCCGCTGCAACAGCGCCTCATGCGGGATGCGTTCGAAGTAGCGGGTGATGTCGCCATCGACCACCCAGCGGAAGCCATCCCGCCGGTGCTTCGCCACCCGCGCCACCGCCTGCATGACCGATCGCCCCGGGCGGTAGGCGAAGCTGGAATCCTCGAATTCCGCATCCAGGATGGGCGTCAGCAGCAGGGCCACAGCGGCCTGCGCCACCCGGTCGGCGATGGCCGGGATATCCAGCGGGCGGGTGGAGCCATCCGGCTTGGGGATCAACACGCGGCGGGCGGGGCCGGGCTGGTAGCGGCCGTTTCGCAGCTCGTGGGACAGGCGAGAGATGCGGCCATGCGCGCCTTCGCCGAAGCGGCCGACAGTCATGCCATCGCCGCCGCCGGCGCCGTTGTTGGCGCGCACCTTTTCCCACCCCGCCGAGAGCTGGTCATGCCGCGTCGCGAGGTCGAACAGCCCGCCGGCGACGAAGCGATCCCCGCCCTGGCGGGCGGCTGGCGCGGAGACCCTCTTTTGGCTATTTTCCACGGACCTATCCTGGTTTGGCTATTTGAGTGAAAAGCTGATGATGATGGTGGAAATTTGCCGTATGGAGTGCATGCTTGACAAGAGGGTGCGAGGGGGTCTCTGATGCCGGCTGTTCCATGAGCACGTGGATTGAGACCAACGTCAGCCCCGCCGGCTCAACGGACCATCTGATGCCGGCTGTTCCATGAGCACGTGGATTGAGACTGAAGGAGCCCCAGGAATGGATGCCCGCCTTGACTGATGCCGGCTGTTCCATGAGCACGTGGATTGAGACAGCCGTGAGGCTGATGCTTGGAAGTGGGCACGCTGATGCCGGCTGTTCCATGAGCACGTGGATTGAGACAGCCGTGAGGCTGATGCTTGGA
>JBBRVI010000066.1:0-14842 GCA_038247025.1 Acetobacterales bacterium
AGGGACGAAGAATGGCTGCGCCACGCGGTCGAGGAAATCTCCACCCTCGCCCCGGAGGAAGGCGAGGAGGAGCGCCTCGCCCAGGAACGCCAGGGCCTGCAACAAGCCGAGCGGCGCAACGAGGCCATCGCTTCAGCGCTGGCCGAATTGCAACCGCGGGACCGCCGCAGCGCCAACCCTGGCAGCGCGCTGCGCAGCGCGGCCCGTGCGCTGGAACGACTGCCGCCGCCGAACGAACATGCGCAGCCTGCGCTGGCAGCGCTGACCTCCGCGCAGGATGCGCTGTCCGAGGCGGAGCGCCTGCTGGAGCGCCTGGCTGTGGATGCCTTGCCCGATCCGCGCCGGCTCGAACAGCTGGAAGACCGGCTCTATGGCTTGCGCTCGGCCGCGCGCAAGCATGGCGTGGCCGTGGTGGAACTGGCGCAGCATCTGGCCGATTTGCGCGAGAGGCTTTGGGCACTCGATGCGGGCACGGGCCGGGTTTCGGCGTTGCAGGCAGCACGGCTTGCCGCGCGCAACCTCTACGTGGCCGCCGGCGAGGCGCTTACTGCGGTGCGGCGCGCCTCCGCCACGAAGCTGGAGCAGGCGCTGGCCGGGGAATTGCCACCCTTGAAGCTGGACCGTGCGCGCGTTGTCATCGAAGTCGCACCGCGCGAGGCATCCGCCTGGGGTGCGGATGGGATGGACCGCGTGACGCTGCTGGTCTCGACCAATCCAGGCCAGACACCGGGGCAATTGGTGAAGATCGCCTCGGGCGGAGAATTGTCGCGGCTGATGCTGGCGTTGAAGGTGGTACTGGCGCGCGGCTCGCCCGTGCCAACGCTGGTGTTTGACGAGGTGGATGCCGGCATTGGCGGTGCCACCGCCGCGGCCGTAGGCGAACGGCTGACCCGTGTGGCGGAGCGGTTGCAGGTTCTGGTGGTGACGCATTCGCCCCAGGTGGCGGCGCGCGGGGCGCAGCATCTGCAGGTCTCCAAATCGGTGCGCGGGGCCAAGGCCGAAACGCGCGTGACGCCGCTCGATGCGCCCGCCCGGCGTGAGGAGATCGCCCGCATGCTGGCGGGCGAAGTGGTAACCGAAGCGGCGCGCGCGGCGGCGGCGAGCCTGCTGGATGGTGTGGCGTGATCCGCCGCGCCGAAGGGCGCGATGCCGCCGCCCTGGCCGCCTTGCTGCGCTCACTCAATACCGGGCCCGGGCTTCATCCCGGTCGGATCACCGCACAGGGCGTGACGCGGGACCTGATCGCCGATGCGCGCGTCATCCTGTTGGTGGCGGATGAAGCCGGCGTTCTGCAAGGCTTCGTCTCAGGCCACCCTTATTATGACAGCGGGGCGAGCCGCTGGGGCTTCATCATGAATGACCTCCATGTGGCGCCCGGCGCGCGGCGGCAGGGGCTTGGGCGGGCCCTGGTTGCGGCACTGGCCACCGAGGCAGCGCGCGATGGTGGCGAATACCTCTGGTGGGACGCCGATGAGCGTGATGAGTTGGCGCTGGCGTTTCATCGCGCCATCGGCGCCGAAGAAACGAGGACTCACAACTTCATCATTCGCGGTACGGCTTTCCGCGACTGGGCGGAGGAGCCATGAGCGAGAGCACCGAAATCGCCGCTCTCATCGCGCGCATCACCCATCACGACCGGCTCTATTACGAGCGTGACGCGCCGGAGGTCACCGACGCCGAATATGACACGCTCATGCAAAGGCTACGCGCTCTGGAGGCAGCGCATCCGGAGCTTTTGCGGGCCGACAGCCCGACGCAGCGCGTTTCGGGCCGCGCGGCGGAGGGCTTCGCCAAGTCGCGCCACCTGGCACCCATGCTCAGCCTGGACAATGCTTTCGCGGCGGAGGATTTCGCGGAATTCGCCGCCCGCATCCGCCGCTTTCTCTCCCTGCCGGAGGACGCGCCGCTCGACTTCATCGCCGAGCCCAAGATTGATGGCCTCAGCGTAAACCTTCTCTACGAAAACGGCCGCTTCATGAAAGGGGCCACACGCGGCGATGGTGCCGAGGGCGAGGACATCACCGCCAATCTGCTCACCCTGCGCGACATCCCGCGCGACCTGCGCGCCCCCTTCCCGGCGCTGATCGAAATCCGCGGCGAGGTGTTTCTCGACCGAGCGGATTTCGAAAGCTTTCGTGCCGCTCAGGAAGCCGCCCTGTCCGAGCGCCAGGCTCGGCGCGTACGCGGGGAGAAGCTTGGCCCCGCCGTCACCATCCCGGTCAATCCACGCAACGCGGCGGCCGGATCGCTGCGGCAACTGGATGCCTCCATCACCGCAAGCCGCCCCCTGAAACTCTTTGCTTACGCGATGGGCGAGGCGAGCGAAGCGCCTGCCACGACCCATGGCGGCTGGCTTGATACGCTGCGCCGCTGGGGCTTCGATGTGAATCCGCTCTCCACGCCAGTGACGGACGCGCAAGCCTTTCAGGCGCGCATGGCCGGTCAACGCCCGTCCCTCGCCTATGATATTGACGGCGTGGTGTACAAGCTGAACCGCCTGGATTGGCAGGCACGGCTGGGCTTTGTCGGCCGCGCGCCCCGCTGGGCCATCGCCTGGAAATTCCCCGCCGAGCAGGCGCGCACCAGGCTTCTGCGCATCGAGATCCAAGTGGGCCGCACCGGCGCGCTGACGCCGCGTGCGGTCATGGAGCCGGTCTTTGTCGGTGGTGTGACCGTCACCCACGCCACGCTGCACAATGAGGACGAAATCGCGCGCAAGGACATCCGCGAGGGTGACACCATCACCCTCCAGCGCGCCGGCGACGTCATCCCGCAGGTGGTGGCGGTGCTGGATGCGGACCGCCCGGATCGCGGCCGGCCCTTCGCCTTTCCCACCACCTGTCCCGCATGCGGCAGCCATGCCGTGCGCGAGAACGAGGATGTGGTGCGCCGCTGCACCGGCGGTCTGATCTGCCCGGCGCAGACGGTCGAACGGCTGCGCCATTTCGCGAGCCGCCGCTGCCTCGACATCGAGGGCATGGGCGAGGAGCGCATCGAAGCACTGCACGCCATGGGCCTGCTGGGCAGCCCGGCCGATGTGTTTCGCCTGCACTCCCATGCCGCACGTCTGGGATCGCTGGAAGGCTGGGGCATTCTCTCCACGCAGAAACTTTTCGCCGCCATAGAGGCCCGGCGCGCGCCGCCGCTGGAGCGCTTCATCTTCGGCCTCGGCATCCGCCGCATCGGCGAGCAGAACGCAAAGCTGCTGGCGCGGCACTACCATTGCATCGCTGCCTTGCGCGCCCGGATGGCAGCGGCGCGCATCATCGGCAGCGAGGCCCGCGAGGAATTGGGCGGCATCCAGGGTATCGGGCCGGCCATCGCCACCGAACTTGTGGAATTCTTCGCCGAGCCGCGAAACCTTGAAGCGCTGGACGCGCTGCTGGCCGAGGTGTCGCCAACGGAATCAGCGCCATTGGAAGCGGGCGAGAACCCCTTCGCCGGTCGCGCGCTGGTCTTCACCGGCGCGCTCGCCACGCTCAGCCGCCAGGAGGCCGAGGCGCGGGCAGAGGCATTGGGTGCGAAGGTGACCAAGACCGTCTCCAAGAAAACAGATTTCGTTGTGGTCGGCGCCGATGCGGGCAGCAAGGCAGCCAAAGCCAAGGAGCTCGGCGTGCGCGTCCTTACCGAGGCTGAGTTTCGGGACCTGGCCGGGATGGATGCAACCTGACGGGGGGAGGGACGCTTGCTTGTCCATGCGCACAACCTTCCTCGCCCTGCTCCTCCTGGCCGTGGCGCCGCTTTCGACAATGGCCATGGCGCAAGACACGACTGAGATCGGCCACGTCAACACGGCCATCACCAATCTGGGCCTGACGCGAAGCCACCGAGTGGTCGTGGAGCGCTTCACGGACCCCGAGGTACCAGGCGTTGCCTGCTACATCAGCCAGGCGCGCACCGGCGGATTTGCTGGCATGGTGGGTGTCGCCGAAGACCCTTCGCGCTTCGCCATCGCCTGCGCGGCAACTGGACCCATCGCCATCACGCCCGCACTGCGGCGGGGTGAACGGGGGGAGCGGGTCTGGGAGGCCTCGACCAGCTTCTTTTTCAAGGAAACCCGCGTACACCGTTTCGTGGATGAGGCTCAGCAGGTGCTCGTGTATCTGGCCTGGAGCACTCGGCTGATTGATGGCTCGCCCCACAATGCCGTCGCCATCGTCCCCTATAGGTGAGGCAGGCTGGATCGCGCGGGATAGAGCATATTCCGTTCGAAAGGGCTCACTCCACACGCTCTAGCCTGCTGTTTTTCGATCATCTTTATCCGTTCAAACGATTCCGTTTGAACGGATGATGCTCTAGTCAAAGCACTGCGCATTCCGCCAACATCCACGCCCTGACAGGCGGCTCGAGCAGAGGGCCGATCTCGGCCACCACGCGGGCCTGATAGGCATTCACCCAGTCACGTTCTGCCTGCGTCAGCAGGCCAGGTTCCAGCAAAGCGCGGCAATAAGGCGCCATTGTCAGCGTCTCGAATTCCAGGAAGGGCTTCGCCTGGTCAGGCTGGGGCGTAGCTTGCCTGGCCAGCAACAGGTTCTCGATGCGGATGCCGTAATGGCCTGGCAGGTAGTACCCCGGCTCGTCAGAGAGGATCATGCCCGGCTGAATGGGCACAAGCTTGGCAGCGCGGCTGAAAGCGACCGGCCCTTCATGCACCGAGAGAAAACTCCCAACGCCGTGGCCCGTCCCATGGTCATAGTCCAAGCCCGCATCCCAAAGCGGTCGCCGCGCGATGGCATCCAGATGCGGGCCAGACACGCCAGCGGGGAAGCGCAAGGTGGCCAGCGCCATATGGCCGCGCAGGACGGCAGTGTATCGCGCGCGCAAGGTTGCGGGCGCTGGGCCAGGCCCAGTCCATAGGGTTCGGGTGATATCTGTTGTGCCATCGGGGTACTGCCCGCCGCTGTCAATCAGGTAGCACTCCTCGGGATTGATGGCGCGATCCGTCACAGCGGTGGCGCGATAATGCACAATTGCTCCGTTCTCGCCGGCGCCCGAGATTGCCGGAAAGCTCTCAGCGACGAAGCCGGGAGCCATGCGACGGAAATCCAGCAACTGCTCCGCGGCGGAGACCTCGGTCAGGCCGCCCTTCGGCGCCTCATCGGCGAACCAGGCGAGGAAATTGGCTACCGCCACGGCGTCGCGTTGATGGGCGCGGCGGGCACCTTGTTGCTCGGTTGCGTTCTTGGTGGCGCGCGGCAGGCGGCAGGGGTCCTCACCCGCCACGACGCGGGCGCCAGCATCGCGCAGTGTGGTGGCAAACCAGGCGGGCGTTGCGTCGGTATCCAGGCGCACGCTTACGCCCGCCAGTTCACTGAGCGCCCGCGGCAGAGCGGAGCGTGGCTCTATGGACACGCGATTGCCCAGATGCGCGCGGGTGGCCTCCGGCACGCGCTCCGGGGCGTGGAGGAAAAGGCGCACCGAGGCATCGTCACGCAACAAAGCGAAGGCCAGCGCCATGGGGGTATGGGTCAAATCAGCGCCGCGCAGATTCAGCAGCCAGGCGACCGAATGGGCATCTGCCAGAAGGCAAGCCTGCTCGCCGGATTTGCGCAGGCCGGCGGCAGCGGCTTCGCGCTTGGCTTCGGCGGCTTCGCCGGAAAGTTCCAGCCCATGCGGCAACACGGCGGCGGCGGGTGGCGCGGGGCGATTCGCCCAGATCGTATCCACCGGATTGGGGCTGAGGGCCACAAGCTCCAGGCCGGAGAGGCGCTTGAGGAAGGCCTCGCTGTGCAGCCATGGATCATAGCCGAGCGTGAGGCCGGCGGCGTGTTCGCGCAGCCAGGCCTCGGGCGGATCCTCGGTCAGATGCCGCCGCTCGTAGAGCGTGCCATCCGTCTCCGACCGGACCTGGGTGGTGTAGCGACCATCGGTGAAGATGGCAGCGCGGTCCTTCAGCACGATGGCGAGCCCGGCACTGCCGGTGAAGCCGGTCAGCCATGCCAGCCGCTCGCCGGAAGGCGGCACGTATTCGCCGAGATGCTCGTCCGAGCGGGGGATCAGGAAACCCTCCACGCCGGCGGTCACGAGGGCCGCCCGCAAGGCGTTGGCGCGTTCCAGTGGGTTTTTCATCCGTCTTTGACCAGTCATTAATGTATGTGTCCACAACATGACATGCTTTCAACGCATGGGTGAAGCACGGACTTCACGCAACCTGACACCGCATCCGGCCTGTACATAGGGGCGTCCGGGCGGCCGCGTCGCCCTCTGAAATGGAATTGAGATCATGAATCGCATCACCCCAGCCGAAGCCGCGCTGATGATGCCGAGCCTTCCCCGCAATGCAGAGGCCGAGCGCATCGAGACGGTCATCGCCGAGGCCCGCCAGGCCCGCGACGCCGCCTTCGCCGCCCGGATCACCGGCTTTGTCCGCCTTTTGCGCGAGGCGCTCACCGCCATCCGCACTCGCCGTGACACCGTGGAGCGCCTGCGCGCGCTTTCAGACCGTGAACTGGCCGATATCGGCATGACGCGCGGCGGCATACATTCGGCCGCGGCTGAGTTGACGCCAATGGGCGCGAACGATTCGACTGGAGACCGTCGCGCCGCCTGAACGGCGTTTCCGGCTTGACGGCCTCAAGCCCCTGTCAAGCCGGCACTGTACGTTGCCCGGGAGCTTTGGCCATCCAGTTGAGCACGCTGGCGGTGATGCCAACAATCACCATCACCGGCCAAAAAGCGGCATAGCTGCCGGTCCAGGCCATCAGGACCGCTCCTGATCCGGCGCCCAGAAACCCACCGATCTGGTGGCTGAAGAAACACACGCCATACAGCGCGCCGAGATCGCCCACGCCAAAGCGCCGCGCAATGGCGGCAGAGGTGAGTGGCACTGTGCCCAGCCACACAAAACCCATCACGGCCGCGAACAGGATGGTGCCCCATTCGGAGGGCGCGGCCATCGCGAAGGCGGCGATGGCCAGAGTACGAACCATGTAGATCCAGCCCAACCCAGTCTCGGGCTTGATGCGCGTGGACAGCCAGCCGCAAAACCACGAGCCGGGGATGTTGAACAGCCCGATCATCATCATGACCATCATGCCCAATGCCGCAGGCTGGCCACACAGCGCGATATGGGACGGCAAATGGGTGGTGAGGAAGGCCAGTTGAAAACCGCAGGCGAAAAACCCGCCGGTCAGCAGCGCGAAATCCCGATCCGCCAGGGAGCGCCTCGCCAGTGCGGGCAACCCGCGCAGCCCGGCGGCAGGCGGTCCCAACCGCGCGGGCGGGCGCCACTCGATGTTGCGCGCCATGGGAATGATCAGCACGGCAGAAATCGCCAGCACCGCCAGCGCGCCTGCCGCGCCAAAGCCGCCAATGGCGCTGAAGGTGATGGGCACCATCGCCGCCTGGCCCAGGCTGCCGCCCGCAGCGGCGATGCCGATGTACTCGCCGCGCTTTTCCGCAGGTGCGAGGCGCCCGATGGCGGCCAGCGCCACCCCTGTCCCCGCGCAAGCGACGCCCAGCCCAGAGAAAAAGCCGATGCCGATCAGCACCATCAGGTTGGAGGGCATGAGCGCCGGCAGCCCGCAGCCGATCAGGTAGAACACGCCGCCAAACGCCATGACCCGCCCGGACCCGTATTTGTCGGCCATGGAACCCGAAACAGGCTGCGCCAGCCCCCAGGTCAGATTGTGCAGCGCCACCGCCAGACCGAATACCCAGGGCGCGATGGAGTGCTCGGCCGAGAGAGGCAGCAAAAGCAGGCCGAAAGTCTGGCGGATGCCCATCGCCAGGCTGGATGTTGCCGCGGCCGCGATGATGGCGATCCAAAGGATCGTCTTGGCGGAGGGCGGGTTGGCTTGCATCACAAAATCTGACTGGAGTGCTGGTCAATGTGCAAGCCACCCTTCCGCCGGAGCGGGCATGCGCCAGGCGCGCATCTTGATATCTGGCATGTTGCAGCCGGCAGGACCTTGCAAGGCTGGGTTGATCCGCCCCAAATGGGCTGTAGGCCTCAGCCACCGGGACACAACGCCACCATGATAGACCCCTTCGGGCGGCACATTTCCTATCTCCGCGTTTCCGTCACGGATCGCTGCGATCTTCGCTGCGTCTACTGCATGGCGGAGGACATGACCTTCCTGCCCAAATCCGAGGTGCTGACGCTCGAGGAACTGGAGCGGCTATGCGGCACCTTCATCGAACTGGGCGTTCGCAAGCTGCGGCTGACAGGCGGTGAACCTCTGGTCCGCAAGAACGTCATGTCGCTCGTGCGCGGCCTGGGGCAGCGCATCGGCCCGCACAAGGGCGGTGGACTGGACGAGTTGACGCTCACCACCAACGGCACGCAGCTGACAAAATATGCCGATGATCTGGCGGCCGCCGGCGTGCGCCGCATCAACGTCTCCATGGACACGCTCGACGCCGCGGCCTTCAAGGCCGCTACGCGCTGGGGCGAATTGGACAAGGTTCTGGACGGCGTCTTCGCCGCCAAGGCCGCCGGGCTGCATGTTAAGATCAACGCAGTGGCACTCAAGGGCGTGAACGAGCATGAGTTCGACCGCATGCTGGGCTGGTGCGGCGAGCATGGCTTCGACCTCTGCCTGATCGAGACCATGCCGCTCGGCGAAATCAGTGGGGACCGCTCGGACCAATTCCTCCCACTCAGCTTGGTGCGCGCGCGGCTGAAGCAGAACTGGACGCTGGTGGAAAGCAGCCACAGCACGGGCGGCCCGGCGCGCTATTACGATGTGGCGGAGACCGGCACGCGGCTCGGGTTCATCACGCCGATGACGCATAATTTTTGCGAAAGCTGCAACCGTGTGCGGCTGACCTGCACGGGCACGCTCTACATGTGCCTGGGCCAGGAGGATGCGGCCGATCTGCGCGCCCCCTTGCGCGATGCCACCCTCGGCGAGGAAGGCCTTCGCGCCGCCATCGCCGAGGCCATCACACGCAAGCCAAAGGGGCATGATTTCGTCATTGACCGCCGCCGCAGTGCGCCGGCCGTCGCGCGGCACATGAGTGTTACGGGCGGCTGATGCTCAACGACCTCGCCACCCGGCTGACTCTTCCCGGGCTGCCCGAATGGACCGGGCTGGTCGCCTTGCTTGTGCTGCTGCTCCTCGCCCTTTGCCTTGTGGTGATGCCCTTCAGCGTGTTTGGGCTGAAGGGGCGGCTGGACAGCATTGAAGCCCAACTCGATGACCTGCGCGCGGAGCTTCGCGTGATCGCTGCACGCATGCCCGAAGCGCCGCGCCGCAATTGGCAGGCCGAGGTGGAGCCGGACCTTCCCGCCCCGCCGCCGGGCGGTGGCCGTTCGGAGCCGCGCATCTCGTGGCCGCGCGAGCGTTGAGGCCCCTCCCCCGCCGGGCCGCATTCCTGACCCTGGTCGCCATACCCGCTGCCGCGCAGCCGGTCGCGGATCACAAGCAAGGCCCCTACGCCCATCTGACGCCCCTGATCGGCACCAGCAACCCCAACGCAATACTGAATGACGCAGCGATGCGGCGCAGCCTGGCGCAGTTGCTTGGCGAACCGGGGTACCGGCTCCTCACCACCAATCTTCAGCAGGCCCTGCCCATCGCCTTTGACGGCACGGCGCTTGTGCTGCGCGGTGCGCGCGCCGGCGCCGAGCGCGAGCAGGAGGCCTTCCTTTCGCTGCGCCCGCGTGATGGAGTGATGGAAGTGGCAATCCTGACCGCCGGCCGCGTGCGCCTCACCTCGCAGCGCGCAACCGGCGAGCAAAGTGAAATGCTCGATCCGCAACTGGCACGCTGGGGCGTGAGCCGCGGCACGCCACTCGACGAACGGCGCGTTCCGCCCTCCGCAAGGTGAGTGTTCCGATGCGCATTTCCGCCATCCAGATGAACCAGACCAGCGACAAGGCGAGCAACCTCGACCAGGCGCGCCGGCTGATCGAGGGCGCACTCGCCGCCGACCGCCCGAACCTCATCACCCTGCCCGAGACCTGGACCAACTTGGGCGGGGGGCGCGAGTCACGGACGAATGCGGCGGAAACCCTGCCCGAACCCGGCAGCACGGGCGGTACCGCCTACGAGTTCCTGCGCGGCGTGGCCAAGGCTGCGGGCATCCACGTCCATGGCGGCTCGATGATCGAGCAGGGTCCGCAGACGCTCTTCAACACCACCATTGTCTTTGATCCGTCCGGCACCGAAATCGCGCGCTACCGCAAGATCCACCTGTTTGACATCATCGGGCCGGACGGCACCGGCTATCGCGAAAGCGCGCTGTATGGCGCGGGAGGCGAGCTCGTCACTTTCAAAGCCGGCGGCGTCACATTTGGGTGCACCATCTGCTACGACATGCGCTTCCCGGAGCAATATCTGGCACTTCGCCGCGCCGGGGCAGAGGTGATCTTCGTGCCATCCAACTTCACGCTGATGACAGGCAAGGATCACTGGGAGGTGCTGCTGCGCGCTCGCGCCATTGAGACGCAATGCTGGATCGCCGCCGCGGCCTCCTGGGGCAGTTATGAGGAGCGCGGTGCAACGCGCCAGGTCTATGGCCATTCCCTCATTGCCGACCCTTGGGGGCATGTCGTCGCCAAGGCCAGTGACGGCATCGGCTGGACCACGGCACGCATTGATCCCGCTGTGACGGCGCGGGTGCGCCGCGACATGCCGGTGCTTGAACATCGGCGGCTGGCGTGACCGCCTCCGACCGGCAAGAGCCGCAAGCTCGCAGCGTGAGTCGGCGGCCCAGATGAAGATCGCGTTTCTGGCTTCCACAACCGAGCCCGCCCAGGACGCGCTGACCCGCCTGACCGCGCTCTACGGCAATGCCGCGCCCAATGTGGCCGAATTCATCGTGGCACTCGGCGGCGATGGGCTCATGCTGGAAACACAGCATCGCTTCCTCGGCCGCAATGCGCCCATCTACGGGATGAACTGTGGCAGTGTGGGCTTCCTCATGAATTCCTACCACGAGGAGAACCTGCCCACCCGGCTCGCCGCCGCGCAGGCTGCACACCTCCATCCGTTGCGCATGCGCGCGCATTCGGCCGCTGGCACCCATGCTTCCCTGGCCATCAACGAGGTCTCTCTGCTGCGCGAGACGCGCCAAGCGGCCAAACTGCGAATCCTCGTGGATGGCAAGGAACGGCTGCCCGAACTTATCTGCGACGGTATCCTGATCTCGACCCCGGCCGGCAGCACCGCCTATAATCTTTCGGCGCATGGGCCCATCGTTCCGTTGGATGCGCGGCTGCTGCCCCTCACCCCCATCTCGGCCTTCCGGCCTAGGCGCTGGCGCGGGGCGCTGCTGCCCTCCTCGGCGAAGGTGGAGTTCGAGGTGTTGGAGGCGGAGAAACGCCCTGTCTCGGCCACGGCGGACTACACCGAAGTGCGCGATGTCCGGCGGGTTGAGGTGCGCGAGGATCGCAGCATCACCATGACGATGCTGTTCGACCCCGATCGCTCGCTCTCGGAGCGGATCATCGCCGAACAGTTCACCGTTTAGGGCGCGCCCAGGTCCATTGGCCCAGGTCCATTGGCCCACGTCCATTGGCGTTGGGCCGGTTTTGTGGGATTGCCCGGAACGCACAGGAGCATCGCCGTGAAAGCCATCTGGTACGAAAGCAATGGCGCCGCACGTGACGTTCTGATCCATGGCGAAATGCCCACTCCGATGCCTGGCCCCGGCGAGGTTCTGGTCCGGCTGCACGCATCCGGCGTGAACCCCTCGGATTGGAAGACGCGCGCTGGCTCGCGGCCCATGGTGTCACCTTGCGTGATCCCCCACAGCGATGGTGCAGGGGTGATCAGCGCCGTGGGTGAGGACGTGGATGCAGCGCGCGTGGGGGAGCGCGTGTGGATCTGGAACGGGCAATGGAAGCGCCCCTTCGGCACTGCCGCCGAGTTCATCGCGCTGCCCGCCGCGCAGGCCGTGGAATTGCCGGATGGTATAAGTTTCGAGGAAGGCGCCTGCTTTGGCATCGCGGCGCCACGCGCGGTGCTGACCGATGGCGGAGTGGCGGGTCAATCCGTAGTGGTGGCGGGCGGTGCCGGCGCGGTGGGCCACTACGCGATCCAGTTTGCCAGTGCCGCAGCGCGCGCGGACTGCGAGGCGGTCCTGGCGCAAATGATGGCTCAGGTTGGGCTGATCCACGCCATCGCCGCCACCCTGCCGCTGGGCGAATGCGCAGCGGCGCATGAGCTTGTGCAGGCGGGAACGGCGATGGGCAATGTCGTTCTGCACATTCCATGACCGAGATCGGCTTCTACCACCTCACGCGGAGCACGCTGGAGCAGGCCCTGCCCCGCTTGCTCGGTCGCGTGCTGGCGCTGGAGCAGCGGGCGCTGGTGCTCTGCGCCAGCGAGGCGCGGCTGAAGGCGCTTGATGACGCGCTCTGGACCTGCGAGACGCCCGATTGGCTGCCGCATGGGACACGCGATGCGTTGTTGCAGCCGATCTTTCTGACGCTGGAGGATGCGCCGGCGGCCAATGGGGCGCAGCATCTGTTTCTGACCGAGGGGGCGGAGAGCGCGCATCTGGGTGACTATGCGCGCGCTTTCGATCTGTTTGACGGCAGGGATGAAAACGCCGTGGCCGCCGCTCGCCGCCGCTGGTCGGCGGCAAAAGCGGCGGGCCATGCGCTCACCTATTGGCAGCAGGGTGAGCGCGGTTGGGAGAAGAAAGCCTGATGCTGCTCAACTCTCCATCATGATCCCGGTCAGCGTCGCCATCTCCTGCCAGCGCCGCACCTCGGCGATCTGGAAGGCGGTGAATTCGGCGGGCGCCATCGGGGCGGCGTTCAGCCCGGCCTGGACGGCGCGCGCCGCTACATCCGGCTGGGATAGGGCGTCCAGGAAGGCTTCGGCGAGGCGCGTCACCCGCGCTGCCTCCACCCCGCGCGGAGCGAAAAGGCCGAACCAGGCATCCACCGCCATGAAGGGCACGCCAGCCTCGGCCGTTGTCGGCAGCTCCGCAAATCCCGCCACGCGCGCATCTGCGCCGATGGAAAGCGCACGCAAGCGCCCCTCGCGCACCAGCGCCACCACGCCAGGCCAGGTGGAGACGTAAAAATCCACCACACCCGCCACCGTATCCTGCGTGGCGGGGCCCCCGCCGCGATAGGGCACATGCACCGCATCCATGCCCGACCGCCGCACGAAGGTCTCAGCGATGACATGGCTCGCCGAACCGGCTTGCGATGAGGCATAGGAAACCCGTCGCCCGCCGCGGCCCATCTCGATCAGTCCGGCCATGTTGCGCGCGGCCGAACTGGCTGGCACGACGGTCGCGTGGTGCACGGTGGCCAGCCGCGCGATGGGCGAGAAACTTTCGACGGCGTTGTAGGGCAGGTTGCGCGCCATGGACTGGTTGGAGGCATGCGTCTGGTTGTGGCCAAGGATGATGGTGTTGCCATCGGCCGCGGCGCGCGCAGCCGCCTCCGTGCCGATGATGCCGCCCGCTCCGCCGCGATTATCCACCACGATGGGCTGGCTAAGAAGCGCCGAGGCACGCTCGCTGACCACCCGCGCCAGGATATCCGTGCTGCCGCCGGGCGGTGCGGGGACAATGAGGCGCAGCGGCGCGGACTGCGCACGCGCGATGGCGGGCAGGGCCAGGGTTCCGGCGATAAAGATGCGGCGTTGCATCGCGGTTGATTCCTCCTGAGGTTGGCGGATTTAACCTGACCGCGCGTATCCGCGATAGTCCGTTCGACGACGGTTCCGAGGGACAAGTCCCTCGGCCGCTGGAGGCATATCAGCTTGCTGACTGATGCTTTTTCCTAAAACCAGGCGCAGGCCCGCCACCAAATCCTGGACGCCAACTTCTAAATGGCCCCGTCCCGCCGCCCAAGCCGGACCTGCACGCGGCGATGAAGCGCGAGTTCCACGGCTTGCGCGCAAGTCGTTGCTTTTCGCGCAGAAGCTCGGGCCATGCCAGGCGCTGCCTTGCGCGCCCTGTTTCATCCCCAATCCAGGATTGTGCGAAACGATCCAAAGGATAGTTTTGCACGACCTGAAAAAGCCATTTCGGGCGCCAACTGGCATGTTTGTGCTCTCTGGCAAGGTGCACCCATGTTGCGGGGGCAATCGGAGGAGGTGGCAGCAATGGTAGGCTGCGGCTATGCCTTTGGCATCGCAAAGGGAGCAGAGATGAAATTCGCGCTGTGCAATGAGGTGGTGCGCGACTTGCCCTTCGCCGAGCAGGCGTTGCTCGCCGCGCGCCTGGGGTATGATGGGCTGGAGGTCGCGCCCTTCACCCTCGATGCCGAGGCACCGCACCGCCTGCCCAGCCAACGCCGCGCTGAGCTGCGCCGCATGGCCGAGGATGCGGGCGTGCCCATCACCGGCCTGCATTGGTTGCTGTTGGCGCCCGCCGGGCTGTCCATCACCGATTCGGCCGGCCATGCGCAAGCCGTGAATGTGATGCGCGCACTGGTGGACCTCGCGGTGGATCTGGGCGCGGAATACCTTGTGCACGGCTCGCCCGCGCAGCGGCGGGTCAGTGCCCCGGGCGATGCCACACGCGCAGAAGCGGCGATGGCCGCGGTGGCAGTGTATGCCGGCCAGGCCGGCGTGACCTATGTGCTGGAACCGCTCGATCCCGGGCAGACCAACTGGGCCTCCTCACTCGCCGAGGCTTTGGAGATCGTCGCGCGCATCAACCACCCCGCGCTGCGCACCATGCTCGATGTCTGCGCCACCGGAAATGGCGAGGCGCAATCGGCCGAGGCGCTGCTACGTCAGCATGTGCCCGGCGGCATGATCGCGCATGTGCATCTGAATGACCGCAACAAGCGCGTGCCAGGCCAGGGGGGTGATCGCTTCGCGCCGGTGCTCCAAGCCCTGAGCGAGACGCGCTATCCGGGCATCTGCGGCGTGGAACCTTTCGATTACCATCCGGACGGTGCGACTTGCGCAGCGCGCGCCAT
>JBBRVI010000067.1:0-14748 GCA_038247025.1 Acetobacterales bacterium
CAGGATAAAAGCCATCAGGAAGCGGGCGGGCGTGCCAACCCAGCCCAACTGACGATCCGACCGTCCGACCCGGGATTGCTGTCCGCCGCACCGGAACCGATCGAGCCAACATCAGACGACGCCACCCCGACAGGCTGCTAGTTGACAGCGCTCAGGCCGGGTGGCGCTTCCGCCTGTCGGCCCTCTTTCTTGTCTGCTCGCCCGATCCAGTTGCGGATGGATTGGGCGGTTGGTTCGAACTCCCGCGCGAGATCGTCAGGGTCGCGACCAGCGCGAACCAGTTCGACCATCTGACGGCGAAATTTAGGCAAATAGGGTAGTCGGGCTCTAACCATGGACGGAACCTCTGGAAAAACATTCAGGGTGTCCACCAGATCGGGTCAATCCCAGGACATTCCTCCACAAGGGAAATCATCTGTATAAACCAAAGTTGTGATAAAACATAAGGCGAGAGTGGAGCCTCTTTGATCATGGGCCAACTCGGGGTGGTCGCTCAAAGCACTCCAGTGCCGCCGTAAATTGTTCAGTAGAATAGGGCTTACGCAGAAGCCTTTGAGTACGAAGGTTTGCAGGTAAGTGTTCCGCGGAATGCCCAGTAGTCAGGACAAAGGGAATACCACGCTCCAGGAGAAGGTCCGCCACCGGATAAATTTGCCCCCCCCGGACTGAAACATCGAGGATTGCGCCGTCAAATTGTTGTGAACGAGCGATATCCAACGCTTCGGTCAGTTGTCCAATAGGGCCAAGGACACTGATTCCGAGGCCCTTTAAGATCCTCTCGAGCAGAAGGGCGATAATAGCTTCATCCTCCACAAGAAGGAGGCGCAGGCCCGACATTTGGGTGGCTGTCAAACCGGCCAAGCTGCGAAACAGATTTCGCGAAACGCCATCACTTGATACACTGTAAGCTCCGAACGCTCGCGTGTCTGGCTGCTCATTCCCCGCTAATCGCACTGACAGAAATACATAGGCGCGATCAGCAGTTCAGTCAGCCGTCGAGCAGCCTCATGCTCGCCCGGAGGATGAGCGTAGCGCAAATAAAGGCCGATGGCCACTAGCGCAGTATCGAAGGTCACCATGGTCGCTCGCGGCGTTGGTGCTCTTACTCACTGCCCTTTCCAACCCTGTCGGCGTCCGTAAAAAGTCAGTGCTACGTTACCGTCAGCGACACACCTCAGTATGGTCTCCGGAACGCCCGTTCGACAGCCTTGGGTCGTCAAACGTGGTTTCACTTGCAGATTTCCGGCTGTTCACTCGCCGAAACTACGAAGGGCCTGCGCCAACAAGCCGGGCACCAACAAGCCGGGCCGAAAGACAACACCTCTAAGCTCAGTCCAAACCGCAGCATCCCTGAGCGCCTTTGACCCTTTCGACCGCATTGGCGGTGGGAAGTGGGGTGCCCGTCTTGCAAGCTACGCTCACGCACCTTTGGGCTCAGTTCTTCGTCAGACCCATCCGGATGGTCGTATCGGCCGCCAAGACTGAACCAGGCGCTTGGCATTGATCGGGGAGCGCGGCGAACTGCGCATCGTCCACGTCCATCACCACCACGAACTGGCCGAGCAGGGCGAGCGCAGCGACCGGCACCACGGCGCAACGCCGGCGCTGCCAAGGCCACCTCGATCGTTCAAGGACAAGGTTGAGGGTACCATCCGCATCCCTGGCAACCGCCTCCACTCGGCCCAGCACGCGCTGGTTCAGTCGGTTCTCCAACACTTGCCTGCCCGCCAGCACACCAACCAGAACGGGCTGCGGGAAACGCGCCAACGCCTCCGCGCTGCGCCCGGGCTCTTGCGCAAAGGAAAGCGACGGGGTCAGCACCGTCAATAAAACAGTCATGTACTTGAGCATAAAATTTCTTTCGAAATCGCGAGGATGCACAGTAACATTTGGATAAGCACAGCGAAACAAGTTTTGTCCAAAGTGAATGATTTCACAAGATCCATCTTCCGGGAAACATCATGTCAACGCTCAGCAACAGGCCGCGCCGGCTGCATCCACTGCCCCTGCGCATCATGCATTGGATCAACGCCGCGGCGATCATCATCATGATCATGTCCGGCCTGGGAATCTATAATGACGAGGCGATCTTCGGCTGGCTGTTCTTCCCGCACTGGATGCTGATCGGCGGTTGGGCGGCCGATCATCTCCTGTGGCACTTCGCCGCGATGTGGGTGCTCGTGGTTAACGGGCTGATCTACCTTGCCTATGGCTTCATCACCGGCCGCTTCCGCCAGCAGCTGCTGCCGATCAGCGCCACTGAAGCGGTGCGTAACGTGCGCGACGCGCTGCGGTTCAAATTCGCTCATGAAGACCTCACCGTCTACAATTCTGTGCAGAAGCTGCTCTATATCGGCGTCATGCTGGCCGCCATCGTGCAGGTCTTCTCCGGTCTTGCGATCTGGCAGCCGGTGCAGTTTTCCTGGCTGACCGAGCTGTTTGGTGGGTTCCAGGGCTCGCGGCTGGCGCATTTCCTCGGCATGGCTGCGATTGTTGGTTTTCTGGCCGTGCATGTTGTCCTGGCGCTGCTGGTGCCGCGCACGCTCTGGGCCATGCTGACTGGCGGGCCACGTCTGCAGCCCCGTTCCACCCCGTCCTCGGAGTAACCGACTTGTCACCCTCCAAATTCCGCCCCGCCGTGGCGCCCGATCAGGCGTTCCTGGACGAGAACGCGAAACTGCTGCGGCAGATCGAGCGTCGCGGTCTGTTCAAAGGCACCCTGACGCTCGGCGCGCTTTCCATGCTCGGCGGCTGCAGCTCCTCCGACATGCCGGCCTTGCAGAACGTGCTGCGCGCTATTTCCCGCTTCAACGATCATGTTCAGGCCTGGATATTCGACCCGACGAGGCTGGCGCCGACCTACCCGGAATCAATGGTCCTCAAGCCGCCGCGCTACAATTCCTTCTACCCGCCTGAGGACGTTCGCCCGTTGAACGGTGAGACCTATCGCTTGGAACTTGCCGGCCGTATCGCCGAGAAGCAAAGCTGGACAGTCCCGCAAATCATGGCGCTGCCTGAGCAGGAAATCATCATTCGCCATATCTGCGTCGAGGGCTGGGATTTTATCGGCCAATGGTCCGGCGTGTCGCTGCGACTGTTCCTGGAGCGCGTCGGTGCGGATCTGTCCTGCCGTTACGTCGCCTTTCGCTGCGCTGATGGCTATTGGGGCAGCATTGATATGGCAAGCGCATTACATCCGCAGACTTTGCTCGCCACGAAATACGCTCGCGCAACCATCGCCGACCCGTTCGGTTATCCCCTTCGACTGCGCACCGCGGTCAAGCTCGGCTTTAAAAATCCCAAATGGATCACCTCGATCGAGGTCACCAACGACTATCCAAGCGGGTATTGGGAAGAGCGGGGCTTCAACTGGTTCAGCGGACTCTGAGTTTGACCCCAAACGCATCCATGCGTGCCGACCAGTCCGACTGCGCATTCGGGCGCTTCGAATTGCCTGACGGAACCAGCCATGCCGGCCATTACAACCTCTCCGAAAGTACGGTGCAAAGTCTGCGCCTGGCGGAGATCATGGATATGGCGGACGGCACGCTGGACGATCTCGCCATGGATTATGGTGACCCAGCGGGTTTACCGTCCCTGCGTATTCTCATCGGCGCAAATTGTCGGATCCCGGCTGAAAATGTGGTGACCCTGCCGGGCACCATGCTCGGGTTGTTCCTGCTCGCTGCCGAGCAATGTGGCGGAGGCGGTGATGCGCTGCTGGTCACGCCCTGCTTTGGCCCAAGCCGCGACGCCTTGGAACGCGCTGGCGCGAGAATCCGCTTGGCTCGCCTGCATTTTGAGGAGGGTTATCAGGCTGACATCGCCCGTATCGCCACCAGCCTGCGCCCCGAGACCCGCCTCGTTTGCCTGGCCGACCCGCAGAACCCCAGCGGTGTGCGCATCCCCCGCCCCGCCATTGAGGCGCTGCTCGCCGCAATGGCGCAGCACGCGCCGCAAGCTCTGCTATTCCTGGACGAAACCTATCGCGAGGCCACTCATGGCGGGGAGGTTTCACCCAGCGCCGCTCCGCTCGATCCGCGCATCATCACCGCGGGCTCGCTCTCCAAGGCACATGGCGCACCGGGGTTGCGCATCGGCTGGCTGACCATTCCCGACCAGGTGCTGCGGGAGCGCATTGTCGGGGCGAAGGCGTCACTCATCATTTCCGGCTCGGTGCTCGACGAGGCGCTTGCAGCGGTCCTTCTGCGCCAGTCGGAATCGGTGCTGGGCGGCCGCTGCCGCCGTCTGGGTGAGGCATTGGATGCTGTGATGTTGTGGCAGAAATCCGAGGCGGAACGAGTGGAGATCGTTCGCCCCGAAGCCGGTGCGCTGTGCTGCCTACGCCTTCACCCCGGCCTTGTGGGGCCTGCGGGCGTGGACCGGTTCTGGGCCGCGCTGCCAGAGCAGCGACTACGGCTCGCGCCTGGGCCCTGGTTCGGTGAGACCCCTCGTGTGTTCCGCCTGGGCTTCGGTCATTTGCCACCGGACGAACTGCATTCAGCGCTGCCCGCTCTGTCGCGCGCGCTTGATCAGGTCGCTTGAGGGGCGTTGGGGCGGCGGAACTGCTCGGTTCAAAACAAACCTGTTTACTCGGCCTGGTTATGTGCTAACTCGGCCATTCCATCGGCGAAGCTCACCTGCGGCTGCCAGTCCAGCAGCTCCCGCAGCCGGCGAGAATCCGCGGTAATGTGGCGCACATCGCCCAGCCGGTAGCCGCCTGTCACGACAGGGCTCGGACCTTGCAGCGCTTCGGCCAAGGCCTGCGCCATTTCACCGACGGTGCGCGGAGTGCCGGAGCCGACGTTGAAGGCATCCACGCCCGCCATGTGCTTCTCGCACGCATCAACCGTTGCCGCTGCGATATCCCGCACATGGATGAAGTCGCGCCGCTGCCCTCCATCCTCGAAGACCCGCGGCGCCTCGCCTCTGCGCAACGCGGAGGTGAAGATGGCGGCAACGCCGGCATAGGGCGTGTCGCGCGGCATGCCGGGGCCATAAACATTATGGTATCTCATCATCGCCGCCGAACCGCCGGTCACCCGCGACCAGTTGGAAGCGTAGAATTCCTGCGCCACCTTGCTGCTCGCATAGGCGTTGCGCGGATCGAAGGGCGTGTCCTCGGCCACCAGCTGTGCCGCGAGGGGCTTTCCGCAGTGCGGGCAAGGGGGCTCGAATTCGCCGGCCTTGAGTGCGGCCTCCAGACGCGGCGCTGGCGGCACCAGGCCATGCTCGGGGCATAGCGCCAGCCCCTCACCATACGCCACCATGGAGCTGGCCAGCGTCAGCCGGCCAATGCCGGCGCGGGCCATGGCAGCGAACAGCACCGCCGCACCCAGATCGTTGGAGGACGCATAATCAGGTAGATCCTGAACATCCACGCCCAGGCCGACCTTCGCGGCCAGGTGAATGACTGCGTCAATCCCCGCCAGCGCCTTGTCGCAGGCGGCGGCGTCGCGGATATCGGCTACTTGCAGTTCCACACCGGTCGGCGGCTTGTAGGGCCGGCCGTGATGCACGTCCTCCCGCAGCGAATCCATCACGCGCACGCTGTGGCCACGCGCCAACAGGGCCGCAAGTGTGTGTCGGCCGATGAAGCCGGCGCCACCGGTCAGCAGCACGCGCATCAGGCGCATCACGCGACCGCGCGAGGAACGTTGGAGGGTCCGCCCTGACGGCGTAAGGTCGCCGCCAGGCGCAGAAATGTTGTGCTGATTTTCCATGCGGCCTTCATTCCGGCCGCGAGATTGCCCGAGACCTTGGACACGCCGCCCTGCCGACAGCGATGATCCACGGCGATTTCCCGGCAGCGCAGGCCCTTTGCCGCGACGCGCATTTGCATCTCCAGGTTCCAGCCATAGGTCATCTCGGCCATGCCCAAGGCAGCCAGCGTGTCGGCGCGGATGGCGCGCAAAGGCGACATGTCGGTGAATTCAACGCCATAGGTCCGCCGCAGCAGCAGCCCGGCCAGGCGTGCCGCCAGCACCTGCTGGGGCGTCAGGCTACCAGGCTCGCGCACGCCGCGCAGCCTGCTGCCCATGACGAAATCCGCCTGCCCCTCCGCGATAGGAGCGATCACGGCAGGGATGAAGGCCGGCACGTCGCTGCCATCGCCATCGAGGAAGCACAGGATGGGGCTGCGTGCGGCGGCAACACCCGCAGCGCAAGCCCGGCCGTAGCCGGGGATCGGCTCGCTTATCACCCTGGCCCCGGCGGCGCGGGCAATCGCTGCCGTGTCGTCGCTGGAGCCGTTATCCACGACGATCACTTCGGCTACATCCAGGAGCAACACCTCGCGAACCACATCGCCAATCGGCTCCGCTTCGTTCAGGCAGGGGATGATGATGGACACCTGCATCCTATTGCGCTGCCATCGAATAAGCGCGCCGAAGCTCGACGAAGCGACGCGTTGCGGGCGCATTTACCAAGCCACCGCCGGGGCCGCCGAAGGGGGGCACCTTGCCGGCCAGTTCCGCCTCCAGCATTTCGTAGGAGCGCGCATCGTCAATGTCGTACCACATGTCGAGCACCTTGGCCGGCAAGCCGATCTCAACAGCCCGCGCCATGGTGAGGTCAAATACGCGCTCGGTGCTCCAAGGTATATCCTGGAAGAGCCTGGCATGTTGGCGCGACAGGCCGATCAGCGTGTAGCCGCCATCAAAGGCCGGGGCGATCACCATCTGGTCCCTGGCCAGGACGGCTTCGATCGCTGCTTCGAGGATTGAGGCCGGCAAGGTCGGACTATCAGAATTGATGATGATGGCGCCGTCATGACCCGCCGCCAACAAGTCGTCCATGCCCCGAGCGAGCCGGTCTCCGAGATCGCCGTCACCCTGCAAGGTGAGTGCGAAATCGGGCAGGATACCGAGCAATTGCCCTTCGGAACCGGCGGGGGTGTACACGGCGCAGGACCGCGCGGCGGGGTGGTCCAACCCGGCAATGGTCTGCCCCAGATCAGCGATGAAACAGGCCGAGATGGCAGCACATTCCTCCGGCCGCAGTGGCGGCGAGAGCCGCGTCTTAGACTTTCCGGGAGCCGGGGTCTTGCAGATGATGGCGACGGCGACGCTGGGCATGCTGAGCTACTCCTTACCGTCGCGCCTTGCGGGCGGACCACAATGCGAAGAGAACGCCGCCGAGCATGGTGGCGTTGTAAAGTCCGTCACGCAAATCCAACGCGATGTAGGCATCAGTCGAGATGGTGTCGTAAAGCAGGAAGCAGGCCAGCGTGGCCGCCCAGAATGCGGGTGCGCCGAACAGCACAACAAACGGCAGCAGCGACAGGTTGTACCAGGGATAGCCGGAGGACAGCAGGAGCAGCCCCGCAAAGGTCAGCCAGCCCAGGCGGCGCAAGCGCAACGCCACATCGTCATTGTCGGTGAAGCTCAGCCTGAGCGCGAGGTAACCCAGCAAAGTGGCGGTCGCTGCCAGGTACACAGGCACTATCCAACCCGCATCGCCAAAGGCGCGTCGCGCCAACCACACCAGCCAGAAGGCGTTGCCGGAGGCGAGGCTCTCCTCCTGCGCATAGCCGCCGGCGAAGGCGAACATTCCGGTCCCGACCGACAGGTAAGGCAGGTAGAGAACCACCACGACAGCGATGGCGGCCGCGGGAGCCCGCCAGTCCCAAGGCTTCCAGGCCAGAGGCAATGCCAGCGCAGCCAGCGGCTTCATCAGTGTCGCTACGGCAAAGGCCACGGCGCCCAGCACCGGCCGCCGCATCACCGCCACCAGCCAAATGCCCAAGACCGTCATCGCCACCATCGGCCCGTCAATATGGGCGTTGCCCGCGATCTCCCAGATCACCAGGGGGTGCCAGGCATAGGCCACGATCCGCTGGGGAGGCTGGCCGATCTTCCGGAGGAGGTCGAGCAGCAGCCAGACCGTGACACCTTCGATTACCACGAACCATAGCCGGATGTTGATCAGGCTGTCGCCGATGCGGCCAATGACAAAGAACAGCATCTGCGCCGCAGGTGGGTAGATGGTGATGGCATAGTCGGCGCGGTTGATGTTCGGGTAGATGAACCCGTCGCGCAGGAAACTGAGTTCCGGCGCGATGGGAATGTAGCGGTAGGGGTTGATGCCGGCGCCCTGCACGCGGCCATCCCAGACGTAGCGAAACACATCCGTCGAGAGAAACGGGTAGTCGAACAGCGGTGGCACCCGCATCGCCACGGCACCGATCAGGATGACCAGCAGCGCCATGCGGGGCGGCACGCGGGTTGCCAGCGGCACCGCCAGAAGCACCAGGGCGCCCTGTGCCAGCGTCGTCGCGTTGAACGCCAGGTCGCCCCACGCCGCCCGAAGCGCCGGGCCGATGATCATGAGGGCAAAGATGCCAAAGCCGACGCAGGCGAGCGCCCACATGTTGCGGGCCGGCGTCACGCCACGACATCCCGGCGAAGTGCGGATGAGGGTCCAGTCAGACAGGCGGGCATCAGAAACTCACTAAACTACCTGCCAATACGCTGCCAAGCGGAAAATGGTTGCTCAAAAAAAGCTCCGCAGTTCATGTTCGGCGACGCCACCAGGCGCGACCTCCGCCGCAGAATTGCGGGAGGTATGCTCCCTCCTCATCCCGAAGTGGTCGCAACCCAATCGGCGAGCACGCCGATTGCGGCCATCAGGTCCCGCGTCTCCATCGCCTCGAAGGGGTTGTGGCTGCCATTGTGATTGCGGATGAGCAGCATGCCCGTGGCCACGCCCGAGGCTGCGAAATTATTCGCGTCATGGCTGCCGGGGCTGTTCAGGCGCGGTGCCGCCACACCGCAACGTCCGGCGGCCGCCTCCAGCCCGGCGATGATGGCCGGGTCCATCGGGCCAGGCGCGGCGGCGCTCCGGTCACCCAGCGCGATGGTCACGCGGCGTCGTGCCGCGACCTCGGCTGTGATGGCAAGGAGCTTCCTCTCCAGCGCCGCCAGATGCGCCGCGTTGTAGCCGCGCAGATCGAGGCTCATCTCGAATTGACCGGGCACGGCCGTGAGGCTGTGCCGCTCTGCCCGGGTATAAAAGCGGCCGATGGTAACCGCCATGGGTAGGCCCGCTGCTTCCTCCTCCAGCCAAAGTCGTTCCAGCGCGAGTGAGAGATCGGCCCCGGCCAGGGCCGCATCTCGCCGGAAGCGGTGCGGCAGCCCGGTATGCGCGTCCTCGCCTGTGATGCGGATGAAGGGGTGCCTTACATTGCCCGGATTGGCGAGGCAGATGGCCAGCGGCGCGCCGGCCTCGATAAGTTGTGGCGCCTGCTCGATATGCAGTTCCAGATAGGCGCCCACTGCGCGCGGGTCGCGCAGCGGCGTGTTTTGTCGCAACCGCGCAGGATCGCCGCCGCAGGACGCGACGCTCTCGGCCAGCGTAAGTCCGGTGCGCGCGTGCAACAGGTCCAACGCGCCGTCAGGCAAGCGGGCCAGCAGGCTTCGGCTGCCGATCAGGCCGAGGCCGAACCACACCGCTTCCTCGCAGCGCAGCGCCAACACTTCGATATCCCGGCGGGGTTCCACGCCAGCCGCCTGAAGCGCGGCAATGACGCCGATGCCGGCGACCACGCCCGCCGCGCCGTCGAAATTCCCGCCATGCACCACACTGTCCAGATGCGAGCCGATCAGCACGGGTGGCGCATCGTGGCCAGAGGCCCAGCGCAGCGTGAGGTTGGCGCCCGCATCCAGGCTGGCGGTCATTCCCAGCGCCTGGCCGGCCTCGCGGATGAGCGCGTGCGCAGCGTTCTCGCCGCGTCCATAGGCCTCGCGCGTGATGCCGGGTGGATCGGCGCCGATGGTGGCCATGCCATCCAGCAGACGCTGGACCAGCGGCGTTTGCGCCGCGACGGCCTCGGCCAGATTCATGCCAGTACCTTATGGATTGCGGCCATCGGGATGTCCGCAGCGATGCGAGGCATGGGGGGTTCCTTGTTTCGCGGGGGCAAAAGAAACACGCAATCGTGGGTTCCGCCAACGGGCCGCCTAATCGCACCGGACCTCAAAGCGGCAATCGGACGCGCCCTCAGCAAGGCAGGCGGTCTCAAGACATAGGGGCTCGCCCGAACGGCCCGAAGCCTCCAGCACGTAGGCCATGCCACCGGCGAAGCTCCCCTCAAAGACGTAGCAGACGCGCCGCCCCGCCTGCGGTCCATAACCCAGCGCATAGGCCGAATTCCGCACGATGATCTCGGCCCGCCCCGTCGCCGTGTCGAGCGAGGCGGGCTCCACCTGGCCGTGGCCGCGCTGGGACATGCGCCTCAGGTAGTGGCGGAAGGTTTCCTCCGGGGTCAGACCGTGCGTCCTGGCCTCCGCCCGGCACCATTGCAGCGCCGAGAGATGGCAGGACCGATAGAGGATGGCGCGGTAGGCCTCGATCCCCATGGCCGCCTCGATGCTCTGCTGCATGTTCACCATGAAGTGTCGCGGCAGATACATCATGGGCAGCCCATCGGTGCGCCAGATGCCCGTTTCGGGATCCACATCAATGGGGATTTGGGGCTGGGCCATGAGTCTCTCCTGGGTGGCGGGGGCTGTTCGCGCACGATCAGCGTCCGCGCATTCAGCACCGCAACGCCAAGCCCGAGAAGCCCCGGCGCCCGCCGCGGAGGGTTGGCTTGATCCCACGCAAGGCGCCAGCGTCAAAACCTTTCTAGAAAGGCTCAACCATGCCGCGCATGACGGGTTCATTCGCAGAGGCCCGCCAACGCCAGAAGGGATGTCAACGCCGTGAAGTCCAAAGACCTGATGACAGCGCACCCCGTAGTGATCGCACCTGAGACGCCGGTTTCCGCCGTGGCCGAACTGCTGGCCGCTCGAGGGATATCCGCCGTTCCGGTGGTGGATGGCGAAGGCATTCCGATCGGCGTGGTGACGGAGGGTGACCTGATCCGCCGCTTGGCCGACCAGCCGCGCGGACCGCTCACGTGGTTCCTCGACCTCTTTGCCAACTCCAGGCCCATGGCTGAACGCTTTGCCAAGGCCCATGGAAAGACAGCGCGCGACGTGATGACGACGGAACTCATTACCGTCAGTGAGACCGAAAGCGCCGAGCGCATCGCGGAACTGATGGAACAGAATCACATCCGCCGGGTGCTGGTCCTCAAGGGCGGCAAGCTGGTGGGACTGGTCAGCCGTGCCGATCTTCTGCGTGCGATCCTGCGAATGCCCGCAACCCCGCATGAGGCATATGACGACCACGGTATCCAGGTGGCATTGCTCAAGGCCATGCGTTCACAGCCCTGGGTGGATACCTACTGGATTTACCCGAGCATTTCGGGCGGCGTGGTCACCTTCCACGGCTTCGCGCGCAACGAGACGACGCGCCATGGCCTGGCGGTCATGGCGCGCGAAATTTCCGGCGTCATCGAGGTTCGGGACCAGATGGGCCCCATGCCACTGATCCTGCGCGCCAATTTCTGACGATTACCACCGATCACGGCGCGCGCCGCGAAATACCATCCTTGATAAAAACCTCAAACGGTGAAGTCCCCTGCACGCTGCGGTCCATGGCCGACCAGCGCGCCCGCGTGCAGAGGATCCCACCCTGCAAAGCGATTGCCTCAGAGACCACGATATTGCGGAACACCTGTCCATCGGCAAGCGTTGCCGTGAAGGGCCTGACGCAGCGATCATGAATCGCGATCTGATCATACTCGCCGATGAGCACACCGCCACCGCCGGTGCTTTCAAAGCGCGCCACCAGAGGCGCCCAAGCCTCGTAATTCGTCTGCGCACCAGCGGGCAAGGTGGCGAGTACAAGCAGAACGGCAATCCGGCGCATGGGGTATCTCCGTAAGGATTTACGGCAGCGTTACGCGCGACGGGGCTCTGCGGATGCATCTGGGAAATGGCCGCCCATTGCCAGCGTCAGGGCGCGGGCTGCCGCGTTCACGCGTGGGCCTAGGACGGCCACCTTCGCATCCGTCACGCGAACCGTGGGACCAGAGATGGAAACCCCGCCCACAGCCTCGCCGAACTCGTTGAAGACGGGCGCCGCCACGCAGCGCATGCCCAGGTTTCGCTCCTCATCATCCACCGAGAAGCCCCGCGCACGAATGCCCCCCAAGTCTGCCGCCAGGCTCGCGCGCGTTGCATGCGTCTTTTCCGTGAAGACCTCCAGGGTGAGGCGTTCGAGCATGGCCTCGCGCGGGCGCGGCTCCATGAAGGCAAGGATCGCCTTGCCAATTCCTGAAGCGTGCATCGGGCTGCGCGTCCCGGGACGGAAAAAGGCGCGGATTGCCTCATGCGTTTCCACCTGGCTGACGAAGACCACGCAATCCTCGTCAGCCACGGCCAGGTTGGCCGTCTCGCCCGAGAGCATCATCAACTCCTGGATGATGGCGCGGCCCTGCTCGGCGAGCTTGCGGCGGCGGAGGAAGGCGGCCCCCAGGCGAAACGTCTCGATGCCGATGAACCAGAGCTGGTCCGCCTCACTGAACTCCAGCATGCCGTGAGCCTGCAGCGTGGTGAGCATGCGATAGGCGGTCGAGGCGGCAAGGCCCGATTGCTGCGAGATCTCCGTCAGAGACAGCCCCGATCCCGCCGCCACCAGCTTCATCAACGCGACGGCGCGATCCAGCGACTGGACCGATGCGGCCGCGGGCATGGCCGAACTGCCGCGAGGGCGCCCGCGGGACCGCTTTTCGGTCGGTATGTTGGAAAGATTTTTTGCCATCCGGAAAACCTTCGCCGCAGTGGAAAACTGAAAGTAACGCCGAATCATTGGCTTGCATCAATTTTTTTGCATCGCAAAAAACTATTTCGGAAAAATTGCATTAAAACGTGGCGCCTGTCATCAAGTTCTTGTTGAAACGAAATCAGCGGAGATGACGTCATGGCCAAGATGCGTGCAGTGGATGCGGCGATACTCGTGCTCGAAAAGGAAGGCGTGGATTGCGCCTTCGGAGTTCCCGGCGCCGCCATCAACCCCTTCTATTCCGCGATGAAGAAGCGCGGCTCCATCCGCCACATCCTGGCACGCCATGTCGAGGGCGCCTCGCACATGGCCGAGGGCTATACCCGCGCCCGCGCCGGCAATATCGGGCTTTGCATCGGCACTTCCGGGCCGGCTGGTACGGACATGATCACGGGCCTCTACTCGGCCCAGGCCGACAGCATCCCCATCCTCTGCGTCACCGGCCAGGCGCCGCGCGCCAGGCTGCAAAAGGAGGATTTCCAGGCCGTGGACATCGTCTCGATCGCCGCACCCGTGACGAAGTGGGCGGTGACCGTGATGGAGCCCTATCTGGTGCCCATGGCCTTCCAGAAGGCATTTCACCTGATGCGCTCCGGCCGCCCAGGCCCCGTGCTGATTGACCTGCCCGTGGATGTGCAGGTCGCTGAGATCGAGTTCGACATCGAGACCTACAGCCCGCTTGCCGTCTACAAGCCTGCGGCCACGCGCCCGCAGGTGGAAAAGGCCATGGCCATGCTCAACGCCTCCGAAAAGCCGTTGATCGTGGCCGGTGGCGGCATCATCAACGCCGATGCCTGCAACGCACTGGTGGAATTCGCCGAGATCACCGGTATCCCCGTCATCCCCACGCTGATGGGCTGGGGCGCCATCCCTGACGATCATGACCTGATGGCCGGCATGTGCGGCCTGCAAACCAGTCACCGCTATGGCAACGCCAATATGCTCGCGGCGGACTTCGTTCTGGGCATCGGCAATCGCTGGGCGAACCGCCACACGGGCAGCATCGAGAAGTTCACGGCCGGCCGGAAATTCGTGCATGTGGATATCGAGCCGACGCAGATCGGCCGCGTCTTCGCGCCGGATTTCGGCATTGTCTCCGACGCCTTCGCCGCCCTCGATCTCTTTGTGAAGGTCGCGACCGAGTGGAAGCTGGCGGGCAAGCTGCGAGACCGCTCGGCCTGGGCCGCCGAATGCCTGGAGCGCAAGCAGACCATGCTGCGCCAGACGCATTTTGACCAGGTGCCGCTCAAGCCACAGCGCGTTTATCAGGAGATGAACGAGGTTTTCGGCCGTGACACCTGCTACGTCACCACCATCGGGATCTCCCAGATCGCCGGGGCGCAGCATCTCAAGGTCTACAACCCGCGCAACTGGATCAATTGCGGCCAAGCCGGCCCGCTGGGCTGGACGCTGCCGGCAGCGCTGGGCGTGCGTGCGGCCCTGCCGGACAAGGAGATCGTGGCACTTTCCGGCGATTACGACTTCCAGTTCCTCATCGAGGAACTGGCCGTCGGTGCGCAGCACAAGCTGCCCTATCTGCATGTGGTGGTGAACAATTCCTATCTCGGCCTGATCCGGCAGGCGCAGCGCGGCTTCGAGATGGATTTCGAAGTCTCCCTCGCCTTCGAAAACATCAACATGGAGGATGATGAGGAGCTTGCGGGCTATGGCGTGGATCACGTCGCCGTGGCTGAGGGCCTGGGCTGCAAGGCCATCCGCGTGAAGAGCCCCAATGAATTCAAGCAGGCCTTCGCCGATGCCAAGGTGTTGATGGCCAAGCACCAGGTTCCCGTGGTGATCGAGTTCATCCTGGAGAAGGTGACCAACATCGCCATGGGCACCGAGCTCGACAATGTGAACGAGTTCGAAGGCGCACTGGATGTCACGCCGCAAATGGTGGCGGCAGAGTAGAATCCGGTCAGACATCTTTGCGCCAAGACAAGACTGGCAAGGTCCGCCTATGGCAAGGTAAAGGCTATGCTTCATCACGGAGACCATCATGTCCGACCGCATTCTCGCCGACCGCCGCGCCGGGCTCGAAGAGGCCTTCTTCGCGCGCCAAAATGAGGAGCTTCG
>JBBRVI010000068.1:0-14685 GCA_038247025.1 Acetobacterales bacterium
CTTCGGCTGGGGTCCATGGTTGCAACGGCCGCGCCCAATAGACGCCGAAGCAACCGCAATTGGCCAGCGCGATGCCGCGCCAGAGCGTAATGATAAGCACCACGGCAAAGCCGAGGCTGATGACCAGCGCCGCCCATGCCGCTGGCCGGCTGGTGGCGCGGCGGGCGAGCCCGATCGCCACCGCCAGCTCGGCCAGTGCCAGCGTCAGCCCGATTGGCGCCAGGAGCGGCGGGGGGAACAGCCGATAGCCACCGAGGACGTCAGCGAAACCCTGGATATCCAGCAGCTTGGCCAGTGCCGTAACAGCGAAGACCGTGAGCAGCAGCAGCCGCGCAGCATTCGAGACAGCAAGGCTCACCGCCCCATCCGGTGATTAATCTCGATCCGCCGACGGCCCTTGGCCGTCTTGCGGGTGAGCAGTGGCGGGGCCGGCTGCAATGGCTCCGCCCGGGTCTCGCCAGTCAACGGGTCCCACCAGCCTTTGGCTGCAGGCAGCGGGCGGAGCAGCATCTGGTCCCGCTTGGCATTGTGCAGACACATGGACATCGGGCCATCGGCGGTGGCGACGAGGAAGGCGCAGGCCGCAATCCGATCCGGCTCCAGCGCCGCGGCATCCATGAAGTCGTGGATGAAGAAGGTCAGCTTGTCGGGCCGGAAGCGGGCAGCAGCGAGGTCCCGCCGCATGGCCCAGAGCTTGGCCGCCGCCCAGGGCAGGATGCGTATGGCCAAGCGCGGCCGCGCCAGCACCCGGGCGATAAGCTGGCCAGCGCGGCGGGCCGGACGGGCCCGGTCGAAGGGCGCGGTGCCCATGGCCTCCAGAATGGCGGCGACCACGGACGGATCGTCCAGCAAATCATGCGCCTGGCCGGCCGCGATCAGCGCCAGGCCATAGCGGTTGCAGTCTGCATGACCGACGGCGAGGTTATCGAAGCGCAGCTTTGTGCCGAGCCCGGCGGCGAGCGCGGCAGCCACGCTGTCCTTGTTGATGGGCGTGGCGCGGCTGCCCAGTGTGCCTCGGCCGGTCGCCGCCTGAAGTTGGAAGCTGACGAGGTTCACCGCTGCCGCGTGGTCGCGGAAAAAGCCGGCGAGCATGGGCAACTCGGCGATATTCCCGTCGAAGACGGTCGTGTTGAACACCACCGCCAGGGGTAGCCCCCGGGCGCGGTCTATATACTCCCGCCGCAGTGCGTTCAGCGCTGCCTCGGTCGGGTAGCCGACGCGCTCCTGTGTGAGATCAACATGAAAGGCGACGTCCTGGAGGCCGGCGGCGGCCAGCTCCGCCAGCAGGTCATGCGTTGCGCGGATGCCATTGGTGAACAGCGAGGGGCGCATGCCGGCGGCGGCGATGGCGCGAACAACCGCCACCAGCTCCGTCCGGTCGCGCAGGGTGGGATCGCCGCCGGTGACCTGGACTTCGGTATGCGGTCCCAACTCGGCGCGGATTGCGGCGATCCGGCGCAGCAGTTCGGCCAGCGGGATGTCATGGATCGCCTCGGCGCTGTCCGAGAGGTAGCAGAGCGAACAGTCCAGGTTGCAGCGCTGGGTCACCTCCAGCGCGATGCAGCCTGTGGCAAAGCGGCGGCCGAGCGATTGCCGTGGGTGCCATTGCCCTGCGCCCCGCATGCGGGCGCAGGCTGCGGCGACAGGGTCCCCGACGGAAGCGGCCAGCCCAGGGTGGGCCAAGATCTGGGCGTGCGTCAGCGGAGCGAGCATGACAGCATTACGCATCGGATTGCCGGTCGGTTACGGGAGGGAAAGCGATATTCAGCCGGCCGAAGCGGCGCTTGACCAGGGTGACTCGGCAGCCCCTGTCACCGCCTCGTATGTCTCCCGTCCTGAACATGCGTCGTCTCAGCGCCAAGTCTTTGATTTGGCAGGCGCGACGCTCCGATCCCGTCTTTTCGCCGCCGCTGGCCGCGGCCTTGGCCGACCCTCGCGCCGTCAAAGGCTCTGATCAGCCCACCCAGCCAGAGCCGGCGCCAACATTACGCTTGGTTCCCCATTGGGCCGCCAATGCTGGCGACGTGGCGGAGCTTCAAGCGCTCCCAGCCCGCAACCCGACGCGACCTTAGGCATCCTCGCCCACTCGTTGGACTGTGGACAGCTTCAACTCACGCCGAGCAGCCCGGGCAGCTCGGCGAGGGTGCGGATTTCGGCGTCCGGCGTGCCAGGGAGGCGCTCGCGCATCTGGCCGTAGCGGTTGCACCAGACCACGCGCATGCCGAAGGCCGAAGCCGCATGCGCGTCCCATGCGTTGGAGGATTGGAAGGCGATGGCCTGGGCCGGCAGGCCAAGCCGGTCCAACGCCTGCTGATAGACGCGGCGGTCGGGCTTGAACGTGCCGACCTCATCAACGGAAATCACCGCATCGAAGGCGTCCACCAAGCCGGCTCCTTGCACCGCGCTTGCCAACATGTCGGGCGAGCCGTTCGACAGGATGGCGGTCGCGAAGCCTGCCCGGCGCAGCGTCTGCAATACGGCCGGCACCTCGGGGAAGGTGCCCAGCGTCCGATACAGATCCATCAGCCGCGCACGCAGGATGTCATCCCCCTTCAGGCCAAGCGTTTCCATCGCATAGTCCAGCGCCTCGCCCGTCACCTGCCAGAACGGGACATAGCGGCCCTGCAACCCGCGCAGCCAGGAGTACTGCAACTGCTTGTCGCGCCACAGCGCCGTCAGCGGCGCGGCCTTTTCTCCCAACACATCTGCGCAACCTGCCGCGGCGGAGCCGAAATCGAACAAAGTCCCATAGGCGTCGAACACGCAGGCGCGGATGCCGGTGAACATGACCGGGTCAGACCAGCGTGCCGCGGATCGGGTAGTTCATCTCCTGGATGCGCTTGGCACCACGCAGGATCCCCGCCAGATCGGGCCGCGCGAAGGGCGCGTTGGAGATGTCAATCAACTGCGCCTCGCCGGCCGGGTTGATCAGGAACAGGCCAGGCTCAGCGAAGGGGCGGTCGGTTTCCTGCGGCGAGCGCGGGTTCGAGACGTAGAGGCCCAACTCCTGCATCTGCGCAACCGTAAGGCCAAAGCCGAGCGGGAAGCGCCAGCCGAATTCGGCATGATCAGCCGCGGCCTTCTCCTCAGGGTCGGCGGAGACGACGAGCACGGCGACGCCGGCGGCCTCGAATTCCTCGGTCAGCGTGTCGAGCGTGCCGAGATAGGGCTTGCACAACGGGCAATGCTTGCCGCGGTACACGACCAGCAGGCGCCAGCCCTCCATTGCGGCGGGCGCGATTTCACCGCCGCCCAGGCGCGGCATAGCGATGGCGGGAAATGCCGCACCGGCGGCGAGTTTCGTGACTTGAGTCATGATCGGAATCTCCTGGGGCGTTGCTGGTTCAGGCGGCGGGATAATTGGAGGGGAACATGGCGCGGCGGGTCTGTTCGTCCGCCTCCTTCTTGAAGGCGTGGTCGCTGCCGACAGCCCGCGCGCGCGCCACGGCCGGCCTGGCATCAATGCCCTGAAACCAGCGCTTGGTGTTCGGAAAGGCGGCCAGAGGATCCGCCTCGCCCTTCATCACGCGCGCAGCACGGTCAATCCAGCCCCAGGCCGACATGTCTGCGATGGTGTAGCTGTCGCCCACGATGAAATCGCGCCCGGCGAGGTGGTCTTCCAGCACTTGATAATGCCGCTCAGCCTCACGCCGGTAGCGGTTGCGGGCGTAGTCCAGGTCCTCGGGCGCGGCCCATTGAAAATGCACCGCCTGGCCGGAGAAGGGGCCGAGGCCCGATGCGATGAAGAACAGCCAGGACAGCAGTTCCGGCCGGTCGGCCGGCGTGCCCAGGAACTGCCCGGTCTTGTCGCCGAGGTAGAGCAGGATGGCGCTGCTGTCGAAAACCCGCGCCTCGCTGCCACCTGGGCCTTCGGTATCAACGATGGCGGGCACCTTGCCGTTCGGATTGATCGCACGGAACGACGCTTCGTGCTGTTCGCCCTTCATGGTGTCCACCGGCAAGGCCTCATAGGCGAGGCCTGCTTCTTCCAGGAACAGCGCGATCTTGGCGGGGTTAGGTGTGGGATGGAAATAGAAGCGGATCATGGGCGTGTCTCCTGTTTCAGATTATGCCGGTGGTTGCGGCGTTATGGCCAAATAACAGCGCTGGCCGTTGGTGCGACGTTCGGCGAGGTCGGGAAGCGCAGGTCGCGATCATCCTGGTTGTCCCGTGGCTGGCGGATCGAGCAAGGCCAAAGCCTGGCGGGCGGCACCTTGCAGCAGGGCGGGTTCGGGCAGTGCGCGCGCCAGGACGCGCAGGCCCATCACGGTGGTGAGCATCAGGCGCGCAAGATCCTCGGCCGGGTAGCGGGATGCAATGCTGCCATCGCGCTGACCTGCCGCCACGCAGCGGCGGAAGAAGGCCTCAAGCTCGGCCAGTCGCGCTGCGATAACGGCGCCCACCTGTGCATCATGCGGCGCGACCTCCAGCGCCGAATTGACCAGCAGGCAGCCGCGCGGATCGGCCAGTGAGCGCGACACGATCTCGTTCAGGAAGGTCTCTATCGCTGCACGCGGTGGCTTGGTGGCTTCGAGGCGCGCTACGCGCTCACGCATGTTGCCGTCGAGGTATCGGTCGAGGCAGCGCGCAAACAGCGCATGCTTGCTGCCGAAGGCATTGTATAGGCTTGCCGGCACGAGCCCCATCGCCTGCCCCAGATCGCGCACTGAAGTTGCTGCGTAGCCATGCTGCCAGAAGCGGTCGGTCGCAGCCTCCAGGACGTCGGCGTCATCGAATTCGCGGGGGCGGGACATGGCGGCGTGGGAACCCTCTATTCTAGAACGGTTGATATAAAACTATCCGTCCAATCGCAAGAGGGATGTTTTGTCGTCCGTCCCGCGCGCGGAGGACACAATTACCTCAATGGCGCCTGGTCTGGCGGGCGCGCCGATCGGAGTTCAGTTGGTCTTCGGCGCGGCGACTTTCGGCATAGACATGCGGATCACCAAACGCTGATGGTCCGGCACGCAATCGCAACAGGCCAAGGTTCGCGGCGCAGGTGGGTTGCGTTGCCCAGCCCCGGCAAGGTGTATCTGGCGACGCTGTTCGCCTCCCCTGGGGGTGCACTGGCGGTTAGGAAACCGTTGCTCGGCCTTGGCGCGTTGTTGGCGTTGCGCGGGCCAGGCCCGAGCGCGACAAGCTGCCGGCGCCGCCGGTCGGCAGGCGGTATCAGCGCCGGCGGGGCGTTCCGCCCAATTCGCCCTGCTCGCCAAGATATCCCGCCCAGGCGAACCAATAGGCGATGTGGCCCGGCAAACGGTCCAGCTGCCGGCCATCGGAGGCGACCAGCGCCGCTTCAGTCACGCGCCAGTCCTGGCCGAGGGCGGCAAGGTGCCGCGCGTCGCGCCCGGCTGTGAAGTCCAGCGCATCGCGCCGGTATGCGCGCACCGTGCGCGTCGCGGCATTGCCCACCAGCACGATGTTGATGAAGCCCGCCGCGTCGTTGATCACTCGCCCGCCCGAGAACAGCTCCAGCGGCCAGGCGCGCTCAACGCCCGAGCCACGCAGCGCGAAGACATAGTCCTTGGGATCAAGCCGCAGGTCCCGCGTCAGGGCCGGGAACATCAGATCTGGACTCGCGAAATAGGCGCCATAAGCGGCACCCGAGGCATAATTCCGCCGATGACCCGTCTCGAGCGAGAGCAGCCGCGTCGAGGGGTGCGCGGCGCGCCATTCGCGCCAGCTCGTAATGGCGACCGGACGCACTTTGAGCTCAATGCCGGACCCCGTCAGCGGCCCGGCGACGGGGCGCCCGGTGAACTGGTTCCACAGGGAATGTGTCGCCTGATCATACATCAGCTTGTTGGACCGGTACAAAAAGCCGGAGGATGCGAACTCGAAGGGCGCCTGCCGCCCGGTCACCTGCGTCTCGAACAGGATGCCTGAGCCGCACAGGGTACAATAGGCGAGTGCGAGCGGCACGCCGCCCACCACATCGTTGAACATCTCATGCCAGTCGAGGATACGCAGCGGATATGCGCGCGCGTCACCATTCACTTCGACGCCGAAGACCAGATCGTCTGGTCGGATGTAGCTGCCATTCTCCGGGCCGATGAAAGCGGGATTGACCAGCGCTGGAATGCCATCCTTCAGGACCCCCCCCCAGACAATTTCCTCAAGCCGTATCTCATGGCGCATCGCCTCTTGGATGAAGATTCGGAAGGCCGGGTCGATCCGTGCGAAATACGCTGAGAGGAATCGGTCATGACCGCGGAAGGCCTTGATTTCCGGATGCGCCTGCTGCCAGAGTACCCATTGGAACCAGTTCTGCCCCTGCGCGCCAGTCAGGTGCCGCAGCGCAGCAAGGATGGCGTCGTTGCTGGCACCGCTGCGGTTGAATCGCAGCGCGCGGATCAGAGCTGGCACGCCTTCCGTGGTGCCGCGCGCATGAAACCAGGCGATGGCGGCGAGGCGGGTGGCGATTCCAGCGGCGAACAGCCCTTCGGCAACAAGGGCTGGGTCGGTGTCGCGCGCTGGCAGCGGGCCGACCTGCGCCATCGCCGAGCCGGCGGGCAGCATTGAAATGGAGATTCCTGCGAGGCTGGCCGCGGCGCCCACGCCGCCAAGCAGGGAAAGCGCACCGAACTGGCGACGCGTCGTGCTGATGGACATGGATCGGGTTCCTTTATCGCGCCTCTCACAATGCCTACGATGAGAAGGCGGTAAAGGTTACCCGAATGGTGAAGTCGAACACGAACGAGATTGGGAGCGGCAGACCCTCGCGATCCGGATGAGCATCCGTCTTGTCACGCACTCACCAATGCCCGGTGGAAGAAGGCTCAGAACCACCCGCACGCTTTGCTGCTCCATTGGGTGTTCGACGACTTCGCCTGCACCCACGCAACACTGCCCTGCTCGCCCGCGATGGCAGGTGGCGGCGTCCGAACCGCATCGCGCCGCCTTTAATCCAATCATCCATGCGTGCTGCTTGGTCCGTCCGCCGGATAGCCCTTGCGGAGCCAATCCACAACTTTCAACGGCCGCCGCTTTGGTGCGCGGGCGGCCTGGCGCCGCGCATAGACCTCATTCAGCAGCACTTCCCCGCTCTTGGAGCGCTCCAGCGTCAGCCGACGGTTGAAGGTCTCGGGCGAGCCGGGATGCTGGCCGATCAGGACCAGCGCCGCGTTCGGCAGGCGCGTTGCCACCAGCCGAAGCAGCGCATCGGCGGATGCGGGGTCCAGCGCATCGGTCGCATCGCCCAGCACCACCCAATCCGGTTGAAGCAGCAACAGCCGTGCAAAGGCCAGCCGTTGAAGGTCGGCGCCGTTCAGCATGTCCGGCCACTCCCCGCACTCGTCAATTCGGGCGCCAAGCCCCTCCAGCCCTACATCGAACAGCGCCGCCTGAATTGCCGTATCGTCAGGCTCGCCCAGGACCTCGGGCAGGGCGAGTGCTTGTCGTAGGCTGCCCTGTGGCAGGTACATTCGGTGGCCAATGGCGATCATCAATGCATCCGCCGGCAGGTCGACGCGGCCATAGCCCCAGGGCCAAACGCCCGCGACAACGCGGAAGAATGCTGCGGCGGCCTCGGGGTCGCCATCCACCAGCACATGCTCGCCCGGTTCCACCCGCAGCGTCAGGTCGTGCAGTAGCGCCGTGCCATCCGGCTCCGCCACCGACAGGTCGGAGACGCCGAGCCAGGGGCCCGGTGCGCGGTCCATGTTGATGGCGGTGTCACCTGCGCGTGCCGCTTCCAGCGCCACCACCTGCACCGCTTCCTCCAGCGCCAGAACCCGTTCCACCGAGGCACGCCATTCGGCAATGCGCGGGAGGTTGTCTACCGGCCAGGACAGCGCCGCCGTTACTTGCTGGAAGGCCTGCGCCGACTGCATCAGCCGGCCCAGCGTCAGCGAACCTTCCAGAAAGCGCGGCGTGCCGACGAGGATCGGGAATACTGCCGCAAGCGCAACATAGCCTGACGAAAAGGCGATCAGCCGTGCCAGCCCGCCGGACTGGTCCTGCCAGGCGAGCGCAATCGTTTCGAAGGCTCCGGTCAGACGCCCACGCTCGGCATGTTCGGCGCGCGCCAGTGCGATCGGCTCGGCACTTTCCCGGGTACGCACCAGATCGTAGCGGAAGTTTGCTTCCTTGGTCTGGCGTACCTCCGTAGCTCGCACCAGCGGCCGTCCGAGTACGAAGGCGACCGAGGCGCCAATGCCGGCATACAGGAAAGCGAGCAGCACCAGATGGCCCGGCACGTTGACGCCTGCCACGATAACCCAGCCCGACAGCGACCACAAAATGCCGACGAAGGTCACCAGCAGGAGCAGGCAGTAGAACAGCGTACTGGCGAGGTCTACCGCGGCTTCCGTCATCACGCGGATGTCCTCGGCGATGCGGCCATCGGGGTTCGCGTGGTCGCCAGGAATGAGGCCAACCTGGAAGTGCCGCGCCTCCGCCATCCAGCGACCGATGACGCGCCCCGTCAGCCAGCGCCGCCAATCCAATTGCAGGTGCCGGCGAACGACCAGGTGACCCATATTGGTCGCCATGGTTCCGCACAGGATCAGCACGAAGATGCCGATCTGGGCCATGGCGTGTTCCGTTGATCGGCGTTCCAAAGCATCGAACAGGTCGGCACTCCAGACATTCAGGCGCAGTACCAGTCCGATCTGGCAAAGCACCAGCAAGGCAAGCAGCCCAGTCAGCAGTCTGGGCCGCCAACGTCCCTTCTCGGTCCAGTACGGCGTGGCAAGGCGGGCGAAGTCGCGGAAGAACTTGCGGCTTACGGGAACGACGTCACTCATGGTGTGCGTATCGCTTTGCTGTCTCGGATGATTCGAGAGTTTAGTAAACAAGGCGAATGGGCCCTAAATTGGAGAGATATTCAGCGCGCCGGCGAGCAGGAGGGAGGCAATGGGTGGGAAGGCCGGCCAACCCGGTGAATGCACAGTGAGAGGGGCGAAACCGAGGTGGTCAGCGCATTTGCGACAACGTTGCCGATGCGCATGCGTTGCGAGCGCTCACCTGATCTGCCCCGAAATCAACCTTGTCGGACAACGACCAGATGACTCAGGCAGGGCGCCTCATCCCAGGCCCAGCCGTTCGCCGCACGACGCAGCGCCTGGTCGGCCTGGGCCGCGCGGCCGCGCATTCGGTGCGATGCCAAGCCCCCTGTCGTCGCGGCCAGGAACTCCGCCACCTTCCTCACCTCTGTTGGCCGGTTCAAAGCGGCCGAATGGCGCCTTTGCAGTCGGGTGGCCACGCGCTCAGGCACCTCGCCCCGTTCAGGAAGATGGCCACCGCATCTCGCGCCATTGCCGCGATTTCTTCGGGCGTCGGCACGCCCCTCACGCCGAGCAACATGCGAATTTGCGTCGAGCCGAGCGCCATGCCGTAGAGCATGCGCGCCGTGGCCCCTGGATCGCCGGGCTGCAGCACTCCGGCCAGCATTTCGGCTGCGATGCGCCGCTGTAAGGCACTGGCGCCCCGTGCGACCAGAACGCGGTGGGTTGCCTCCGCCAACTCGGGCGACCGCTGCACCTCGGCGATGACGAGACGGAAAATACCCGTGGGGCGCAGCGCCAGCAGATGCCGCGCCGTTGCCTCCAGGATGCCGGTCAGCGCCAATTGAACGTCCGGCTCCCCCTCGGTAGCCGTATCGAGATGGAGGGGTGCGAGGGCATCGCTGATGGTCGCCTCGAACAGCGCAGCCTTGGAAGGGAAAAAGCGGTAAAGGGTGCGCTTGGACATCCCCGCGCCCCGCGCGACATCCTCCACGCTGGCCGCCGTGTAGCCATCCCGGAGGAACACCGCAGCGGCGGCCGTGCAAAGGCTATGCCGTCGCTGCTCCCCAGGCATGGGACTGCGGCCTGGTTTGCTCCGCGCGTTGTCGTCCTTGAGGCTGTCCAGGGCCAGGGCTGCGGCCTGCGTCATCGGGGCAGTTGAGGGACCGCCACCACGGCTGCGGGCGGCGCGGCCTTTTCGGCACCCGAGCGCGTGCGGAAGAGGCGCAGCACCAGCACGAAGAACAGCGGCACGAACACCACGGCCAGCACCGTGCCCGCGATCACCCCGCCGATCACCCCTATTCCGATAGCGTTCTGCGCACCCGAACCTGCCCCCGAGGCGATGGCCAGCGGCACCACGCCCAGCGTGAAGGCGAGCGACGTCATGATGATGGGCCGCAGCCGCTGACGTGCTGCCTCGGTCGCTGCCTCGGTCAGCGAGAGGCCGCGGTCGAAACCCTCACGCGCGAACTCCACGATCAGGATCGCGTTCTTGGCCGTCAGCCCGATCGTGGCCAGCAGGCCCACCTGGAAATACACGTCGTTGGACAAGCCGAACATCAGCGTGGCAAGCACCGCCCCCAGCACGCCCAGCGGTACCGCCAGCATGACGGCGGTGGGGATGGACCAACTCTCGTAAAGTGCTGCCAGACACAGGAACACCACGATCAGCGAGAGGACGTAGAGCGCCCCCGCCTGGCCGGAGGATTGCCGCTCCTGGAAGGAAAGCCCGGTCCATTCGAAGCCAAAGCCGGGGGGCAGCTGCGCCGCCAGCCGCTCCATCTCGTCCATTGCCTGGCCCGTTGTGAAACCGGCGGCAGGCAAGCCCTGGATTTCGCGCGAGGCGATGCCGTTGAAACGCTCCAGCCGCGGCGAGCCAAACCCCCATTCGGTGCGGCCGAAGGCGGAGAAGGGCACCATCTGGCCCTGCAGATTGCGCACGAACCATTTGTCGAGGTCGCCGGGCACCATGCGCGACTCCTGCTCGCCCTGCATGAACACGCGCTTGACGCGCCCACGATCCAGGAAATCGTTGACGTAGGTCGAGCCCCAGGCGGTGGCCAGGGTGGTGTTAATGTCGGTGATGGACAAGCCGAGCGCGCTGGCGCGTTCCCAGTCCACGATCAGGCGGAATTGCGCTTCGTCGTTCAGGCCATTGGCCCGCACCCGCGTCAGCACGGGGCTGGCGGCGGCCAGGCCCAGCAACTGGTCGCGCGCCGCCATCAGCGCCCCATGGCCCAGGCCCCCACGGTCAAGAAGCTGGAAGGCAAAGCCGGTGGCGTTGCCCAATTCGCGCACTGCGGGCGGTGAGGAGGCGATGATCAGCGCGTCCTGATAGGTCCCGAAGCGGGCATTGATCCGCGCCGTCAGCGCCGTGACGCTGTTCTGGGAGCCGCGCCGCTCATCCCAATCGCGCAGGGTGATGAAGGCCACCCCGGAGTTCTGCCCGCGGCCACCGAAGCTGAAGCCGTTGATTGCGAAGAAGTTGTCCACAACGGCAGCCTCCTCCTCCCGCAGGTAGCGGCCCAACTCATCCAGCGCACGCTGGGTGCGGTCGGCGGTGGCACCGGGGGGGGCTGTCACCTGAGCGAAGGCGATGCCCTGGTCCTCATTCGGCAGGAAGCCGCCGGGCAGGCGCAGGAACGTATAGCCCAGCGCGCCCAGCAGCGCCGCATAGACCATCAGCATCCGCGCCGGCCGGCGCAGGCTGGCGCCCACGCCGCCCACATAGCCCCGCGTCATCCGGTCGAAGCCGCGATTGAACCAACCATAAACGCCGCGCTTGCCCTGGCCGGGCTTGTGCGGCTTCAGCAAAGCCACGCAGAGCACGGGGGTGAAGAAGATGGCGACCAGCACGGACAGCGTCATGGCGGTGGCGATGGTCACCGAGAATTGACGGTAGATGACACCCACCGACCCGCCAAAGAAGGCCATCGGCAGGAACACCGCGGACAGCACCAGGCCGATGCCGATCAGTGCGCCGGTGATCTGGTCCATGGATTTGCGCGTGGCCTCGAGCGGGGAGAGATGCTCCTCCGCCATCACGCGCTCGACATTCTCGACCACCACGATGGCGTCATCCACCAGCAGCCCGATGGCCAGCACCAGGCCGAACATGGTCAGGGTGTTGACGCTGAATCCCAGCGCCTGAAGCACCGCGAAAGTGCCCAGCAGCACCACCGGAATGGCCATGGTCGGGATCAGCGTGGCGCGCAGGTTCTGCAGGAAGATGAACATCACCACGAAGACCAGCGCCACCGCCTCAAGGAGGGTGATGATCACGCTTCTGATGGAGCGCTCCACGAAGGGCGTGGTGTCCTGCAGATAGACGACGTCCAGACCCTGCGGGAAGCTCGGGCGCAACCGCTCAATCGTGGCGCGGATCGCGGCCGCCGTCTCCAGCGCATTCGCCCCACTGGCGAGGCGGATGCCGATGCCGCTGGACGACTTGCCATCCAGCTGCGTGGTGATGGCGTAGTTCTCGCCGCCGATTTCGATGCGCGCGACATCGCGCAGGCGCACCTGTGAGCCATCGGGGCGCACGCGCATGAGGATGGCGCCGAACTCCTCCGTGGTCTGCAGGTAGGAGGGGCCGATGATCGTGGCGTTGAGCTGCTGGCCGGGTACAGCCGGCAGCCCGCCCATCTCGCCGCTGGAAATCTGCACATTCTGCGCCCGCACCGCGGCCGCGACATCGGCCGGCGTCAGGCCGAAATTGACCAGTCGCGCGGGGTCCAGCCAGATGCGCATGGCGAATTGCGCGCCGAAGACCTGGAAATCGCCAACGCCGTAGGTGCGGCTGATGGGGTCCTGCACATTGGCCGCCAAAAAGTCCGAGATGTCGAGCCGTTCCATCCGGCCATCGGTGGAGACGAAGCCCACGATCATCAGGAAGACGCCGGAGGATTTGACGACACGGATGCCCTGCTGCTGGACCGCCTGCGGCAAGCGGGGGACCGCCAGCTGAACGCGGTTCTGCACCTGCACCTGGGCCGTGTCGGAATTGGTGCCCGCGGCGAAGGTGAGCTGAATGCGGGCGTTGCCATCCTTGGTGGTCTGGCTGTCGAAGTAGAGCAGATTATCAATGCCGCTGAGTTGCTGCTCGATGACCTGCACCACCGTCGTCTGCACCGTCTCGGCCGAGGCCCCAGGGAAGTTGACGGTGATGGCGATGGCGGGGGGCGCGATGGCCGGGTATTGCGCCACGGCCATGGTCCGCAATGCCAGCAGCCCCGCCAGCATCATGCCGATCGCGATCACCCAGGCAAAGACCGGGCGGTCAATGAAGAAACGTGCCATGGGCCCTCAGCTCCCCACCGCAGCGACATTGCGTTCGCTTGCATTGACCCGTGCGCCCGCGCGGATCCGCTGAAACCCTTCCAGCACCACGCGGTCGCCAGGATTGAGCCCCTCGGTGACCAACCAGTCATTGCCGACCGCCCGGCTCGCGCGGAGAATACGCTGTTCCACCACGCCCTCGCCATTCACGATGAACGCCATCGGCTCGCCCCGCGGTGTGCGCAGGACGGATCGTTGCGGCACCAGGAGCGCCCGGTCAGTGACGCCCTCCTCCACAATGGCGCGGACGAACATGCCTGGCAGAAGCAGCTGATCGGGGTTGGGGAACACCGCACGCAGGGTCACCGAGCCGGTGCCCTGGTCCACAATCACCTCGGAGAACTGCACCTCGCCGGGGAGCGGGTATTCCGATCCGTCCTCCAGCAGGAGCCGCACCACCGCACGGTCCGCCGAAGGGCGCCTCAGCGCCCCACTGGAGACGTCACGCCGCGCCTGCAACAATCTGGCGCTGGGCTGCGTGAGGTCCACATAGATCGGGTCAAGCTGGGCGACGGTCACGAGCGGCGCGGCCTGGCTGGCCGTCACCAAGGCGCCGACCGTGACATTGGCGCGCCCCGTGCGCCCAGCGACAGGCGAGGTGACGAGGGTGTAGCCAAGGTCAATGCGGGCCGTATCCAGCGCAGCGCGCGAGGACATCACATCGGCCTGGGCCTGGATCATCGCGGCCTCGGCATTCTCCAGGTTTTGGGTGGTGACCGCCTGGGCGCGGGCCAGGGTGCGGAAGCGGTTGACCGTGCTGGTGGTGACGCGAAGGGTGGCCTCGGCCCGGGCCACCGCGGCCTCGGCCCGCTGCACCGCCGCCTCAAAGGGGGCATTGGCGATCTGGAACATAGGCTGCCCCGCCGTGACACGCTCGCCCTCGGTGAACAGGCGCTCCTCCAGAAGGCCACCCACCTGGGGCCGGATTTCCGCGACGCGGAACGGAGCGGTCCGGCCGGGCAGTGTGGAGGTAACCGGCACAGCCACGCTTTGCAATGTGAACACAGTGACTGCCGGTAGTGCAGGCGCGGCCGGCGTCTGGGCCGCGCCGGAGGGGCGTTCTTCGCAAGCCGCCAAAAGCAGCAGCAGCGCAATTCCCGCCAAAGGCATCATCACCTGCCGCACGGAGGGGTGCGTCCGCTGAGCGGGGGAGTTCGGAGGAGCGGTCTGCGCGGGCACTTGTGTCCTTTCGAGGATCCAACGGACATTGGTTAAGAAACTGGTGAGTTTCCAAACCTTGTCAACAGGCCATTTGAAGCACGCGTTTTCGGCGGCGGGCTGCCTTGCCCGATGCGTTCTCACACTTGGAAAAGGTTGCCACAGGCGGCTGCTACAATTGGTGGGTCCATCAGCTTGGTGAGGACCCTGCGCATCACACTCTGTGATCCTCCGGCTTCGCCAAACATCCTTTGAGGCCCCCGGCAGGTTCAGATGGGCCGCCTTCAAAATTATCGTCTCCCCTCGGACCTGAACCTCGCTTTATCGGTGACCGCCCGGCAGGGCGGCCACCTCGCGCCCCGACGGCTATAACGACATCAGCCATCCGAAGAGTTAGGATCAATCGCATCGGCAACAGCCTGCTTACCTGAAGGGGGCAGCAACTTCATGATCAGGATGA
>JBBRVI010000069.1:0-14633 GCA_038247025.1 Acetobacterales bacterium
CCGCCAGCATCAGGCTGCCATGCGTCAGCACATAGCAGATGATGAGCCACTGGATCGCGGGCACATCCAGCCCGAATGCTGCCGCGATGCTCGGGAAAGCCACATTTACCGCCGTATCCAGCGGCACGATCAGCGTGCCGAGCGCGACCGGCAGGAGCCCCGCGCGGATCAATAGCCGCGAGCGGGGTCCACGACCTCGCGCAGGGGTTGGCCATCCAGGAAGCGGGCGAGGTTTTCGGCCAGGAGTTCCGCCACCACGCGGTCCCGCTCGGGGTGCATGCCGCCGATATGGGGCAGAACCATGATGCCGGGCGTTGTCCAGAAGGGGTGGCTGGCGGGCAGGGGTTCCTCGCGGAACACGTCCAGGATGGCGCCGGCGATACGCTTTTCCGTCACGGCGGTAATGAGGTCCGCATCGCGGATGGCTTGGCCGCGGCCGAAATTGAGCAGCCAGGCGCCGGGTTTCATCCTTGCGAGGCGCTCGGCGTTGATGAAGTTTTCCGTCTGCGGTGTTGCAGGCAGCAGCAGGACGACGAAATCCGCGTGCGCCAGGACCTCATCCGTGCGTTCGGGCGGCAGCACCTCACTCACATGCGCCATAGCGGAGGGGGAGCGCTTCGTGCCGATCACCTCCATGCGCAGCGCCGAGGCCAACCGCGCGAGCTCGGCCCCGATGGCGCCCAGGCCCAGAATGCCCAGCACCTTGCCACTGAGGGGTGTGGCGACGCGGCGCTTCCATTCGCTGGATTTCTGCGCCTCGGCGATGGCGGCATAGCCCTTGGTGACGTGGAAGATGCCGCCCAGGATGTTTTCCGGCATGGACTCGCCATGCGTGCCGCGTGCGCAGGTCAAAGTCAGGCTGGCCGGCAGGTCTGGCAAGGCGAGCCAGCTCTCCACCCCCGCCGTCAACGCCTGAGCCCAGCGCAGCTTCGGCATGCGCGGCAGGAGGCCGGCTGGGGCGCCCCAGGCAAGCAGGGCTTCGGTTTCCGCCATCTGGGCTTCGCTCGGCATCTCCTTCCGGGCAAGGGTCTCTATTACCACCCGCGGGCTGAGGCCTGCCGCGCCAATCGCCTCCGCATAAGGGCCGGGCGTGTCGGTCCAAAGCAGAATGCGCGTTGGTTGTGCCATGGGGCGGTCCTTGAATCGGGGGACAGGCTACCTCGAAGTTGGCCGGGCAACCATCGGAAGCAACGCGCGCCAGATCGCCTCGGGGGTTGCTGGCATGGCCACATCCGCGCCCACTGCATCGCGGATCGCGGCCATGATCGCCTGCGGTGCGGCGATGCAGCCCGCTTGGCCGGTGCCCTTCACGCCCAGGCCGTTGGCGCCCGTCGGCTGATCCTCGCGCAGTACGATGCGCAGATCCGGCAGGTCGGCGGCGCGCGGCATGGCGTAGTCCGCGAAGCCGGCCGAGAGAAGTTGGGCGCTCTGCGGATCGTAAGTGATGCGCTCCATCAGCGCCTGGCCGATGCCCTGCGCCACCCCGCCCTGGACTTGGCCGCGTGCGAGCATGGGGTTGAGCAGCGTGCCGTAATCATCCACTGCAGTGTAACGCAGCAGCGTCACCTCGCCCGTCTCGAGGTCCAGTTCCAACTCGGCTGCGTGGGCGCCATTGGGAAAGGTCACGAGGTCGAGCATGTGGGCCACTTCACCCTCCAGCGCACCTTCCTCGGCGGCGATTTCGGCCAAGGTCATGCCGCGCCCATCGGGAAGGGCGAAGCGTCCGGCACCGTAGTGCAACGCCTCGGGCATGGACTGCAACAGGCGCGCTGCCACACTGCGCGCCTGGGCCAGGAGCGCCCCACCTGCGAGCCGCATCGCTTCGCCGCCCTGGTGCAGGCTGCGCGCGCCGCCATGGCCATTTCCGCGCACCACGCGGGCCGTATCGGCCTGCACATAGCGGACCGTCTCGATGGGAATATCGAGGAGATGGGCGATGTATTGCGGGAAGCTCGTCTCGTGCCCCTGGCCGTTGGATTGGGTGCCGATGGCCAGTTCCACCAGGCCATCTGCACAAGCGCGCAGCCGCGCCCATTCTCCTGGCGCGCCACGCGCCGTCTCCAGAAAACACGTGAGGCCGAAGCCGCGCCGCTTGCCACGCGCGGCACTGTGCGCGCGTCGCGCCGGAAAACCCTCGCGGTCCGCCAGCATCGCGCATTCAGCGAGACGTGCGGTGAAATCGCCATCGCGGATCTCCATCCCCAGGGCCGTGCGGTGCGGATGCTGTGCGATGAGGTTCAGTGCACGCAGGGTCTGCGCGTCCAGGCCTGTGGCCTTGGCCGCCGCGTCCACCAGCGTCTCGATGATGAAATTCGCCTCGGGCTTTCCCGCACCCCGATACGCCTCCATGGGAGCGGTGTTGCTGAACGCGCCGCGTACCGTCACATGGATGGCTGGGATGGCGTAGCAGCCGCCCATGGCAGTCGCCGCGGCATTGGTCGGGCAATGTGGGCCAAAATAGGAGAGGTAGGCGCCCATCTCCGCCACCGCATCCACCTCAAGCGCGAGGAAGCGCCCCTCGGCGTCCAGCGCCAGCCGCGCCGTCGCGTGCAGGCCGCGCCCATGGGCCGATGCCGCGAAATCCTCCGCCTGCTCGGCCACCCAGCGGACCGGGCGGCCGAGGATGCGCGTGGCGTGCAGCATGACCACATGTTCGGGGAAGGCCACGTTCTTTACGCCAAAGCCACCGCCCACATCGGGGGCGAGCACATGCAGCGATGCCTCGGGGATGCCCAGCGCCGCGCAGGCCTGGGCACGGATCGCATGCACATTCTGACCGTTGCAATGCAGCGTGAGCTTCGCGTCCTCGACCGATGCGAGGGCGGCGCGCGGCTCTATCGGCGCGCAGGTCACGCGCGGATTGGGGATCTCGGCGCTGATGACCCGCGCAGCGGCCCCCATCGCGGTGGCAACCGCCGCCGCATCACCCTTGCGCCAAAGGAAGGCGAGGTTGCCGGGCGCCGTCGTATGCAGCTGAGGCGCGCCCTGGACGAGAGCGGCGTGGGGCTCGCTGACACCGTCAAGTGGCGTGTACTCCACCGCAACAAGTTCGGCCGCATCTTCGGCTGCCGCGCGTGTGTCGGCAATGATGCAGGCCACCGCCTCGCCCACATGGCGCACTGCCCCCTGGGCCAGGGACGGGCGCGGAGGGATGATCAGCGGCTGTTCCGCCGCCAGCACCGCGCCGCAAGGCAGGCTGCCAATGCCCGCTGCAGCCAGGTCCCCGCCGGTCAGCACCAAATGTACGCCCGGCGCCGCGCGCGCGGCACTGACATCCACCGAACCGAGGAGCGCATGGGCGTGCGGGCTGCGTAGGAAGTAGGCCTGCAGCGTTCCAGCCGGAGCGGTGAGGTCGCTCACATAGCGCCCTTGGCCGCGAAGAAACCGATCATCCTCCAGCCGCCGGATGGATTGCCCGAACATTCCCGCCTCCGAGATACGCAGGCAAGCTTACCCGCAAACGAACCCGCTTGGCAGTGCCCGTTGGTGCTAACGTGCCGGCCGGCCCGTCTCTGCCAACCCGAACATTCCCCGCAGGAAGCCCGGTGTGACCAAGGCAAGCGGATTGACGGAAATCTCCGCATCATCGGGCGGGCCTTGCGCGCGGAATGTGGCCGCAAAGACCCCGCCGCCCGTCTCTGGGCTGAACAGCCGGCCCACCAGCGGTAGATTCCCCAGCAGAGTGTTGAAGAAATAGGCGGGCACGATCGTCCCATCGAGGTCGAGGATCACGCGCTCACGCAGCACCCGCCCACGCGCGGTGAGGCCGAGCGAGGCCGAGAAAGCTCGCGCGTCATTGATGCGCAACTCCTGGGGGGAGAGGCTGAAGGGCACCACTGCCCGACTGAAGACGAGGCCGCTGCCGCCTTGCACGGCCTCCACCAGGCCGAACAAGGTCATCGCCTGCAACAATTTTCCCAGGGCTGGGGCATTGCGGACGGTGAAATTATCCAACTCGGCCGTGCCGGTCAGCGGCGAGCCAGGGCGAGATTCGGCATATTCTCCGGTGACCTGAAGCCGGCCGCCATTGATGGTTTCAATGAGGCCCATGGCGCGTAACAGGGCCCCCCCATCCTCTGCGGTGCCACGCAGCTGGCGCGCCTCGCCGCGTGGGGTCATCGTGATCTCGAAAGCACCGCCCTGGCGTGCGGTCCGCGCACGCAGATTGGCCTCGCGCAGAACACCGGCCGCATCCAGACGTCCCCGCGCCTGCGCGGCAAAGACGTCTCGCCCGGGGGCCAGCATCACTTGATCAAAGCGTACATCGAGGGAGAGCGGTGGCTGGCTGGTATCAGTGGGTGGTGGTGCTGGGTCACGATCGCGTGCCGCACCGCCCGCCTGATGCCCCGCTGGCCCAAAGATGGAACGCAGATCGAGCACAGGGCCGCGCAACGTCACCGCCCATGGGCCGCCTGGCGCCGAGGGGGCGCGGGCATCGCCCACCATCCGGCTCGCGCCGAACGCGGTTTCCTGCAACTCCACCCGCTCGACGCGGCCGCCACGCGCCACGGCGCGGGCCCGAAGGGAGAGTTCCAGCGCTTCCACACGAATATTCTCGACGCTGGTCAGTTGATCGCCCTGCAGGCGCAGGACCGCATCCGCGCGTCCAGGGCTGCCGGCCGGCTTGGTCCAGCCCAGCGGCGTGAAGTTCATCACTGCATCGCGCAGATCCCCCCGCAGGGTCACCGCATATTGCCCGTTGCGGCGCCGTTCGGTCCGCGCCTCGATCGCCACGGGGCCTGAGACAATCCCGCCCATATCGAAGCCCAGCTGCGCAATCCGCACGGCATCGGGACGCGCCGTGATCGTCTCGCGCGCCACGATCTGCGTCGGCGGGCCGGGCCGGAAATCCATCTCGACGGCCAAGCGCAGCGGTACGGTGTTGAGCACCGCGGTCCCGTTCAGGCGCATCTGATCGGGGTCCACGGTCATCTCGAAATTCGCATCCTCCAGGTCACGTTCGAACAGCAGACGGGTGAATCGCGCCTGGCTGACACGCGCCTCGGCATTCACTCGAAGTGCGTCATTGGGAATATCGGCCAATAGCGGGAAGCCCAGATTGATGCGCCCCTCCAGCCGTCCCGCCGCCACCAGGACCGGGAAGGGCCTGCGGTCGAACAGCTTGAGACGCGGATGGCGCAGCAGAGCGATGGCGTCGGTCGCCCCTCCCGCCAGGTTGATGGCGAATTCCGCGCGCGGCACGCCATCCGCCGGCAGCAGGAATCGCAAGGTCGAGGGGCGGAGCTCCAAGCTTCCCGGGGACCCCGATTCGAGGCTCTGGCGGCCGGAAGCGACCTCCACCGCGATCTCACGCAGCCCAAAGCGCGCCCGCCCACTCACGCCCCGCGCTGCCGCGATCGGGCGGAGCCAATACAGTTGCGCCCCGTCGAATTCCGCCTCGCCGGAAAGCCCAGTCAATTCGGCCTCCGCCCCACTCCATCCGGGGCCGCTGGCGCCCTCCGCCTCGAAGCGCCATCGCCCGTTGCTGATGTCTCCGGTGGGGATGTTCGCTGTGATCCAGGCGCGCGCGCCGCCTCCCAGACCCTGCGGCCACAACACCGCAAGATCGGCGAAGGACACACGGTCGAGGGAGAGATCCAGGGCACCCCGCCAGCGCCCTTCACGCAGATCGGCCGCGCCCGTCGCGCTGATCTGGCTTGATGGCCGCCCCGTCGGCGGCAGCTGCAGGTTGAGGGCAAGGATCGCAAGCCGAGTGGGACTGGCCTCGACATGAAGCTCTGCGCGCTGGAGGTCCACGCCCGCCCCATCTGGTGCCAAGAGACGCGCCTGGGCCACGGAAGCGGAGAGACTGCCGCTCAATGGAAGCCAGCTCGTGAGGTCCGCATCGGCACCAAGGCGCAACCGCAGCGTTGCCTCCTCCAGATAGCCCTGGGGCAGGGCCAGACGGACGGCTTCGCGTGCTTCGGGAGCTAGTCCTTCGGGCCAGAGGCGAGAAAGTTCCCCCAGTTGAAGCCGTTCCACCGAAGCGCGTACATCGCCCAGCCAGCCTTCATCGTTGCGCGCCAGATTTCCATCGGCGGTGAGCAGCATGGGCCGTTGGTCAGACCCGGCCTCATCGGCAAGTTCCAGCACCGCCTCCTCCAGGGCAAGGCGCCTGCCATCCCCGGTCAGCCTTGCCGAGAGGCGTTTGAAGGGCAGCCGTGCCCGCCCATCCAGCCGGAGATCACCCCCTTCGGATGCAAAAATTCGCAGGTCAAAGCCCAGCGGATTGCCCGTCGCATCGAACTCGCCCGTGACCTGGATGGCGACCGGCGCATCCAGCATGGCCAGCGGTGCCAGGGGCGGCAGAAATCCGGCCACGGCGCTGGGTCGCAGAACCGGAAGATCGAAACGCACGGAAAAACGTGCCGGCGTGCCATGGATGCTCGCAATCAGATGCACCGGGATGTCCACGCCGCCCAAGCGGAGAGTTGCCTCACCATCGCCCTCCACACCGCCCCTGGGCAGGCGGCGCAACTCGATGAAGGCGTCACGCAGCATCCATTCGCTGCCGTAACGAGTGTCCCGCAGGCTGACCTCTCCGCCGGTCACGCGGATGCGGCGCAGCGAGGTGTGAATGGCGCGTTCCTCGGCCGGCCCCATGAGGTCCGCCAACAGGTCGCCCATTGCTTCCTCAGGGGTCGGAGCTGGGGTCAAACCGGGCGGGTCTCGGGGCGTGGTGGTCGGGCTGACATCTACGCCGATGGCGCCGCGCAAGTCGCGAATCAGGAACAGGCTGGGCCGCGTGAGCTCAATGGCGGCTGGTGCCAGAACTCCGCGCATGAGCGGGCCCAGGGCGAGGGTGATGCTGGCATCGGGCAGGCGGCCGCGTTCCTCGCCGGCCAGGTTGCGCAGAACCACGCCCGAGAGCCGAATATCGAGCGGCGCTCCATCGCCATGCCAGCCCTCCCAGGCGATGGCCGCACGGCCAATGCTGACGCGGTATCCGGCATGCGCCTGGTTCGCCGCCGCTTCGATCTGCCGCGCGAGGAAGTGGCTCTCCACCGGACCGGTGGAGAGGCGCCAGATCAACACCCCCGCCGCCAGCCCCACCAACATGGGAAGCGCCGTCACGACCCAGAGGAAAAGTCGCCACACCAGGTGCCATGCGCGGCGCGGGGCTTGACCCGGGGTCATCATGGCGGCTCCCCTGCTGGATGATGACAGGCCGGCCAATTCACGATCCGGACGCAATCCTTCAGTTGCGCGCGCGCCTCGCCGAGGGGCGGCCCGCCCAGCAGGCCCTGGCGATGCGCGAGGACGCGGCCCCCATCCTGGAAGTGCTGGCTGGGCACAGCCCCTTCCTTGCTGATCTCTGCTGGACAGAGGCGACCACCTTGCTGCGCGTGCTGGACCGCGGTGCCGACGACGCGATGGAGGTGTTGCTCGACCCCCTCACCAAGGCCGACCCCGCGGGCCCTCGCGAAGGGGTGATGAGCCTGTTGCGCCGTGCCAAGCGCCAGGGCGCGCTGGTGGTGGCGGCCGCTGATCTCGCCGGCCTCTGGCCACTGGACACTGTCACCCGCGCGTTGAGCGACCTGGCTGACCTCACCATAGATTTCGCCTGTGCCCATCTGCTGCTCGATGCCGCCCGGCGCGGGCAGATCCGCCTGCCCCGAACGAAGGGCGAGCCTCGGCAGATCACGAAAGGTTCGGGCCTGATCGTGTTGGGGATGGGCAAGCTCGGCGGGCGCGAGCTGAACTACTCTTCCGATATTGACCTCTTGTTGCTGCACGACCCTGATTCGCCTTCCTACCACGAAGAATTCGGCGCGGCTCCCTACATCCGGATCGCCCGGGATCTGGTCCGCTTGATGGAAGAACGCACGGCGGAGGGTTACGTCTTTCGCACCGACCTAAGATTGCGGCCAGACCCTGCCGCGACGCCCCTTTGCGTAAGCGTGCCCATGGCGCTCACCTATTACGAGAGCATGGGCCAGAACTGGGAGCGCGCGGCCTTGATCAAGGCGCGCACCGTGGCCGGCGACCGTGTGGCGGGCGAGGCCTTCCTGCGGGAATTGCGACCCTTTATCTGGCGGCGGCACCTGGATTTCGCGGCCGTGTCCGATATCCACTCCATCAAGCGCCAGATCCACCTCCACAAGGCGGAACGCGGCGCTGGCGGCGAAATCGCGGTCGCGGGGCATGACGTGAAGCTCGGCCGGGGCGGCATCCGCGAGATCGAATTCACCGTGCAGGTGTTGCAGCTCATCTGGGGCGGGCGGGATCCGGGCCTGCGCGACCCGACCACGCTGGGCGCGCTGGCGGCCCTAGCCGCGGCTGGCAAGCTGGATCGCCGCGCCGCCGCCGACCTCGCCGACGCCTATGTGTTCCTGCGCAACACCGAGCACCGCCTGCAAATGGTGGCCGACCGCCAGACCCACCGCCTGCCCGAGGATGCTGAGGGGCTGGCGCGCATTGCAAGCTTCATGGGCCATGCCAGCACCGAGGAATTCGCCGCGGCGCTGACCGCGCATCAGCACCGCGTGCAGGGCCATTACAGCCACCTCTTTGAGGCAGCCCCTCAACTGACCTCCATCGAGGGTTCAGGCAATTTGGTGTTCACCGGCGTGGACGACGACCCTGAGACATTGAAGACCCTCCGCGCCCTGGGGTTTCGCGAGCCGGGATCCATCGCCGCCATGGTGCGCGGTTGGCATCACGGCCGCCCGCGCGCCACCCGCAGCGAGCGCGCCCGCGAATTGCTGACCGAGATCATGCCCGGATTGCTGGCCGCCTTTGGCCGCCAGCGCGAGCCCGAGGCCGCCATCTCGCGCTTCGACGCGCTGCTGGGGGGGCTTTCGGCCGGTGTGCAGTTTTTCTCGCTGCTGCATCGCAATCCACGGCTGATGGAGCGCCTGGCCGCAATGCTCGGCGCTGCGCCACGCCTCGCCGATCATCTCGCACGCCGCCCCTCCGCCCTGGAGGGGCTGCTGGCAGGGAGCTACGCGGCACCCGGAGAAAAGCCGCTCGCCTCCCTGCCAGCCCTGCTGCGCGAGGCGCGCGATGTGGAGGAGGCGCTGGAAGCCACGCGTCGGCTCGTCACCGAACGGCTTTTTGAGGTAGACGCGGCCGAGCTTGAGGGACGAATGGACGCAGATTCCGCCGGCGAAGCGCGCAGTGCCGTGGCGGAGGCCGCCATCGCCGCCTTGCTGCCGGCCGTCCAGGATGATTTCGCCCGCCGGTTTGGTCGGGTGCCAGGTGGAGCGCTGGCAGTACTCGCGCTGGGCAAGCTGGGCGGACGGGAAATGCTGCCGGCTTCCGACCTGGACATGATCTTCATCTACGAACATGACCAGGCCGTGGAGGCCAGCGACGGGGGCGCCCGAAGCCTGGCACCCTCGGAGTATTTCATCCGCCTCGCGCATCAACTTGTGTCCGCCCTCACCAGCCCAGGGCGCGACGGGCGCGTCTTCGAGGTGGATATGCGCCTGCGCCCGTCTGGCAATAAAGGCCCCGTCGCGGTGCGGCTGGCCAGCTTCGCGCGATACCACGCCGAGGAAGCCTGGACGTGGGAGCGTATGGCGCTGACGCGCGCGCGGGTGGTGGCGGGCCCTTCGGCGCTCGCGCGCGGGATTGGGGTGGCGCTGGATGGGGCACTCACCGCCCCGCGCGACGTGGGGACGGTGCTGAAGGACTCGACGCAGATGCGCGCGCGGATGCTCCGGGACCTGCCGTCGGATGGGCCATGGGACCTCAAGGCCATGGCGGGCGGGCTGGTGGAGGTGGAATTCATCGCCCAGGCGCTGACAGTGGCACATGCCGCGCAGCATCCACGTCTGCTGCGGCGCACGACCCGCCTGGTGCTGGGCGAGTTGGGCCGTGCGGGGCTCATTGAGGAGCGTGAGGCCGCGACGCTGATCCAGGCCGAACGATTGTGGCGCTGCCTGCTCGGCCTGTTGCGCTTGACTGTGGGCAAGTGGAAGCAACCGGCCCTGCCCATCACCGTGGAGGAGGCGCTGCGCCATGGGGCGGGCACGCTGGTGCTTGAGGAGGTGCGCAGCCTGGATCATCTGCGCGAGATCATGGCCGCCCATGCGGCGACGGTGCGGGCGAGTTTCGAGAGGCATGTCGGGCGACTGACCTGACTCCGCCTTCAGCGTGCCTGCCTCCGCGAAACACCATCGGCCAGCAGGTTGCAGCCGAGCACGGTGAACAAGATGGCCAGCCCCGGCCAAAGCGCAGCCAGCGGCGCCTGGAACACCAGCTCCTGCGCGTTGGCCAGCATGTTGCCCCAGCTTGGCGCGGGCGGCGCGATGCCCAGGCCGAGGAAGCTCAGCACGCTTTCCGCCAGCACCGCGCCACCCACGGCGAGGGCGGTGGCAATCGCGATGGGTGCGGCCAGTTGCGGCAACACATGGCGCGTCAGGACGCGCACCTCGCTCACGCCCATGGCCCGTGCGGCGCGCACGAAATCCTGCGCCAGGACGGAAAGCGCGGTGGCGCGAACCAGCCGCGCCACACCCACCCAGCCGAAGGCCGCGAGCAGCACGGCGATACGGATCATGTCGGAGGACGCCTCGCCGCGCGGCAGGCCGACGACCGCGGGGTCGAGCGCTGCCAGGATAACCAGCAGCGGCAAGGCCGGCAGCGCCAGCAGGCCGTCGGCAACGCGCATCAGCACAGCGTCCCAGAAGCCGCCACGCCAGGCTGCGATCAAACCGATTGCCGTGCCGATGGAGGTTGCGGCCAGTGCGGCGATCAGCCCCACCGTCAGCGAGACGCGCGCGCCATAAAGGAGGCGCAGCAGCGTGTCTCGCCCCAACTCGTCGGTGCCGAGGGGATGGTTGAAGGATGGGGCTTCAAAGCGCTTGAAGAGGTCCGGCAGGAAAGGGTCATGGCCGAGAAAAAGCGCGGCGAGGGGTGCGGCAAGCGCGGCCGTCATCAATACGCCGAGGAGGGTGAGCCCCAATCTCACGCGATCCTCGGGTCCAGCCAGCGCTGCGCCAGATCGGCCGCCAGGGTCGCCAGCATCGTCACCACCGCCACCAGCAGCAGCGCCAGCAAAGCGAGGTTGAAGTCATTGCCCATCACAGCGTCGTAGATGAGCTTGCCCATGCCCGGACGCGCGAAGATCGTCTCGGTGATGAGCGCGCCCGAAACCAGCGCGCCCGCATCCAGCGCCGCGATGGTCAGCAGCGGCACGCCGGCATTGGGCAAGGCGTGGCGGAAGATCACCGCGCGCTCACCAGCCCCCTTGGCGCGGGCGGTGCGGATATGCGGCTCCTCCATGGCGGTGTTGAGGGCCGCGGCGGCATGACGCGCATAGGCGGCCAGATGCGCGAAGCAGAGCGTCGCGACAGGCAGGATCAGGAACCGCCAACCGCCATCCCCGCCCGCCGGCAGCCAGCCGAGATGAACGGCGAAGAAGATGATCAGCAGGATCCCCAACCAAAAGGATGGCATGGCCTGGGCCAACAGCGCGAGGGCCTGCACGAAGGGTGCGGCACGCGGCCGCAGCGCCGCCAGCGCGCCGAGTGAGACGCCAATCCCCACCGCCAGCACCAGCGCCAACCCGAGCAATTCCAGCGAGGATAGCAGCGCCGGCCCAAGCAGCGCCGCCACCGGCTGCGCAAACAGCCGCGAATGGCCAAAGCGCCCCTCCAGCACGGCGCCAGCCCAGGCGAAGTAGCGCGCCATCATCGGCTGATCGAGGCCGTGCAGCGCGCGCAGCCGTGCCGCATCCTCGCTGGTCAGGCGCGGATCACCGGCGATGGCGAGGTCAATCGGGTCCCCTGGCATCAGCGCGATGAGCAGGAAGGCGCAGAAGGAGAGGATCGCGGCCGTGATGGCGATCTGCGCGAGGCGCGAGAGGATGAGTCGCGTCATGGCTGTTCGCGTGGCAGGTTGAAGGCGTTCACCGGACGCGCCACTGCTCCACCCAGAGGCTGCTGGGGTTGAGGTGCCCGGTCGGCCGCACGCCTTCCAGCCAGGCGGGCCAGAGATGGGCGTCCTGGCGGAACCAGAGCGGCAGGGCGGGCAACTCCTCGGCATAGATGGCTTGCAGCCTGTGCCACAGGATACGCCGCTTCTCGCGGTCCAGTTCCTGCGGCAGGGCTTCCAGAAGCGCATCCATTTCGGCGTTGCGAAAGCCCGTATAGTTCTGGCCGGACCAGTTGCGCTCGGCGCGGGGGATTTCCTCCGAATGGAGACTGGAGCGCGGCACGCTCTCCGGTGCGGAAACCCAGGCGAACATCGCCGCCCCCTGGAAGCGCCTGCGCGAGAGTGTCTCGCCAAACAGCACGCGTGGCGGCTCGTTGCGGATGCGCGCTTCCACGCCGATCTGGCGCCATTGCGCCTGGATCACCTGCTGCACCGCCTCGCGCGAGCGATTGCCGGCGGTGGTGAGCAATTCGATGGAAAGGCGCTGGCCCTCGGCGTTGCGGCGGATGCCATCGGGGCCGGGCGTCCAGCCGGCCTCAGCCAGCAGCGCGGCGGCGCGGGCAGGGTCGTGGGGATATTGGCGAATGTTGGGATCATGCGGCCAGTCGAGAGAGTTCACGCTGGTATGCGCAACGGTTTGCCGGCCTTCGAAGAGCCGCGCCACAATCTGCGCGCGGTCCAGGCCCAGCAGCAGCGCCTGGCGCACGCGCCGGTCGGCCAGCGCGGGCGTGTCCAGGTTGAGGTCCAGATGCTCGTAGATCAGCCCCGGGCGGTATTCGGCGCGGAAGCGTTGGCCGGTGCGCCGGATCAGCGCGGTGGCCTGCTCTACCGGCAGACCGAGCTCGCCGGCGATCATGTCCACCTGGCCGGCCAGAAGCTGTGCCTCCAGCGCGGGCGTGCTTTCCACCGTCCGGATGACGATGCGCCGAAAGGCCGGGGCGGGGCCTGACCAATGGGCGTTGCGCTCCAGCGTGATGGCCGAACCGGTCTGCACCTGCGCCACGCGATAGGGACCGTTCCAAAGGCCGGGGTTGGTGGGCTGCGTGTCGTAGAGCGTGCGGGTGCGGTAGCTGCGCGGGTCACTTTGCCATAGCGCGCGTTCCAGATGCGCGGGGAGTGGGGCGAAATCGCCGAGGCTCGCGAATTCGAAGGTGATGCGGTCGAAGCGGAGCGTGAAGCTGCGTTCGTCCTCGGCGATGAATTCATAGGCCGAGCGGAAGAATTCGGCGGGGCCTATGCCCGTGGCGGGCTCGCGGCCGGCATCATAGGTGAAGCGCAGATCGGCCGTGGTGATGGGCGTGCCATCGCCCCAGCGGAGCCCCTCGCGCAGGCGCCAGGTGACGCGCAGGCCGGGCCGACCATCGGGCGTTGTCTCGCGCTGTGCCATGCCGTTTTCCAGCGTGGGCAGGGTTTCGCAAAGCAGGCAGATGAGCTGCCAATCGGCGTCATAGGCCGTGACGGGACGGCGGGCGAAGCCCAGCGTGTAGGACTTCGCCACCATGTTCTCGATATTGGGGTGCAGGGTGGAGGGATATTGCGTGATGCCGATGTTAAGCGTGTCGCGCGGCTGGGCGGCGGCGGGCCATGAGAGTAGCAGCAGGGCGACAAGGGCTCGGATCACCCTGCCTTCCCCTTATGCGCCAGCGCTTCCTCCAAACTCCCCACACCACCATGCGCGCGGCTCCAGGCCACCGGGTCTTCCAGGAATTTACGCACGCCCGTCAGCGCGCTTTCCGGGAAATAGTTGCGCTCGCGGCAGACCTCCAGCACATCCCACCAGGTGGCCAGGTGATGCAGCGTCAGGTCCATCGCCTTCATCTGCTCGAAGCTGCCGGGGAAGACGCCGTAGTAGAACACCACGAAGGTATGCGCGCATTTCGCACCCGCCTCGCGCAGGGCCTCGGCGAAGCGGATTTTGCTCGCTCCATCGGTGGTCAGGTCCTCGACCAGCAAGGTCTCGCGCGCAACAGGCACATCGCCCTCGATCAGGGCGTTGCGGCCGAAGCCCTTGGGCTTCTTGCGCACATAGGCCATGGGCAGGTTCATCCGGTCCGCGATCCAAGCGGCGAAGGGGATGCCGGCCGTCTCACCGCCGGCCACGCTCTCGATCGTCTCGAAGCCGATGGCGCGGTTGATCTTTTCCACACCCAGGTCGCAGATGCGGGTGCGGGCGCGCGGGTAGGAGATGATCTTGCGGCAATCAATATAGACGGGACTCTTCCAGCCGGAGGTGAGGGTGTAGGGTTCCTCTGGGCGGAAATTCACTGCCTTGATCTCCAGCAGGATGCGCGCCGTGGTCAGGGCCGCGTCCCTGTCCCAATCCGAGGCATGATGGCCACTCATTCGTCTGCTCCTGAAACTGCGGTGTTTGGTAACGCCGGCGCGCGCCCACGTCCATGATATGGGTGCTGGTGGATTCGCGCGCGGGCACCGCGGCGCAGGCTTTGGGCATCGCCGAACGCCTGGGGCAACCCTTCCGGCGCGTGCCCTTGCGCTTCGGGGTGCTGGCTATGCTGCCCTGGCCTTGGCCGACTTTGGCCGGCCTCGCGGATCGCAGCGCCTTCGCGCCCCCATGGCCCAGCCTGGTGATCTCGGCCGGGCGGCGCTCTGCGCCCATCTCGCGCTGGCTCAGGGCGCGCGGGGCAAAGACCGTGCATGCCATGCGGCCGGGCCTCGGGGCGGCGGATTTCGACCTTCTGGTGATCGGCGCGCATGACGCGCCAAGGCTGGCCGCGAATGTGATGGTCATC
>JBBRVI010000070.1:0-14578 GCA_038247025.1 Acetobacterales bacterium
CGGATAGCGCTTCTGGATCGCCTCCAGCCCCTCGGCGATGTTTCCCTCAAAGACACCCATCGCATAAACGCTACGGGAAATCACAGGCACGCCGCCGGTCAACGAGGGTGCCAGCGCCTCGAACATGGCTTGCATGATGCGTGGCACGCCGGCCATCACATGCACATTGCCCATGGAGAAGCCCGGCGCACTGGTCATCGCGCAGCAGATGGGCACAGCGCCCAGCGGCAGCGTTGCCATTCGCATTCGTGCGGGGTTCATCTCCACTGGAGGGTCGCGCCGCGCGTAATCGGCCGCCATGAGCGCGCGGGTTTCCTCATGCACCGCCCAGGGCACGCCGAAGGCCATGGCCACGCATTCGCTGGTGATGTCGTCATGCGTGGGGCCGATGCCGCCTGTCGTGAAGACATGGTCGTGCTTCGCACGCACCTCGTTCACCGTGCTGATGATGGTTTGCGGCACGTCGGGAATGACGCGGACTTCGCGCAGCGGAATGCCCAATTCCCCCAGGCGTGTGGCCAGAAATTGCAGGTTCGCGTCGCGTGTGCGGCCCGAGAGCACTTCATTGCCGATGATGAGCAGGCACGCGATGGGATTGGCCATTTGGACCCTCACAAGAAATCGCGCAGCAGCGCGACAAGCGGAATATCGGCGGGCGGCATGGGGTAGTCACGCAGTTTTTCGGGCCGGACCCAGGCGAGATTCTGGCCCTCCCTGGCCTCAGCGCGCCCTTCCCATTTGCGACAGATATAGAGCGGCATCAGCAGATGGAAGTCGGTATAGGAATGGCTCGCGAAGAACAGTGGCGAGAGGCAGGCTTCCTGCGTCTCGATGCCCAGTTCCTCGCGCAATTCGCGGATCAGTGCGGCTTCAGGCATCTCGCCCGCATCCAACTTGCCGCCGGGGAATTCCCACAGCCCGGCCATGGGTTTGCCCTCCGGCCGCTGGGCCAGGAGAATGCGCCCCTCGCTGTCCAGCAGCGCGCAAGCGACGACGAGCAGGATGGGCTTGGGCGCGGGCGGCGGAGGGGTTGCCGCCACGCGGCGGAACATCACCACCGGCATGTTGCGGTTGCGCGAGAGGAATTGCTGCACCCCCACCCCGTTTTCCTGGAACCCCAGCCGCCGCAGCACCGCCTGGGAGGCCAGGTTATCCGTCAGCGCGCTGGCCTCGACCTCGATGATGCCCAGGCCCTTTTGCGCCCAGTCCAAAAGGCCCGCCGCCGCTTCTCCGGCCAATCCCTGCCCCCAGAATTTCCGGCCGATCCAATAGCCGATCTCGGGCAGCGCGTTGCGCTTGAGTGAAAGCCCCACGCAGCCCACCAACTGCCCCGCCTGCGTGACCGCGAGGTGGAAGGCATCGCCGGATTCGATCTGCTCGCTGGCCGCGCCGATCCATTCGCGCGCCAATTCCTCGCGGTAGGGGAAGGGCACTCGGGCCAGGTTGCCCGCCACCGAGTAGTCGTTCACCAGCCGTGTGACGGCAGGCGCATCGCCCGCCACCAGGCGGCGCAGGATCAACCGCGCCGTGGCGATGGGAAGCTCAGCTCCGATAGCTGCCATTGATGTCAATATAGCCATGCGTCAGGTCGCAGGTCCAAACACGCGCTTTCCCGCGGCCGAGCCCGATATCCACGGTGATCTGGACTTCGCGCCCCTTCATGTGCGCCACCACGGGCGTCTCGTCATAGCCTTCGATCACGCCGCCCTCGCGCGCCATCCAAGTGCCACCCACGGCGATGGAGAGCTTGTCTCGATCGGCCGGCTCGCCCGCCTTGCCTACCGCCATGACGATGCGGCCCCAATTGGCGTCTTCGCCCGCAACAGCAGTCTTTACCAGTGGCGAATTGGCGATGGCCATGGCGATGCGGTGCGCGGATTTCGCGGAAACCGCACCAGTCACATCAACGGTGATGAGCTTCTGCGCGCCTTCGCCATCGCGCGCCACCATCAGGGCCAATTCGTGCAGCACCTCGTCCAGCGCGCGGGCGAAATCCTTGAGCATCGCCCCGCCTTCCGCAGGCACGCGCGGATGCTTCGCCTGGCCGGTGGCGAAGAGCAGCACCGTGTCGGAAGTGCTGGTGTCGCTGTCCACGGTGACGCAGTTGAAACTCTTTGCATTGCCCTTGGAGAGCAGCTTTTGCAGCGCCGCGGCAGGGATTTTCGCATCCGTCGCGATGAAGGAGAGCATCGTCGCCATGTCGGGCGCGATCATGCCGCTGCCCTTGGCGATGCCGCAGATGGTCACGGAGGTTTCACCGATCTTGGCCGTGCGGGTCGCGCCCTTGGGGAAGGTGTCCGTGGTCATGATGGCACGGGCCGCGTGCTGCCAGGAATCGGCGCTGAACTTGCCCACCGCGCCGGGCAGCGCCGCAAGCAGCACGTCCGTCGGCAGGCGTTCGCCGATCACGCCGGTGGAGGCGATGAAGACCTCGCGCGGCTTGCAGCCCAGCAGGGCGGCCGTCTCCCTTGCCGTGCGCTCGCAGGTCTCTCGCCCCGCCTTGCCGGTGAAGACGTTGCTGTTGCCGGCATTGACCACCAAGGCCCGGCCCTTGCCGCCCTTGAGGGCAGCGCGGCACCAATCCACCGGCGCGCCGGGGCATTGGTTCATGGTGAAGACGCCGGCTACGGTGGTTCCGGCGGCAAAGCGAAAGACCGTCATGTCCTCGCGCGTCGTGTAACGGATGCCGGCCGCGACGCAGGCGCATTCGGCACCCGCGATGGCCGGCATCTCGGGTAGAGGTAGGGCCAGCGGGGAGACGCTCACGGGCTACCTCCGGGCGGGGGGAGCTGCCGGCCGCGCCGGCGGCTCGGCCTGGATGGCCGGGGCTGTTGTGCCAGGCGCTGGCATAGCGGGGGCTTGCGTTTCCACGCGTTCGATCCGCGCCCCGGCGCGGATGCGCTGGACGGCGGCCTGGACCTCCTCCTCGATCATGGTCTGGCGCAGCGTGTCGCGCGAATCCTCGAAGCTCGGCCCGCGTGAGGAGCGGCGCTCCTCGACCTTGATCACATGCCAGCCGAATTGTGTGCGCACCGGGGCCGGACTCACCTGGCCGGCCTGGAGGCTGAAGGCGGCGGCGGCAAACTCGGGCACCATGTCGCCACGTCGGAAAAAGCCGAGATCGCCGCCGTTGCGGGCGGCGGGGTCGGTCGAGCGTCGGCGGGCCACTTCCTCGAAATTCCCGCCGCGTTGCACTTCCGCCAGAATGGTGCGCGCATCAGCCTCGTTGGGCACTAGAATGTGCCGCGCGCGGACCTCCTCCTCGGCAGTGCGGCCGGCTGCATCGCGGTCATAGCGGGCGCGGAGGGCTTCGTCGGTCACGCGGGGAAGGACCTCGCGGCGCAGCAGGGCGTCGCGCAGCTCATTTTCTTCGAGAAAGCGCAGGCGGCGGCGAATTTCCTCGTCGCGATCAAGGCCGGCGGCGCGGGCGGCGGCCACCATGGCGCGGTCGGTGATGGCGCGGTCCACCAACTGCTCGAACACCTGCGGCGGCAGCATGCTGCGGAGGAGATTGGGGGGAACACTGCGCATTTCGGCTGGCATGGCATCGGCTGCGGTGGCCATGACCTCATCCAGGCGAATATCCTGGCCATTGACGCGGGCAAGGACGGGGTTGGGGTCTTCGCCCGCAATCGGGGCGGCGGGAGGGGGTGTTTGGGCAAAGGCAACGCCGCCTGTCAGAAGAAGGAGCGCGGCAAGGACGAGACGTGGCATCAGACGTAATCCATCAGGGTTGGCGGACAATGGCCGATGGCACGCCCCCCCACAACCCGCAGGGAAATCTTGGGACACGTTGACCCCGGCCCCCCCCGCCCTTACCTGTCAGAAGGCTTTTGTCCCGTTTGGCGGGCGGCCGCCCCGGAGAGATTCCACAGCTCATGTTCGCTCGTCTTGCCCGTGCCCTGTTCGGTTCCGCGAATGACCGCTCGCTGAAGCGTTTCCAGGCGCGCATCCCTGCCATCAATGCTTTCGAGGCGTCGCTGGCCGCGCTCTCGGACGAGGCGCTTCGGGGCAAGACCGCCGAGTTCCGCGCGCGCCTCGCCGACGGGACCGAGCTGGACGACCTCCTGGAGGAGGCCTTCGCCGTGGTGCGCGAGGCCTCCAGGCGCGTCCTCGGCCTGCGCCATTTCGACGTTCAGATGGTCGGCGGCATGGTGCTGAATGACGGCAAGATCGCCGAGATGAAGACTGGCGAGGGCAAGACCCTGGTCGCCACGCTGCCCTGCTATCTCAATGCCCTGCCCGCCAAGGGCGTGCATGTCGTGACGGTCAATGACTACCTGGCGCGGCGCGACAGCGAATGGATGGGCCAGGTCTATGGCTTCCTGGGCATGACCACGGGTGTGATCGTCCAGGGTCTGAGCGATGATGAGCGCCGCATGGCCTATGCCTGTGACATCACCTACGGCACCAACAATGAATACGGCTTCGACTATCTGCGCGACAATATGAAGTACCGGCTGGAGGAGATGGTCCAGCGCCCATTCCAGTACGCCATCGTGGATGAGGTGGACTCGATCCTGGTGGATGAGGCGCGCACCCCGCTCATCATCTCCGGCCCCACGGATGATACCTCGGATCTTTATCGCCGCGTGGATGTGGTGATGGTGGATTTCGTGACGAATATCGAGCGCTTCGAGAAGGATGAGAAGCAGCGCACTGTCTCCATGACGGAGCTTGGCGGCGAGGATATCGAACGGCTGCTGACCGAGGCGGGCGTGCTGACCGAGGGCAACCTCTATGACAGCCACAATGTCTCCATCGTGCATCACGTGAACCAGGCGCTGCGCGCGCATGTACTGTTCAAGCTCGACGTGGAATACGTGGTCCGCAACGACAAGATCATCATCATTGACGAGTTTACCGGCCGCATGATGGAGGGCCGGCGTTACTCGGATGGGCTGCATCAGGCGCTGGAAGCCAAGGAAGACGTCACCGTCCAGCCGGAAAACCAGACGCTGGCCAGCATCACCTTTCAGAATTACTTCCGGCTGTATCCGAAGCTTTCGGGAATGACGGGAACCGCTGCCACCGAAGCTGATGAATTTGCCGAAATCTACAAGCTCGAAGTCGTCGAAATCCCCACCAACGTGCCCGTCTCGCGCGAGGATGAGGATGATGAGGTCTATCGCACCGCCATGGAGAAGTATGAGGCCGTCATCAAGCTGATCGGCGAATGCCGGGACCGCAACCAGCCCTGCCTGGTCGGTACGACCAGTATCGAAAAGAGCGAACTTATCTCAAATTTGCTCAAGCAGGCGGGCGTGCCTCACAATGTGCTGAATGCGCGCTATCATGAGCAGGAAGCCGGGATTGTTGCCCAGGCAGGCCGGGCAGGCGCAGTGACCATCGCCACCAACATGGCCGGCCGCGGTACGGACATCAAACTCGGCGGCAATGCCGACATGCTGGCAAAAGCCGAAATTCCCGACGGCCATGGGCCTGAATACGACACGGTCTTCGCCCGACATGTGGGGGAGGTGGCGCTGGCGCAGCCCATCGTGAAGGCGGCGGGCGGCCTGTTCGTCATCGCCACCGAGCGCCATGAATCGCGGCGCATTGACAACCAGCTGCGCGGACGCTCCGGCCGCCAGGGCGACCCTGGCGGCAGTCGCTTCTTTCTTTCGCTGGAAGACGATCTGATGCGCATTTTCGGCAGTGACCGCATGGGCGGCATGCTGACGAAGCTCGGCCTCAAGGAGGGCGAGGCCATCGTCCATCCCTGGATCAACAAGGCACTGGAAAAGGCGCAGAAGAAGGTCGAGGCGCGGAACTTCGACACGCGCAAGAACCTGCTGAAATACGACGACGTGATGAATGACCAGCGGCGCGAGGTCTATGCCCAGCGCCGCGCCTACATGGAAGCCGAGGACCTCTCGGAGACCATCCAGGAGATGCGCCACGAGACGATCGGCGGCATGGTGGACAAGGCCATTCCGGAAAATGCCTATCCCGAGCAATGGGATCTGGAGGGGTTGGAAAAGCGCGTTCGCGACACGCTCGGTCTGGATCTTCCCGTCGCGGCCTATGCCAAGGAGGAGGGCATTGACGAGGTCCAGGTGCGCGAGCGCATCGAGGCCGCGGCCAACCAGGTGGCTGCCGCCAAGGCCGCCAATCTCGGCCCGGACTTCATGCGCATGGTCGAGAAGTCATTGCTGCTGCAATTGTTCGACCAGGTCTGGAAGGAACACTTGCTGAGCCTGGACCATCTGCGCCAGGGTATCGGCTTGCGGGCCTATGGCCAACGGGACCCGCTGAACGAATACAAGCGTGAGGCTTTCGCGCTGTTCAACAACATGCTGGAGGAGTTGCGCGAGCGCGTCACCTCGCTGCTCCTGCGGCTGGAACTCACGGCCGACGCACCTCTGCCCGAGCCACAGCCCATCCGCATCACCGATATGCGCCATGCGGAGCCCGAGCCTTCCTATGAAATGGCGGCACCGGCGCAGTCGGATTACGGCGCGGCCGCCCCGGCCCGGCAGGAGACGCGGGTGATTTCCGAAGTGGATGTGAACAATCCCGCCACATGGGATGCTACGCCGCGCAACGCGCCCTGCCCCTGCGGTTCAGGCAAGAAGTACAAGCATTGTCATGGAAAGACGTGACAACAATACATGGCGACTTGGGAAATGCGTGCAAACAATGAGCTGCGGCTCTAGCCTTCACGCAGTGAGGCGTTACAGTTTGGCGCCATGAGCCTGAGCATCGCCCAACGCGCACTTTGCCTCGATGATTTCGAGGCCCTTTCCCGCCAGTATCTGCCGCGCCCCATCTTCGGCTACGTCGCCGGCGCCACCGAGCGGAACGCCGCGCTCACGGACAGCGCGCGCGCATTCACCGAATGGGGCTTCCTGCCGCGCGTGCTGCGCGATGTCTCGCAACGCTCCACAGCCGCGACTCTGTTCAACCGCGAATGGGCCGCGCCTTTCGGCATTGCGCCCATGGGGCTCTCGGCGCTGGCCGCCTATCGCGGGGACATCGTGCTGGCCGAGGCCGCAAAGGCGGCCAATGTGCCGATGATCCTATCCGGCTCCTCGCTGATCCGCATGGAAGAGGTGATCGCCGCCAATCCGGACGCCTGGTTCCAGGCCTACCTGCCCGGTGATGCGACCCGTGTGGAAGCTCTGGTGGACCGCGTGGCGCAAGCCGGCTTCGGCACGCTGCTCCTGACGGTGGACACCGCCGTCCTGCCCAATCGCGAGAACAACGTGCGCAATGGGTTTTCCACACCGCTGCGCCCGTCGCTGCGCCTGGCGCTGGATGGGATCACGCACCCCGGCTGGTCGCTCAACACTTTCCTCAAGACCTTGCGGCTGCACGGCATGCCGCATTTCGAAAACAGCTTCGCCGAACGCGGCGCGCCCATCCTGGCCAGCAACGTCCTGCGCGACTTCACCGCACGTGACCATTTGAACTGGGAGCACCTGGCGCTGATCCGCCGGCGCTGGCCCGGCTGGCTGATCGTGAAGGGCGTGATGCACCCCGAGGATGCGGCGCGCGCGGCGAGTGAGGGTGCGGATGGCATCATCGTCAGCAATCATGGCGGCCGGCAACTGGATGGCACCTCTGCCCCGTTGCGGATGCTGCCCGAGATCGCGGCTGCCTCTCAGGGTATGGCGGTGATGCTGGATGGGGCGATCCGCCGCGGGACGGATGTGATGAAGGCGTTGGCCTTCGGCGCGCATTTCGTCTTTGTGGGCCGGCCCATGCTGCATGCGGCCGCCGTCGCCGGTCAGCCCGGTGTGGACCGCGCCATCGCACTGTTGCTGGGCGAACTGGAGCGCAACATGGCACTGCTCGGCGTGAATTCGCTCGCCGAACTTGGCCCGCATTGTCTGATCAAGGTGGGTGGGGTTTAAGCACCAGCCATGAAAAAGCCGGCCTCGGCAGGACCGGGCCGGCTTTCTCGAGACGTTGCGAAGCTCAGTCGGCAGCGAGCGCCATGCGGCTGCGGTTGAGAATTGACAGGACATGGTCTTCGGCCATTTCACTGATCGTCTCGACCTGGGCGGGCGTGAAGACGTGACCAGCCTGCGGGATGGTGCGGTAGTCAATGGTCACACCCTTCTGGGTGTTCAGCTTGTCCACCAGTTTCTGCACGCTGCCGACGGGGACGAGTTCGTCGTCTTCGCCATGCAGAATCATGCCCGAACAGGGGCAAGGTGCGAGGAAGCCGAAATCATAATGGCTGGCGGGCGCGCTGATGGAGATGAAGCCGCCCATCTCGGGCCGCCGCATCAGCAACTGCATGCCGACATAGGAGCCAAAGGAGTAGCCCGCCGCCCAAAGCATGGAGGCATTGGGGTTCACCGTCTGCAGGAAGTCGAGGGCCGCAGCTGCATCGCTGATTTCGCCGATGCCGCCGTCATATCGGCCCTGGCTCTTGCCGACGCCACGAAAGTTGAAGCGCAGGACGGAGAAGCCCATCGCCTGGAACTTGCCGTACAGGGCATGAACGACGCGGTTGTTCATTGTGCCCCCATGCAAGGGGTGGGGATGGAGCAACAACGCGACGGGGGCGTTGGGGCGCTTGGCGTGGTGATAGCGGCCTTCGAGGCGGCCATCGGGCCCGGCGAACATGACTTCAGGCATCGTGTCCTTGTGTCCGTTTCTGCGGTTGGGCGGCACGAGCGAGGCGGGGGCAAAGCCCGACCCATGCAGCCAAAAATGAAGGCCGACCCCGCATCTGTCACATCCCTGATATCATCCGGCCCGGATCAAGCCGATGCAGCGAATAAAGGGCATGCCCGCGTGGGTTTTCCCAATGCCTCTATCCCGCCGGGCCCTGCGCCATTGACGCACGCCCCGCCTGTCGCCAACATGTTCCACCCGCGAATGACCAGCACTGCAAAGCGAAACTCTGACGACGCCGTGCGATCCCAAAAAATCGTCCGGAAGACAGTGACTTCGAGAACTGTCCTGGATCAGTCCAAGCCAGAAGCTGCGTTATACGCAATCCCGAACGGCTTTCATAATGGATTCACAAAGCAAATTGCATGGCTGGGTCGCCGAAAATGCATGGCGGTCGAGGTCGAGGTCGAAACCTTACCCAAACCAGATTTCTCCTGGCATCCTGCGCCGGCAAAGTTGAGGCGCATCGGGCCTCTTCCTCGATGGCATGATGTTGAGCGATATGGTCCATGCCGATTTGCAAAGCTATGCGACGGATCCGCAGCCTGCGCAGTTGACGCGGGCCTGATCGCGCTGGCAAGCGCGACAGCATGAGTGCGTCCCCCATGAATTCGCTTGATCTCGACGCGAACGCCACGGAGCCCCTACGCCCCACCGCGCGCCATGCGTTGTTTGAGGCACTGGCGCTGGGCGGGAATCCTTCCTCCATCCACGGGGGCGGAAGGGCTGCGCGGCGTCTCATCGAAGCGGCGCGCCGGGCCGTGGCGGATCGGTTCGGCGCCGCGGCAGGCGACATCATCTTCACATCGGGCGGGACCGAGGCCAATGCGCTGGCCATCCATGGGCTCGCCGCCGGCCGCCGCGTGCTGGTTGCGGCCACCGAGCACGCCGCGGTGCGGGCGGCAGCCCCAGAAGCCCCGGTGATTCCGGTTCTGCCCGATGGACGGCTGGACCTCATGGCTCTGGAGCGGCTGCTGGGGCAAGGCGGCCCGGCCCTGGTCTGCGTGATGGCGGCCAACAACGAATCGGGCGTCCTGCACCCCTTGGCGGATGTCGCACGGCTCTGCCGGGCGCAGGGGGCGCTGCTGCATGTTGATGCGGTGCAATCGGCCGGACGCCTGGCGCCGCAGCCCGGACTGGCCGATACGCTGGCTATTTCGGGCCATAAGCTCGGCGGCGTGCCGGGCGCCGGCGCGTTGATCCTGGCCCCGGGCCTGCATTTGCCGGCGCTGATCGCAGGGGGCGGGCAGGAGCGGGGCCGGCGGGGCGGAACCGAGCCCCTGCCCGCCATTGCAGCTCTGGGGGCAGCCCTCACCGAACGTTATGACGCAACGCGCATCGCATCCCTGAGGGATGCCATCGAGGCGGGGCTCATGTCGTTGGCGCCTGATGCGGTCATCGCAGGGCGATCCGCCCCGCGCCTGCCAAACACCAGCCTGGCCATCCTGCCTGGCGTGAGAGGCGAGACGCAGGTCATCGCGCTCGATCTCGCGGGCGTTCGGGTCTCCGCCGGGGCGGCCTGTTCGTCGGGGAAGGTCGCTGCGTCGCATGTGCTGGAAGCGATGGGCTTTGGCGCAGATGCGGCCTGCGGCATTCGCATCTCGCTGCCCTGGAACGCGCCAGACGATGCCCCGGAGCGGTTCCTCACCGCCTTTGCGGCCATCCTGGGCCGCCTCAGGCGCCGCAGCTAAAGCGCCTGCCCGACAAGATGGCCCACCCCCGCGGTCACGCCCATGGCGATCACGCCCCAGACCATCACCCGCGCCATGCTCCGCCCCACCGGCGCACCGCCCACCCAGGCCGCAAGCCAGCCCAGCACGGCCAGGCCCAGCACCGAGGCCCCGCCCACCGCGATCAGCACCACACCCGGCGGGGCGAGCAGCGCCACCAGGATAGGCGGCAGCCCGCCCACCGCGAAGGACGCAGCCGAGGCCAGGGCCGCCTGTAAAGGCTTTGCCGTCGAGATTTCCGTGATCCCGAGCTCGTCCCGCAAATGTGACCCCAGCGCATCATGCGCGGTCAATTGCTCGGCCACCTGCTGCGCCAGCCCCGCCGAAAGCCCGCGTTGGCGGTAGATGGCCGCGAGCTCCACCAGCTCCTGCGCCGGCATGGTGGCGAGTTCCTCGCTTTCGCGGCCGACTTCGGCAGTCTCCAAATCTGCCTGGGAGCTGACCGAAACGAATTCCCCCGCCGCCATGGAGAGCGCGCCGGCCGTCAGCCCCGCAATCCCGGCCAGCAACACAGCACCCGGGCCAGGATTGGCGGCAGCAACGCCCATCACCAGGCTGGCGGTCGAGAGGAGCCCGTCATTGGCGCCCAGCACGGCGGCACGCAGCCAGCCTACTCGGTCCAGACGATGCGGTTCTGTTTGGTTCATGCGGGGTCCTTGTTGGGGTCGTGCGCTCCTTCAGGCAGCGCTTCAGCAAGAACGGGTGAAGATTGCGGCGCCGGACGCTAAACCTCGCAGCGGCCAGCACGTTGCTCTGGCGTGATCCCAACCTGGGCGCAAACCCCGCTTGCCGAAATCGCCCGCAAGCGCCACCTCTACCCCATGCGCCTGAACCGCCCGATCTATCTGGACCACCACGCGACCACGCCGCTCGATCCGCGGGTTCGGGCCGCGATGCGCCCCTGGTGGGAGGAAAACTTCGCCAATCCGCATTCGGTGGAGCACTCCATGGGCCGCGCCGCAGAGGAAGCGGTGGAGGAAGCACGCGCCCAAGTTGCGGAGCTGATCGGCGCCGAAGCGCGGGAGATCATCTTCACCTCGGGGGCGACCGAATCCAATAATATCGCGATCAAGGGTGCGGCGCGCTTCGCTGGAACGCAGGGGCCAAGACGAATCCTAACGCTGGCGACTGAGCATAAGTGTGTTCTCGAATCCGTGCGGGACCTCGCCGCCGAGGGGTTCGAGGCGTTGATCCTGCCGGTGCGGCCCGATGGCCTGCTGGACCTCGATGTGCTGCGCGCGGCGCTGGAGGTGCCCACACTGCTGGTTTCCGTCCTGGCGGTGAACAACGAAACGGGAGTGGTGCAGGATATGCCGGCGATCGGCGCGCTGGTGAAGCAGGCCGGTGCGCTGTTCCACACCGATGCGGCGCAGGCCGGCGGGCGCATCGCGTTGGATGTCAATGACATCCAGGCCGATCTGCTCTCGCTCTCCGGCCACAAGTTTTACGGACCCAAGGGCGTGGGCGCGCTTTATGTCCGTCGCCGCCCGCGCGTGCGCCTCGCACCTTTGTTCAGCGGCGGCGGGCAGGAGCGCGGGTTGCGCAGCGGCACGCTGCCCACCCCCCTTCTGGTGGGGCTGGGCGAAGCCGCGCGCATCGCCGCTGCCGAGGGCCTGCTGGATGCCGGCCGCATCGGGGGGCAGCGCAAGCGACTGCTGGACGGACTGACCGCCGCCATCCCGGGCCTGCGCGTCAACGGCTCGATGGGCTCGCGTGTGGCGGGGAACCTCAATCTCAGCTTTCCGGGCGGGGTGGACGCGCAAGCCCTGCTGGCCGCCCTGCCCGAATTGTGCCTCTCGACCGGATCGGCCTGTTCCTCGGCGGAAATCGCGCCCTCCTATGTGCTGAGTGCGATGGGAATTCCCGAAGCCCAGGCCCGCGCCACCTTGCGGATTGGGCTGGGTCGCTTTACCTCGCCCGCCGAGATGGATCGTGCGGCCGCCCTGATTGGTGCCGCCTGGCAAAGCCTCACTTCAACCCAGCACGCCGCGGAGTAGTATCAGACCATGCCGAAGATGATTTTCATCGAGCGCGACGGCAAACACCGCGAAGTCGAAGCTGCACTCGGGCTTTCCGTGCTGGAAATCGCCCATCGCCATGGCGTGGATATCGAGGGCGCCTGCGAGGGCAGCCTCGCCTGCTCCACCTGCCATGTGATCGTGGATGCAAGCTGGTTTCCCAAGCTGGTAAAGCCGACCGAGGATGAGGAAGACATGCTCGACCTCGCCTTCGATCTGCAGGAAACGTCGCGCCTGGGTTGCCAGCTCATCATGACCGAGGCGCTGGACGGGCTTGTCGTGAAGCTGCCTTCCGGGACGCGAAATGCCGGCTGATCCGCTTGAATTCGGCGCGCCGGGCGGGTTGTTCCGCCGGCTGCGCGATGCCTCCGGCGCGGATTGGGTGGGCTACACGTGGCACCCCTTCGTGCAGCGGCTGGGTGACGGATCGCTGCCGCTTGCCGCCTTTCAGCACTATCTGATCCAGGATTACCTGTTTCTCATTCACTTTGCCCGCGCCAAGGCGCTGGCAGTCGTGAAGGGCGAAAGCTTGGCCGCCATGCGTTCCAAGGCCTCGGCCGTGCTGGCGATCCTCGACGAGACGTTGCTGCACCTGAAATACTGCGCAGAATGGGGTCTCTCCGAGGAGCAGGTCACGCTTGTTCCCGAAACGATGGAGACCGTCAGCTACACGCGCTGGGTGATGGATCGCGGCATGCATGGCGATATCCTCGATCTGGAGATCGCGCTGGTGCCCTGCACCGTGGGCTATGGCGAAGTGGCACGGCTGATCATGGCGGACAAAGCGCGGATGGTCTCGGGCAACCCCTACCAGTCCTGGATCGAGAGCTACGCCGGCGAGGGCTACCAGAACATGGCCGAAGCCGCGGCGCATCGCATTGATGCGCTGGGCGAAAGCCATGGGGGGGAAGCGCGTTTTGCATCCCTGCTGCGGGATTTCTCCATGGCCGCGCGGCTGGAGCAGCGCTTCTGGCAGCAGGGGCTGGATGCAGTCTGATGCGCGTGCTCGTCGCCATGTCGGGCGGGGTGGATTCCTCCGTGGTCGCGGCCCTTCTGCATGAGCAGGGGCATGAGGTCATCGGTGCCACCTTGCAGCTCTATAATCACGGCGCCGCCGTGCAGAAGAAGGGTGCCTGCTGCGCCGGGCAGGATATCCATGACGCGCGCAATGTGGCCGAGGCCCTGGGCATCCCGCATTATGTGCTGGACCGCGAGCAGCGCTTCCGCGAAGCCGTGATCCAGGATTTCGCTGACAGCTACGCCCGTGGCGAGACGCCCATCCCCTGCATCCGCTGCAACCAGACGGTGAAGTTCCACGACCTGACGGAACTCGCGGCCGATCTGGGCTGTGAGATGCTCGCCACTGGCCACTACGCGCAGCGGCTGGATGGCGATGCGGGTGCGGAGTTGCACCAGGCGGCGGACCCGGTGCGGGACCAGAGCTATTTCCTGGCGCACACCACCCGCGCCCAGCTGGAGCGGACGCTGTTCCCCCTGGGCGGCTTTGCCAGCAAGGCGGAGGTTCGCGCCCACGCCGCACGCCTGGGCGTGGCCGTGGCCGACAAGCCGGACAGCCAGGATATCTGCTTCGTCCCCAGCGGCTCCTACGCCGATGTGGTGCGGAAATTCCGCCCCGACGCATTGGAGCCCGGCGAGATCGTCAATGCTGCGGGCGACGTGCTCGGCCAGCACCGTGGCCTGGCGCGATACACCGTCGGCCAGGGACGCGGCCTGGGTCTCTCCCGGCGCGAGGATGAGGAAGCGCTGTTTGTGGCGCAGATTGACGCACCCCGCCGGCGCGTGGTGGTGGCGCATCGCGCGGCGCTCGCCAGCGCGCGGATTCGCGTGGGCGAGGTCAATTGGCTGACCACGCCGCCCGAGGGCGCATTTCGCTGCGAGGCCAAGCTGCGCGGGCGTGAGCAGCCGGCACCCATGCTGGCGGAATGGGATGGCGCGCGGCTGACACTCACGCCGGACGTTCCAGGGATCGCCGCTCGTGGCCAGGCGGCGGTGCTGTATCAGGCGGGCCGGGTGATGGCGGGCGGCTTCATCCAGGCCGATTGAGCCGCTGTCAGAACAGCAGGCCCTTCTTGAGCAGCCCGTGCACGCCCTTCTCACCATTCACGGTCTGCGTCACATGGAAATCCACGGCCAGTGAGCAGAACTGATAGGCATCCGCCGCGCTGAGATTGCTGCGGC
>JBBRVI010000071.1:0-14556 GCA_038247025.1 Acetobacterales bacterium
CCCGTTGCCACCGTTGCCAGTGCCCAAACCACCACTGGCAACGCTTGAAACCCTCGGCTTTCCGCCATTGTTGCCAGTGTTGCCAGCGTTGCCATTGATTTATATACAGCCCTGAGAGTTCGGCTCTTTTCAAGCGCGGCGCTTGGCCTTCCGCCGCTCGGCCAGCGCATCCGCAGGCACCACCGATTCCCGCACCGGCTGGCCTTCACCACACGCCAGAACATGCGCGGCCCATCCATCCAGAAGCGCCCGGCGTTCGGCCAGAAACTCGCCCATCTGATACACCGCCGCCACGCCTGAAATCGTGCCGCCAACATGGTTCAACAGCCGATCCGCGACATGTGGCGGAAAGCATGCATTCGCCCCCCAGGTTACAGCGGTGCGGCGGAAGTCATGGAAGCGCCAGCCGGTGCCGCCCGTGGCCGACATGTCCGCATCCAGAGCGCGCTTTGCCCGGCTGAAACCGCTTGGCGCCGTCTTGCCGGTGGTGCTGAAAATGAGGTCCTGCCCCTGGATACGCGGCACACTGGCGAGGATGGCGCGGGCGGGTTCCGACAGATGCACGATATGAGCCTTGTGGTTCTTTGACCGCTCGGCCGGCAGGGTCCAGGCGGAACCATCCTTTGCAATTTCACTCCATCGCATCGCGGCCACTTCTTCCCGCCGCTGCGCCGTCAACATTAGCAGCCGCACCACATGGCGGAACGGCTCGCCCAATTCACCAGCCGCGCGCCACACCGCCCCCACCTCATCATCACTCAGGAAGCGGTTGCGCTTGGGTGCGGCGCCCTCGATTGTAGGAAGCCCCTGGAAGGGGTTTGCGGCCAGCCGGCGGGACTTCACCGCCCATCCATAACAGGCCCGACCATAGGCCATTGTGCGGCCCGCCATGGGCGCCCGGCCTTCGCCCGCCATGCCATCCACCAGCACCGCCAATACCGCCCTATGCGACAGCGCCGCCGCCGGCTTGGACAGATGCGCCTTGAACGCCACCCGCAAAGCGCGCTCGGCCTCGATTGAATAGCGCGGGCGCCGGCTCGCCAGATGCAGCTTCACCCAATCGGCTATGAGATTGTCCAAGGTGAAACCAGCCTCGGCCTTTGCCTCGGCCTTTTCCTTCACCCGCCTTGCATCCTCGGCGCGGCGCCCTTCCATCTCGGCCTTCACGTCAAAGCCAGCGGCCTTGCGGCCTAAATGGACCAGCGCAGCATCGCGCGCAGCCTTCACGGTCAATGTGCCCCAAGCGCCAAGCGGTTCCCGGACTTTCTTCCCGGTCGCCTTATCCGTCCATTGAGCAAGGAACATCTTGGACCCGCCCGCCGTGGCGCGAATGCCAAGGCCCTTCACTTCGGTATCGAAGACCAGGCGATCCTTTGCGCCGGCCAGCGGTGCGAAACCCTTGATGAAGTCATCTGTCAGCTTTGGCATGACCCACTTACCCCGATTTTGCGGACCCGTAGCGGACCCGGCGGGTAGGTCCGCAGTGGGTCCGCAAGTCGGCTTGTGTCGGATCACTTACTTGCGGACCCAGCTCTTTGCAAGGGTTTTGGCGGGTTTCGTCGGTTTGTGTCGGATCAATATCCCTTATTTGTAATCAGTAGGTCGTCGGTTCAATCCCGACACTCGGCATGTCTTTCCGGACCTCAGCGTTTCGGGAGGACGTCACATTTCCTCACGCACCCGGATCAAATGCGGCATGTGTCTGTTACAATTGGCGCGCATTATGTTCGCAACGGAGCGACACCCACGCCGTCTCCCGAATTGGAGAATACCGATGAAAATATTTCCGACTTTAGGCCTGGGTCTGGCGCTCATTGGCCCCGGCGAGGTTTTTGCCCAGCCAGCCTCCCCCCCTGCCGCTGAAGCTCGGCCGGATCGCGGCGGGCGCATGTTCGAATTGTTTGACGGCAATCGCGATGGCCGCGTCGTTTTCGACGAAGCCTGGGCTTTCGTCACCACGCGCTTCGCCACGGCCGATGCTGATCGCAGCGGCGGGCTCAGCCTGCAGGAGTTCGTCACCATGCGCATGCGCCGCGGAGATGCGCCGACAGCTTCGCCCACGTCTTCGCCGACAGCTTCGCCCACGTCTTCGCCGACAGCTTCGCCTGAGCGCGCCGCGCGGATGGAGCAGATGCGCAGCGGAATGTTCCGCGCCCTGGACGCGAATAGCGATGGCCAGGTGACGTTGGCAGAGATTCGTCCCGCGGTGGAAGCCCGCTTCCGTGCCGCTGATGCGAATGCCGACGGCGCAGTGGCGCGGGAAGAATTGCCCCAGCACGGTCACCACAACGGTCATCACCAAGGCCACCGCAGCGAGCGGACGCCCGCCGCCCCCGCTACGCGTTGATCGCCAGCCTTTCCGCAATCAGGAAGGGCTGACCCGGGGCGGCCTGCGTGAAGATGCAGACCGCCCCGATCCTGCGGGGCAACTGCGCGATGCCCGCGAAATGCGCCTCCGCCGTCGGGCGGATTCGCTCGCCTTCCTCAGATGAGAGGCGCCGCGTCAGCGTCACGTGAAACTGCCACTGCTCCATCACATAGGGGTAGCCCCAACGCACCAGCAACGCCTCCTGAGCGGGGCTGAGCCCGGCTTTGCGCCGGCGTTCCAGATCGGCCTCAGTGGGCGCGGCGCGGTGATGGTCGAGTGCCTCGACCGCCGAATCGGCCAGCGCATGCAGCGCGGGGCATGGCAGGCTCTCCCGCAGGGCCAGGAAGCCCTTGAGATCCTGCACGCAGAGCGGTGGCAGGTCGAAGGGTGCCTGTGCTGCCGCCCACTCTGCGGCATCCGCGATGAAATCCTGATAGCGGCCCTTCAGCCTGAAAGGTGGTTTGAGCGTGGCGTGCAGCCCATACCCGCGCGGATCGGCCGTGAAATCGGCCAGGCCATCGAGGGGCTGGCGCAGGGTGGCCGCAGTTTCCGCGTCGCGACCGAGCCAGGAGCTGCCGGCAGCGTGCAACGGATCATTCAGCTCGGGCGCCCAGTAGATGGCGGCGCGCATCACGCTCAGATGACCCTTTCGCCACCGCGCCAGACCTGACGGATAACGGGCATCGCGCCGTGCTGGGTGAGGCGCACCAGATCGGCGCGAAGGCCGACCTCCAACGCACCCCGATCATCAAGGCGGCACATCGCGGCGGCGTTGCAGGTGATCATCGCGATGGCGCGCGGCAGGCCGACTTGCTCGGAGACGAGAAAGGCGGCTTCGATCAGGGCGGGCGGGACGTAATCGCTGGCCAGGACATAGACGGCACCCGCGCGCACCAGATCCATCGCTGCCACATTGCCCGAATGACTGCCGCCGCGCACGATGTTGGGGGCGCCGGCGATGACACCCACGCCGATGCCCGCGGCCTCCATCGCGGCTTCCATGGTCACCGGGAATTCGCTGACCTGTATGCCATCCTGCGCGTTGCGGCTGACTTCGGAGGCATCTTCGTCATCATGGCTGGCGAGCGGGATGCCCCGCCCGGAGAAGCGGTCAATCACCAACCGCCGCTGGGGTTCTCGCAATTCGTCGCGTTGGGCGCGCAGTTCTGCGATGCGGGTTTCGATCTCCGCTTCGCTCAGCCGGCTCTGGCGCAGGCGCATGGCGCGGTAGCGCTCAAGGTCCCGGTATTGGCCAACGCCCGGCGAGTGGTCCATCAGGCTGACCATGGCCACCAGGGGATGATCGGCCACGCCCTCCAGCAAGCCCGGCATGTCGCGCGCGGGCAATTCGCAGCGCAGATGCAGGAGGTGCTCGGCCTTCATGAAGTCCTGGCCGTGCAACGCCGTGAGATCGCGCACGCCGTCATGGAAGGTCTGGTCGCGGCCCTGCTCGAAGCCGAGATCGCCCAGGCACAGCGCATCCAGCACCGTGGTCACGCCGGCCGCCGCGCATTGGGCGTCATGCGCGATGAAGGCCGAAAGCGAGGGCCAGCGGGCATTGGCGCGCGGCTGAACCTGGCGCTCCAGATTATCCGTATGCACATCCACCACGCCGGGGATGATGATCTCCCCGCCGCAATCCTGCGCGGAGGCGTGATGCGCGCGGCCGGGCTGGATTTCTGCGATGCGGCCGTCGCGGATCACCAGAGTGCCGTGGAATTCCTCCTCCGGCAGGATGAGGCGGGCGTTGGTCAGGATTGTTTCTGTGGTCATGCGGCGTCTTCTATCGGAAGGATGTCATGGGTGCGATCCGCCACGCGGTCCCGCACTTCGACATCGTGAAAAATTCCCACGATCGCGGCTCCGCGCGCCTTGGCCTCATGGATGAGGGCGATGACCACATCGCGATTGGCGGCATCCAGGCTGGCCGTGGGCTCATCGAGCAGCAGGATCGGATAGTCGGGCGCGAAGCCGCGGGCAAGGTTCACCCGCTGCTGCTCTCCGCCTGAGAAGGTCGCGGGCGGCAGGCCATGCAGGCGAGCGGGCAGGTTGAGGCGTGTGAGGAGTGCGGTGGCGCGCGCCTCGGCTTGGACGCCACGCTCCAGAAGGGGTTCGGCCACCACATCGCGGGCGGAGACGCGCGGAATCACCCGCAGGAATTGCGAGACATAGCCAAGTGTCTCGCGCCGGATTTCGCGCACCAGGCGCGGATCGGCCGCGGCGAGGTCCACCGGCGCACCGCGATGCATCAGCCAGATATGCCCCTTATCCGCGCCGTAATTGCCCTGCAGACAGCGCATCAGCGTGGATTTCCCGGCCCCCGAAGGCCCGGTCAGCGCCACGCATTCGCCGGGATGCACCACCAGCGCCTCATTGCGCAGCACCGGAAAGCCGATGCCGCCCTGAAGATGCAGCGTGAAGCGCTTGCCCAGCCCCTCGATGCGGATCGCCGCACTCATGCCGCCAGCACCGAGGTGACCAGTAGCTGCGTGTATTCATGCTGCGGGTCATCCAGCACGCGATCAATCAGCCCCTGCTCCACCACGCGCCCATGCCGCATGACGATGATGCGATGGGAAAGCAGCCGTGCGGCCGCGATGTCATGCGTGACGAACAGCACAGCGAGATCCAGCCGAGCCACCAACCCACGAATCAAATCCAGCAGCCGCGCCTGCACGCTCACATCCAGCCCGCCCGTCGGTTCGTCCATGAAGACCAGCCGCGGCTGCGTGACCAGGCAGCGGGCGATTTGCAGGCGCTGCTGCATGCCGCCCGAGAAATTGCGCGGGGCTTCGTCAATGCGGGCGGGGTCCATCTCCACGCGCTCCATCCAGGCGGCGGCCTCGGCGCGGATGGTGGCGTAATTGCGCCCTCCGGCGGCCATCAGACGCTCGCCGATATTGCCCCCGGCGGAGATATCCATGCGCAGCCCGTCGCGCGCATTCTGATGCACGAAGCCCCAGTCGCTGCGCATCAGGCGGCGGCGATCAGCCTCGCTCAGCGCGCCGATCTCCTGCGCCGCACCCGCAGTATCGCGATAGAGAATGCGCCCTGCATCAGCCTCCATTTGCCCGGCCAACACGCGCAGCAGGGTGGATTTGCCTGAGCCGCTCTCGCCCACAATGGCGACGACTTCGCCGGGCCAGATTTCCAGCGCCACATCATCCAAAGCGCGCACGGCGCCGAAGCGCAGATGGAGGCCCGAAGCTTCAAGCAGGGGTGCGCTCATAGCCCCTGGTTCTCGGCGCAATGGTCGGTGTCGGAGCAGACATAGATGCGGCCGCCCTGATCATCGGCGATGATCTCATCCAGGTAGCTCGTCGTGCTGCCACAAGCCGAGCAGGCATGCGGCGCTCGGACGGGCACGAAGGGGTGATCCTCGAAATCCAGGCTCTCCACCTGCGTGTAGGGCGGCACGGCGTAGATCTTCTTCTCTCGCCCCGCCCCGAACAGCATGATGGCCGGTGACATGTGCAGCTTGGGGTTGTCAAAGCCCGGAATGGGCGATGGTGACATGAGGTAGCGCCCGCCCACCATGACAGGGTGGTTGTAGCTGCTGCCCGCCTCGCCCTGGCGCGCGATATCCTCATAGAGCTTCACCTGCGCCAGCGAGTAATCCGCCAGTGCATGCAGCCGCCGCGTCTCGGCAAGGCGCGGTTCCAGCTTGAAGAGCGGCTCTGGCATGGGCACCTGAAACACCATGACCTGGCCTTCGCGCAGAGGGCGTTCGGGGATGCGGTGGCGCGTCTGGATGATCGTCGCTTCCGCCGTTCGCGTCGTGGTGGCCACCCCAGCCACGCGGGCGAAGAAGGCGCGGATGGAGACGGCGTTGGTCGTGTCATCCGCGCCCTGGTCAATCACCTTCAACACGTCGCGCGGCCCGAGGATCGCCGCCGTTACCTGGATGCCGCCCGTGCCCCAGCCATAGGGCAGCGGCATCTCCCGCGCGCCGAAGGGGATCTGGTGGCCCGGAATGGCCAGCGCCTTGAGGATGGCGCGGCGGATCATCCGCTTTGTCGCTTCGTCGAGATAGGCGAAGTTATAGGCCGCATCCGGCGCGTTGCGGGGCGGGATCATGTTCATACGGTCGCACTCCGCCCAGCCTGTTCGCGGTCGGCAGTCCAGCGGGCGCGGATGCTGCGCAGCTTTTCCAATTCGCTCTGGAAGTCCACATGGTGCGGCAGTTTCAGATGTTCGACGAAGCCCGTGGCCTCGACATTATCGGCGTGCAGCAGCACGAATTCGGCGTTCTGCGCGGGGGCGGTGATGTCCTCGCCCAGTTCGGCGGCCATGAGCGCGCGATCCACCAGCGCCATCGCCATCGCACGGCGCTCGCCATGGCCCATGGCGAGGCCATAGCCGCGCGTGAATTGCGGCGGTGTGGCTGCACTTCCCGCGAATTGGTTGACCATCTGGCATTCCGTCACGGTCACATCGCCGATGCTGATGGCAAAGCCGAGTTCGGCCGGGGCGAGCATCACCTCCACCTCGCCCATGCGCAGTTCGGCCACGAAGGGATGCGCGTTGCCATAGCCGCGCTGCGTGGAATAGCCGAGGCCGAGCAGGAAGCCTTCATCGCCACGTGCGAGGGATTGCAGCCGCAGCGCGCGCGGCGTGGGGAAGGGCAGGGGCTCGCGCGTCAGATCAGGCGGGGGTGTGCCGTCATCGGGCGCATCGCGCGCCATCAGGCCTTCGCGCGCGAGGAGTTCGGTCACGCGCGGCATGGTGGGGGCGCTGGCCTCGGCCTCTTGCGGCGCATGGCCTTCGGCGGCGAGGGCGAAGTCGAGCAGGCGGTGCGTATAGTCGAAGGTGGGGCCGAGCACCTGCCCGCCGGGCAGATCCTTGTAGGTGGCGCTGATCCGCCGCTGGACGCGCATGGCCCCCGTGTCAATCGGCTCGCAGGCCACAAAGCGCGAGAGCGTGTTGCGATAGGCGCGCAGCAGAAACGCGGCCTCGATCAGATCACCACGCGCCTGCTGAATGGCGAGTGCGGCCAGGGCCCGGTCATGGCAGCTGCCCTCCGCCATGACGCGATCCACGGCGAGGCCGAGCTGCTGTTCGATCTGCTCGGGCGAGAGCGCGGGCAGGGCCTCATCGCCACGCCGGCGCTCGGCGAGCCAGGTGTGTGCGGCGCTGATCGCGGCCTCGCCGCCTTTGACGGCCACATACATCAGCCGGACTCCTTGAGAAGATTGGGCTCCGAGATGCGGGTGGTGCGTGGCAAGGCGGCCAGATGCTCGCCCGCGCAAAGGACGAGGTCCACGCCGCGCGGGAAGCGGGCCGTGTTGGCGCTCCATTGCCGCAGGAAATCTCCGGGCAGGCCCTGGGCGGAAAGCCGATGCGCCGTCTCGATCCCCGGCCCGGTCAGCGACCAGCCCGAAGCATCAACCAGCGCTTCCACCTGGACGATGAGCGTAGCACTTTCCTGAGGTGTTTCATCCGTGCCGGGGTCCAGCGCGGTCAGTTCGGGCATGTTGTGTATGGCCAGAAGGAATTGCGCGCGGCCCGGTTCGGCCACCAGGGGCGCGCCGGTGTGGAAGGCGATCCAGTTGCGCGCCTCGCCCTGTGCATCGGTCCAGAGCAGCGTCTCCGCATCGGCGAGGGTGAGGAGTGCCGCCGCCGCGGCGGGTTGAAGGCCGTCGGGGAGGTCGCGCAGCATCTGGCAACGTTGGATGCGCCCCGGGCGGGCCATGGCCTGCATCAGGGCGGAGAACCCTTCCTGCGAGTCGAAGACGGGGTCGGAAAATCCGGGCTTCATCGCATGGTGGCCAGCGTTGCGAAACGAACTTGTGTGGCAGCGGCGCGACGTGCGGTCAGGGAGGCGGTTTGGGCCTGTTGCGCGCGCAGGGGTTCAATCACGCGGGTGAGCAGCGCCTCGCGCAGGGCATCGCCTTGCAGGCACGCATCCAGCAGCGCCGCCAGTTCGGCCGCGCGCCGGTCCCGCCCCAGGCGCCAACAATGGCCCAGCGTGCCGTCCGCCAGGCTGACCGAGCAGCGGGTGATGGTGGCCTCGCCGAGGTTGAAGGCCGCGCCATCGCCGCCCGCCCGCCCGCGCATCATGGTCAACCCGATCTCGGGACCACGGATGATTCGGTGCGGCGGAAGCGACGCGGTTTCGCGCAAAAGCGCCTCGATCTCTGCGGCCTGCGCGCGCGCCAGGACGGCCATCCAGGCGGGGCGATCCATCGTTTCTATGGTAATCATTTGTCTAGACAGCTATACATCCACCCAGCTATGGTCAAGTTGAAACTGCCACCCCGGAGCGAAGATTTGGTTGAAGCTTCCGTGACGAAGCCGACTGCCCCGCTCGATCGCGGTGCCGGGATTGCCCTGTGGCGTCAGATTGGCGCGGCCATGGAAGGCGCGATCCGCGCGGGGCAACACGCGCCGGGCGATCGCCTTCCCACGGAGGCTGAGCTCGCCTCGCGGTTCCGGGTGAACCGCCACACCATCCGCCGCGCCATGGAGGAGTTGGAGACACGCGGCATCGTGCGTGTGGAGCAGGGGCGCGGCAGCTTCGTGGCCGAGGATGTACTCGACTACCCGCTCGGCCCGCGCACCCGTTTCAGCGAGATCATCCGCGCGCAAAACCGCGAACCCGCCGGCCGCCTGCTGCGCCTTGCCGAAATTCCGGCCGAAGCGCGCATCGCGGAACTGCTGGAAATCCGGAAAGGACGAACCGTGATCCTGGCGGAGCGCATCGCCATGGCGGATGGCCGGCCCGTCGCCCTCGGCGCGCATCACTTTCCCGCAAGCCGCTTTCCCCGCATCGCAGGATTGTTGAGCGAAAACCCCTCCATCACCCATGCCCTGGCGGCCTGCGGCGTTCCCGATTATCGCCGCCGCATCACGCGCATCACCGCGCGGATGCCCAGCGCCGAGGAGGCTGAGGCATTGCAGCAATCGCGCAGCCGCCCGGTTCTGGTGAGTGAGGCGGTCAATGTTGATCCCGAGGGCCGGCCGGTGGATGCGACGCTGACACGCTACGCCGCAGGCCGCACGCAACTTGTGGTGGAGTCCTGACCATGTCCTGGAAAATCATGAGCGGCCAGGTGCTGCGCGAGCGCCGGCTCGCACCGGGCGACGTCACGCTCCAAGGCGGCCTGATCGCTGACGACGGCCCGGCCTCGCATCGCTTTGACGCCGCCGGCCTCATGGTGCTGCCCGGTATCGTGGACATCCATGGCGATGCGCATGAGCGTGCGTTGCAACCGCGTCCGAATGTGGATTTCCCCGCCCCTTTCGCGTTGGCGGATGCGGCCGCGCAGTGCCTGGCTTGTGGGATCACCACGGCCTATCTCGGCGTCACCCTGTCCTGGGAGCCAGGGCTGCGCTCGCTCGCCTCTTTCGTCGCGACGCTGGAGGCGCTGCGCACGCCGCCGCCTGGGCCGCAACTGCGCGTTCATCTCCGCTTCGAGGCGGATAATTTCGCGGCCGAGCCTGCCGCACTGGCCGCCATCGCGGCGGGCGAGGTGCATCTCCTGGGCTTCAACGACCACACGCCCAGCATCGTGAAGAAGCTTTCCAACCCGAAGGAACTTGGCAAATATGCCGGCCGCGCCGGGGTCAGCGAGGTGGAGATGGTGGCACTCGCTCAAGGCGCTTTCAGCCGTCGCATTGAGATACCGGCGATGCGCTTGCGCATGGCGGAAGCGGCCCGTGCGGCAGGCATTCCCATGCTCAGCCATGACGACGCCCGGCTTGAGGATCGCGCGATATTCCGCGCCCTCGGGGCGGAAATCTGCGAATTTCCCATGGCCGAAGCGGTGGCCGCCGATGCGCGCGCGGCAGGCGAGGCTGTGGTGATGGGCGCGCCCAATGTCGTGCGCGGCGGCAGTCATCTGGGCTGGGCGAGTGCTGCCCCGTTGGCGGAAAGGGGGCTCGTGACCGTCCTGGCCAGTGACTACCACTGGCCTGCCTTGCTGGCCGCGCCCTTCCGGATGGTGGCGCGCGGAGTGCTTGACCTCGCGGCGAGCTGGGCGCTGGTTTCGACCAATCCCGCCGAAGCACTGGGGCTGGCTGATCGCGGCCGGATTGCGCCGGGGCTGCGCGCGGATCTGACGCTGACCACCGCCGAAGGCCGCCTCATTGCCGTCTTTGTGGCCGGCGATCTGGCGTGGCTTGCTCCGGATGCCGCGGTACGACTGCGGGGCGGCGACACGGGCTTGGCGGCTGCATAAGGTTTGCTGGCTTCAGTCGGCTTGCGCTGGTAGTCCCGCCCAGATTTCCTCAGCCGTAGGGGCGCGGGCGATGAGGCCCTGGCGCACGGCGTGATAGGCGGCGAAAGCCATGGCCCCCATCATGGCCAGGCGGCCGCGCGGCAGGCCGGAGGGGCTCATCGCATCAGCTTTATCAATGAGCGCAAGCACCGCCGCCGCATGCTCGGCACGGTCAGTGCGGATCACCAGAAGATGGTTGATCGGCGTGAAACCATGGCGAGTGAGGTATTCGGCGCCCGCAGCGGCCGCACTGGAAAAGACGTGGCGCAACCAGGCCATTTTGGGCGCGTCATTGCCGCTGATGATGGCATCAAGACGGCCATCTTCCAGCATCTTCAGCATGTCGCTGCCAGCGGGCGCACGTTCGGCCCAGGGCGGATCGTCGCATTCGGCCACGTGTGCGTCCTCGAAGGTGATCCAGCGCACGCTGTTCGGTGCGATGCCATGCGTGTCCTGCAGGATGCCGCGCAGCCACAGGCCGGTGGTCTGGCTATAGGCGCGCACGCCGATGCGCTTGCCGGCCAGATCCGCTGGGCTGCCGATTGCTGAATCGGCGCGGCAGAAGAGCGACGCTTCCTGCATGCGCGCGGCCATCACGCGCGGCAGCAACACCAGCTTCTTGCCGTGCTCGCGCGCCTGGAGCCAGGTGGCGATGGCCATCTCGCTCACATCGAAACGCCCTTCGCGGATCATGGGCGCGAAGGCATGGCTGATGATGGGAAAGGGGGCGCAAACCAGCGTGAGCTCGCCCCGCACGGTGCCGTCCAGCAGCGCGGCCGTGTGCGGATAGCGGCCGATGGCGGCGGTGAGGTGGATCATGCCAAACGCTCGACGACATGGGGAAAGACGCTGGCATAGCCCTCGCCCCAGATGATGGATTTTTCGCTGTTGCGGGCCGCCTGCGCGCCGCGCTGCTGCGCCACGCGGGTGTAGTATTCCCAAAGATGCTCCTGCCCGGCCATGCATTCGATGGCCGCGCGCTTCTGCGCCCAGACCGGCCCGATATCGAGCAGCATATCGGGCTTCCAATTGCATTGCTCGGGCTGGTGCGGCTCGAACAGGAACATCGGCGGGGCGCCCAGCACCTTCTCGCCTGGGTTGTGGCCATGCGCCTGCGCCGTGATGCGCGCATGCTGTGCGAAATCCGTCACGGCCGGATGGTCGTGGTTGTAGAGGTCCTCCTTCGAATGGGTCAGGATGAATTTCGGGTGGGTGGCGCGCATCACTTCCACCATTCGGAACAGGCTCTCATGGGTGAGCGTGATCGGGTAATCGCCGAGATCCCAGAACTGGATGTCGTGCACGCCAAGGACCTTCGCCGCAGCCGCGGCCTCCTTCTGGCGTTCGGCCTTCACGCGATCCAGTGTCATGCCCGGCTGGCGCCAGAGCTTGGCGGATTCACCGCGCTCGCCATAGCTGAGGCAGACCACCGTCACCTCGAAGCCAGCAGCCGTATGCAGCGCGATGGCGCCCCCCGCGCGCCAGACGAAATCGGCGGAATGGGCGGAAATGACGAGAGCGGTTGGGCTCATGAAGTGCTGTCCTTGGGGAGTGGTCGTGGCAAAATCGGCGGTTTAGTCGTCCGAGAGAAAAGGCGGGCCAGCCAGCACGCCGCCATCAATCACCATGCTCTGCCCGGTCATGAAGCCCGAGGCGGCGGAGGCGAGAAAAACGGCGGCGCCCGCGATTTCATCGGGCTCGCCGATGCGCAGAAGCGGGGTGTCGCGCGTGCGCTTCTTGAGGTTCACCGGGTCCTCCCACAGGGCGCGGGCGAAGTCGGTCTTCACCAGGCCGGGTGCGATGGCGTTCACGCGCACGCCGCGTGGTCCCCATTCCACGGCCAGCGCGCGGGCCAGTTGCATGTCGGCGGCCTTGGAGACGCCATAGATGCCCAGCCGGGCAGAGCCGCGAAAACCGCCGATGGAGCTGACGATGATGACCGAGCCTTCGCCGCGCTCGGCCATGGCGGGAATGGCCATCTGGCAGAGCCACAGGTTGCTGCGCACATTTGAGTTCATGATGCGGTCGTAGGCTTCGTCGGGGATGTCCTGCGTCGGGCCGAAATAGGGGTTCACGGCCGCGTTGCAGACCAGGATGTCCACTTGGCCGTAAGCCGCGACAGTGGCGTCCACCAGGGCCTTTAGCTCAGGCTTGCGGCCGATATTGCAGGCCATCGCCATGGCGGTGCCGCCCTGTACGGTGATGCCGTCCACGACCTCCTGGCAGGCATCGAGCTTGCGGGAGGAGACGACGACCTTGGCGCCATGCTGGGCGAGGCGCTCACAAATGGCGCGGCCAATACCGCGGCTTCCGCCAGTGACGATGGCGACCTTGCCGGTCAGGTCAAACAGGTTTTTCAAGGCGCTTCCTCGGTGTTGTTGAGGAAAGCCTAGCGCCGCTATTTCGCCGCCAGAAGGGGGCGGGCATCGCTTTCCATCTCATGCCGGAGGCGTACGGCATCGAGCGTTGCATCCAGCGCCACCTCGGATTGCCGCAGCGTCGCACCGCGGGGAATGTCGCGCAACAGCTTCACACCATGGGCGAGGCCGATGGGCAGGGCATTCTCGGCCAGGCTGCGGTGGCTGGGGATGCATTTGCCCCACACCATGGCACCGCCCTCGCCATCCAGGATTTCACCCGCGCGCAGATCGCGCTTGGCGGTGGCGACGGCATCGCCGCGCCAGGCTTCGCTCATGCCGGTCGGCTCACTGCGCAAGGCGACAGAGGCCACCGAGACGGCGAGTTCCAAGCCAATCAGGTGATAGGGGCGCCACAGCGCCGCGTAATGGCCGGTGCTGTCCGTGTGGACGCCGTATTCCGAGAAGCAGCGGCGGATATAATCCGTCTCGCCTTCGAACACGGCATAGACCCCCCACCGCAGGTCGCCCACCACCTGGCGGGTATCGCGCTCCAGACTGCTGATGACCTCGACCATGCCCTTCTTGGGCAGGATGCCGCCATGCTCGCGCGGGCGGAGGATATGCGGCAGGTCCTGCACGCCGCAGGGCGGGAAGGCCAGGCCATCCTCGGGCGGGAGGAGGCCGGTTGCATTGGCGATGGCGGCCATCTCAATGCTGGATTTCGTGCCATCGAGGAAGGAGTTGAACATTTGCGGGTTCATGCCCCCGGCGGCGGCCTGCTCGGGTGTCAGGCCGTAATGGCCCCAGACGGTTTCGGGCGTGGATTCGTGGAAGATGGGCAGGTATTTCGTGCCCTTGCCGGCCGCGATGACCGGCAGGCCCATGGCGCGGATGGTGTCCACCATCTCGCAGACCAAAGCGGGTTGGTCGCCATAGGCCATGGAATAGACCACGCCCGCCTGGGCTGCGCGGGCGGCCAGCAGCGGGCCGGCGAGGACATCGGCCTCCACATTGACCATGACGATGTGCTGATGCGCGGCAATGGCGGCCAGCGCGTGGCGGATGCCGGCGGCCGGGTTGCCGGTGGATTCCACCACGACCTCGATGCGCGAATCATTCAGCAGGGCCGCGTCGTCGGTCACGAAGGTGGCGCGGGTGGCGAGGGCTGCGTCCAGGTTGGCGGCAGCGGATTGCTCGGCGGACCAGCCGATGCGGGTCAGGTTCTCGCGCGCCTTTGCGGGTGAAAGGTCTGCGATGATGGCGACGTGAATGCCGGGCGAGCGCGCGGCCATGGCAAGGAACATGGCGCCGAACTTGCCCGCACCGATGACGCCGACGGTGATGGGCTTGCCGGCAGCCGCGCGGGCGGCGAGGAGGCGGGAGAGGTTCATGGGGTTGCGTTCCTGCCGAGCCGAATCGCCACGCTAGCCGCATGCGCGCCCAGCCCCTCCGCCTCGGCCAGCAATACCGCCGCAGGGCCGATGGCTGCGAGGCCGGCCGCACTGGCCTCCACCCAGGTGGTGCGCTTGAGGAAATCAAACACCGACAGCCCCGAGGCGAAGCGGCTGGTGCGGCCGGTGGGCAGCACATGGTTGGGGCCGGCCACGTA
>JBBRVI010000072.1:0-14328 GCA_038247025.1 Acetobacterales bacterium
GACGATCAAAGCCATCGCAGCGCGATCGGGCCTGCCAAACCAGCCGAGCCAACGATCCAACCGTCCAACCCGGGCCTGCTGTCCGCCGCGTCAGAACTGCGAGGGCCATCCCGAGACGACGCCTCCCCGACAGGCTGCTAGAGCTCGAAGCTGTTCGTCTCATCCAGGAAGTCATGCGTGTGGACCACCACGCCCTCCTCGCTCACGCGCACCAGTGCATAGGCTGGCGGCTCATGGCTGCCTGGCACCGTCTCGCGCTCGCTGAGATCCAGCGCCACCTGGTGCGAGGTGCCGCGCAGCGAGGAAAAGGCAATCCCGCGCCAGGAGCCTGAAAGCGGCCGGTGCAGATGCCCATGGAACATGTGGCGGATACGCGGCGCATGCGCCGCCAGAACCTGCCAGAGCGCCTCCGCATCCAGCAGAGGAATCTCGTCCATGCGGGAAATGCCGACGCGAAAGGGGGGGTGATGCACAAACAGCAGCACATCGCCCTCGCTCTCCGCCAGCCGCGTCGCGAGCCATCCCAAACGCGCCGCACAAAGCCGCCCGGCATGCGTGCCCGGCTCATTCGTGTCCAGCATCAGGAACAGCCCGGCCGGGGTGGGCAGGGCCTGCTGGATGAAACCGCTGGCATCGCGCGGCGCGGCCGGAAAGGCGGCCGTGAAGGCCTCGCGATCATCGTGATTGCCCAGCAGCAGATGCACCGGGAAGGGCAGCCGGTCGAGGATCGCGGCGAGCCGCGTATAGGCGCCCGGCTCGCCATGATGGGTGAGATCGCCTGTCACCACCAAAAACTCCACCGGATGGGCGGAGCCGGGGCCGAAGCGCGCGGCCATGTCGGCCACCGCCTCGGTCAGGCGCTGCCCTGGATCGAGGCCGTAGAGAAGCGGCGCGCCCTCCGGCGTCACATGCAGATCGCTGACGTGCAGGAAGCTGAAGGGCGCGTTTGACATGCCTCAGCTCCGCCGTGGCAGAAGGTTCTGCACATCGGCCGTCATGCGCTCCAGCACCGCATCCGGCTCGCCGCGGCGGGCGACAACGCTTTGCAGGTGGTCGTTGATGACGTCCGTGATGCGCAGCGCGTTCTGGCCGGGGAAGGCATACCAGCCGGTGATGGAATCCGCCTGGCGGAAGGTCGTCAGGTGGTTCGGGTTCTCGCGGTAGAAGCGGCCCAGCATGTCCTCACGCTCGGCGGGGATCGTGCTGGCGGGCATGTAGCCGGTGGCGTTCACCATCATCGTCGCACCCACGGGGCCGGTCGCGAATTTGATGAAGCGCCAGGCGGCGGCCTGCTTTTGCGCATCGCGCGTGAAGATCATGGCGACATTGCCGCCGGCGGGGATGCGCGCATTTGGGCCGGGCAGCGGGTAGCGGCCGGTCAGCAGCGGGAAGCGGCCGCCGATCTCGCGGTTGTAGCGGCCAAGCTGCGCCGTGCTCTGCATCGAGATGCCCAGCCGGCCGGCGAACATGTCGGTGAACATCGTGGCCGAGCGGATATCCGGCATGCGGCCGTCATCCACGAAGCTGCGCAGCGTGCGCATTGCGCGGCGGCCACTCTCGCCGCCGAAAGCGACTTGCGTTTCCTCGCCGTTGAGCATCGTCCCGCCATGGCTGAACACCAGGCCCTGCCAGGACCAGTTGCCCGTGATGCTCCAGTCGAAGAACATGCCCGTCACGTTCTCGCTGCTGCCGTGGATGGCGCGGGCGAGTTCGTTGACTTCCGCCCAGGTCGTGGGCGGGCGCTCGGGATTGCCTCCGGCGCGGCGCATCAGCTCCACATTGTAATACAGGATCGGCGTGGAGAGCGCGAAGCCGATGCCGGTCTGCGCTGCGCCAACCTGGCCGAGCGAGAGCAGCGTCTCCGAATAGCCCTGGGCGGCCGTCTCAGGATCGGCGGCCATCAGTGGCTTGAGGTCGAGCGGGATGTTGCGCTCCGCCAGGGTGCGCTGGCGGTTGAGGCCGTGGAAAGCCACATCCGGCAACGTGCGCGTGATGCTGTCACGCAAGTTGCGCTGGAGAATTTCCTCGTAGCCCTGTTCAGGCGCGCGCCAGGTGAGGCGAATGCCCGGATTCTCGCGCATGAACGCCTGGCCCACATCTTCCATCAACCCGCGGAAGAGTTCCGGGATGGAGTATTGCGCGGTGATCTCCACCACCTGGCTTTGCGCCCGGGCGTAGAGGGGCGCTGCGAGGCCAGCGGCGCTTCCCAGCAGAAGACGACGGTTCAACATCATGGGCTTGTTCCTTTCGGGGGTTGTCTTATTTCACGCCGGTCATCGTCACGCCCTCGACGAAGGCGCGCTGGGCCAGCAGGAAGGCGATGACGAGCGGGGCGGTGACCGCGGTCGCGGCCGCCATGAGCGGCCCGAAGGAGGTTCCGGCCTCGGCATTGGAGAAGAAGGCGATGCCGAGCGGGGGCGTCATCAGATGCTCCTCCTGCACGGCGATGAAGGGCCAGAAGAACTCGTTCCAGTTCCAGATGAACGAGAGGCAGGCAAAGGCCGCCAGCGCCGGCGCCGCGGTGGGCAACATGATCCGCCAGACGATGCCAAACTCGCCCATGCCATCCATGCGGGCTGCGGCGATCAAATCATCGGGCACGGTGCGGAAGAATTGCCGCATCATGAAGATGCCAAAGACGCTGATGGTCGAGGGAAGAATGATTGCGGCATAGGTGTTGAGCAGGCCCAACTGCCACATTCCGATATAGAGCGGGATGGCCGGCACCTGCGGCGGGATCAGGAGTGCGAGCATCACCAGCGCGAAGCTCGTCTCCCGCCCACGCCAGCGCAGCTTGGCCAGCGCATAGGCCATGGGCAGTGCGGTGAGGGCCTGGGCGACAAAGATGCAGAAGGTGACGAAGAAGCCATTGAGGATGAAGCGCGCGAGCGGCACCTTGGTGAAGGCATCCGTGTAGTTCTGCACCGCGTGCCACTGCACCGGCAGCAGACGGAATTCGGGTGCGAAGACCTCGCCCGGAGCTTTCAGAGAGATCGAGACCATCAGCACGAAGGGGGCGAGCATGATGGCGGCCCCAGCGAGGAGAAGGATGTGCCTAACCATAATGCGCGCGCCGATCGAGCAGGATCGTCTGCGCCAGGGTCAGCGCCAGGGTGAAGATCAGGAAGATCATCGTGATCGCCGCGCCATAAGCGCTGCGCAGGAAGGTGAAGCCGTTCTGCACCATGGTGTAGAGCAGCACCTCGGTGGATTTGGACGGCCCGCCCTCGGTCAGTACCGCCACAGTGTCAAAGACCTGGAAGCTGCGAATGGCCGTGATTGCCACCACAAACACCAGCGCCGGCCCCAGCAGCGGCCAGGTGACGCGGCGGAAGCGCTCCCAGGCGCCATCCGCGCCATCCATGGAGAGGGCCTCATACATGTCCTTCGGAATGGCCTTCAGCCCCGCCATGAAAAGCACCATGGCCAGCCCGAGATTTTGCCATACGCCGATGACTGCCAGTGCAAGCAGCGCCGTATCCGGGTTTTGCAGCCAGTCGGCCGTGGGCAGGCCCAGCGCGCGGAAGGTCTGGTTCACGAAGCCCACCGTCGGGTGGAACATGAATTCCCAGACCAGCGCCATGGCGAGCAAAGTGGACGCCACCGGCACGAAGTAGGCCGCGCGATAAAAGCCGCGCCCGCGCGTCACGCCCTCGATGGCGATGGCAGCAAGAAGCCCGAGGCCCACCGTCGCCGGCACGCTCACCCCCACATAGATCAAAGTGTTGCGCAGGCTGATCCAGAAGACGCGGTCGCCCCAGAGCTCGGCGTAATTGCCCAGGCCGTGCCAGGGAATCTCAGCATCGCCAAAATTCCAATCGGTGAAGGAGAGCAGCCCCACCGCAATGGCCGGGCCCAGCAGCATGGCCCACATGAGCAGCATGGCCGGCAGCGCCAGCAGCCAGGCCGCAACCTGCTCGGCCGCGGCACCGGGGCGGCCGCCGGTGCGGGGGGTTGCTTCAGCCGATGGCATGTTCGCGCCTTGTGGCATGCAGCGCGATCCGCGCGCCGTCGGCGTCAAAGAGCATGGCGCGCAGCGGCATCAGGCCGATACTGGCGCCCGGTGCCAGGCCGGCCACCTGCTCCGGCGAGAGCCGTGCCAGCGCATGCGCCGCGATGCCGCGAATCTCCGCATGCAGGATGACGTCCGCGCCCAGCCGCTCGATGCGCGTGACCTCGGCCGGGATGCCCTCGGGCGAGAGCCGCAGCGCCTCGGGCCGCACGCCGAGCGTGACCTTGCCGCCGCGCTCGGCGCTGAAGGGGAGTTCCACATCGGCGACCTCGACACGGCCTTCCAGAAGCACCCGCGCGGGCAGCGCATTCATCGGCGGCGAACCGACAAAGCGTGCGACCTCAAGGCTCACTGGATCATCGTAAAGCGCTTGCGGGGCGGCCACCTGCAACACGCGCCCCTCACGCATGACGGCAACGCGGTCGGCCATGGCCATCGCCTCCTCCTGGTCATGCGTGACGTAGAGGACGGTGGCGCCCAGGCGCTTCTGCAAGGCCACGATCTCCGCCCGCGCCTCGCCGCGCAGCCGCGCATCGAGGTTGGAAAGCGGCTCATCCATCAGGAAGGCGGCGGGGTGGCGCACCATCGCACGCGCCAGAGCCACGCGCTGCCGCTGCCCGCCGGACAACTGCGAGGGCAGACGGTCCAGCAGCGCGTCCAGCGCCAGTGCGCCCGCCACCTGGCCCACCTCGGCGGCGATGTCCTGGCGCACCGCACTGCCCGAAAGCCGGCCCAGCAGCGGGATGCGCTGCCAGGCGCTCAGCCGCCGCAATTCCAGCGGCAGGGCAATATTCTGCCGCACGCTCATATGCGGATAAAGCGCGTAGGATTGGAACACCATGGCGAGGTTGCGCAGTTTCGCCGCGCGCTCGGTCACATCCTCATCGCCGAGCAACACGCTGCCGGCATCGCACCCCTCAAGCCCGGCGAGCACGCGCAGCAGGGTGGATTTGCCGCAACCCGAGGGGCCGAGAATCGCCAGGAATTCGCCATCCGCGACGTCCAGAGTGACCTCGCGCAATACCTGCGTTGCGCCAAAGCGCTTGCTGATGCGATGAAGCGTGACGCTGGCCATGCGGGGTTTCGCCGGAAGTGATGAACCCGCGCTTTATGCCAAGACCGATACGCCCGCGTGCGTGACGTTGCCGTGAAACTGGCGGCTTCTATACGAATTTCGCAGACATCGAGTGGTCAGGCTTCATCTTAGGCGGGCACCCCTCCCACCGCGATCAGCTCGGCACCAGGCGTATTCTCGTCGCTGGCTTTTTGATCGAGAGCTTGCACAAGATCCCGCGCGATCAGCGCCAGCAATGCCCAGTAAGCCGAGCCGAACAGGAAAAACAGCGCCGGCGCGCACCAATACGCGCTTCAGTTGCCGGGCAACCGCGACCTCCCCCTTCGCGTTGCATCGCAGTCTCGAAAATCAGTCAAGGGACTGACGGCAACGCGCGATCCTGCGCTTTGAATGCAAGGTCCGTGTATGTCATTCGTCTGGCCTGCGTTCCTCTCAAGAGAAACCGCCTTCGCCAGCTCACAGCCGGTCCGTGCGGAACGCTTCAGTGCCGAACGGCTTGAGGAGCATGCGCGCAGCCTGGCCGCCGCGCAGCCCATCCTGCCACGGGGCAGTGGGGGCCAGCGTTTGATCGGGCGGCTCGCCGAGAATGAGAGGGTGCTGCTGACTGCCTATCGCGCCACCGCCCGGCTCGCCGAGCAGGGCGCCACCATTGGCGCAGGGGCGGAATGGCTGCTCGACAATTATTTCCTGGTCGAGACGCAGATCCAGGCAATCCGAACGGCACTTCCTGCGCGCTATTGCCGCCAGCTGCCACGACTCTCGACGGGGCCGTTCAAGGGCTATCCGCGCGTCGTGGGAGTCGCCTGGGCCTTTGTTGCGCATACCGACAGCCATTTCGACACTGAGGCGCTGCGCCGGTATTTGCGGGCCTACCAGGAGGTCAACCCCCTCACCATCGGCGAATTATGGGCCATCGCCATCACGCTCCGCATGGTGCTGCTGGAGAATTTGCGGCGCCTGGCGGAACGAATGGTGCAGGATCAGGTGGCCCAAGCGAAAGCCGATGCCATGGCAGACCGCCTGCTGGGCACCGCTTCCATTCCCCCCGAGCCGGTCAGCGATGTTCTGCACCAGCAGCAAGGTGACGCTCTTTCGCCAGCCTTCGCTGTTCAGCTCGCGTATCGGCTGCGCGACCAGGACCCGAACGTTACCCCGGCGCTCATCTGGCTTGACCAGCTTGTCGCCTCCGCCACGGACAGCACGATTGATGTCGTCGTGCGCGACGAGCATCTGCGGCAGGGCGCGACCGGCGCGACAATGCGCAACATCATCACCAGCCTGCGCCTGATCGCAGACGTGGACTGGACCGAGTTGTTCGAGCGGGTGAGCCTGGTGGATGACGCGCTGGCCCAAGACGCCGCCTACCTCGAAATGGATTTTGCGACTCGCAATCTCTACCGGACCGCAATCGAGCAGTTGTCGCGCAGTTCGGCGCATACCGAGTTGGAGGTCGCGCATGCGGCGGTCCAGGCTGCCCGGCGCGCCAGGGCAAGCGATGCGGACCCGCGCGCGGCGGATGCAGGCTACCACCTGATCGCGAATGGGCGGCCAGCTTTCGAGGCTGAGGTCGGCTTTCGCACCGCCTGGACCAGGCGGCTTGCGCGCGCCAATCGGGGGGCGGGCATCGGGTTGTATGTCGGCGCCATCGCGATCACGGCGATGATGCTGCTGGCCTTGCCGCTCTATCATCTCGCGGGGCTGCATGGGCTGACGCTGGCTTTGCTGGCGATACTTGGCGCGGTTCCGGCTGTTGATCTCGCTGTGCAGCTGGTAAATACGGTGGTGATGCGCTGCTTTGGCGCGACTGCGCTGCCTGGCATGGAGCTCCGCCACGGCATCGGCCCGCAGCATCGCACGCTGGTCGCGGTCCCCATGCTCCTGACGACGGACCATGCGATCCTGGAGCAGGTGGAACGGCTCGAAGTGCATTACCTCACGAGCCCACCAGGCGAAATGTACTTCGCGCTGATCTCCGACTGGACGGACGCTGCCGGTGAACACGCCGAGGGCGACACTGCATTGTTGATGGCTGCAACGCAGGGTATCGCCGCTCTCAACCAGCGCCATGGTGCCGCGCCCGATGGCGGCGCCCGCTTCCTGCTGCTGCATCGCCGGCGGCTGTGGAATGAGGGCGAACGCCGCTGGATCGGCTGGGAGCGAAAGCGGGGCAAGCTGCACGAGTTGAACCGCCTGCTGCGCGGCGCTGGCGATACCAGCTTCGTTCAGGCAGAGGGCGAGGCGCCGGTGCCATCGGCCATTCGCTACGTCATCACGCTCGATGCCGATACGCGGCTGCCGCGAGACGCGGTATGCCGCCTGATCGGCAAGATGGCGCATCCACTGAACCGGCCGCGCTTCGACGCCAAGCTCGGCCGCGTGGTGGAGGGATATGCGGTGCTGCAGCCGCGCGTCACACCATCGCTGCCGATCGGTGACGGTGGCTCGCTTTTCCAGCGCGTCTTCTCAAGCGAGAGCGGCATTGACCCCTACTCGTCCGCCGTCTCCGACGTGTATCAGGACCTGTTCGGTGAAGGGTCCTACGCGGGCAAAGGGATCTACGACATTGATGCCTTCGAGGCTGCGCTGGCGGATCGGGTGCCTGATTCGACGCTGCTCAGCCACGACTTGTTCGAGGGAGTCTTCGCGCGCGCAGGGCTGGCAACCGACATCGAGGTCGTCGAGGAGTTTCCCAGCCGCTATGACGTGGCGGCCCGACGTAGCCATCGCTGGGCGCGCGGCGACTGGCAACTGCTGCCCTGGATGACCGGATCGGCGATACGCGCTTCGGGTAGCGATCCCCGGTCACGCGTCATCCCCGGCGTCGGCCGGTGGAAGATGTGGGACAACCTGCGACGCACGCTTTCAGCCCCGGCATCCGTTGCGGCCTTGCTCATTGGCTGGACGTTACCGCTGGATGCTGCCCTGATCTGGACCGGCTTCATCCTGGCCACCATCATGGGCCCCGCACTCATGGCCGTCGTCCTAGGCGTGCTGGCTTGGCGGCAGGGCATCACGCTGTCGAGCCATATCCGCGCACTGGGCCATGAGCTTCGGCTCGCCGTCAGCCTGTCATTTCTTCTGGTTACCTTCCTGGCCGATCAGGCATGCCTGATGGCCGATGCGATCGGGCGGGTGCTGTTCCGCTTGTTCGTCACGCGGCGCAAGCTGCTGGAATGGATCACGGCTGCGCAATCCAGCACTGACCCGCATCCGGGGCTGCCCGGTTTCCATCGCGGCATGGCTGGCGCGCTGGTCACCGGAGGCGCCGCACTCGGTGTGGGGGTGGCGGCTGGAAGCTGGCCGGTTGCTGCACCTTTCGCGCTGCTCTGGCTGGCCTCACCCTGCATTGCCTATTGGGTCAGCTTGCCGCCCCACCTCGGCGGGAGGCTAAGGGTCCGGCCCGAAGATGCCGCTTCACTGCGGCGGATCGCGCGCCGCACCTGGCATTTTTTCGAGAGCTTCGTCACGCCCAACGATAACATGTTGCCGCCCGACAATTTCCAGGAGGACCCGCGCCCCGTCATCGCCCACCGCACATCGCCCACGAATATCGGCCTCTATCTTCTTTCGGTGGCGAGCGCGCGTGAATTCGGCTGGATCGGTACTCAGGATGCAACGCTTCGGCTGGAAGCCACAATGGCGACGATGCAGCGGCTTGAACGGTTCCGCGGCCATTTCTACAACTGGTACGGCACGCAGGACCTGCGCCCACTCGATCCGCGCTACATCTCCACAGTGGATAGCGGCAACCTTGCCGGGCATCTTATCGCGTTGGCCAATGCGTGCCGGCAATGGCGTGAAACGCCGGCTGCGCCGCCTCTCAGCGGCATTGCCGATACGCTGGACCTCGCCCAGGAAGCGGCCGCCCGGTTGCGGCAGACCAGCCAGCTCCGCTCGAAGCTCGAAAGCGCAATCGCCAACTTGGCCGCCGATCTGCGCGGTGCACCCGTCCAAACCAGCTCCCCGGAGGCGCATCTGGCAGGCCTCGCGGCCAAAGCCGACGCGATGGTGGCCCTGGCCCGCGCCTTGTGCTGCGAGAGCAGCGACGATCACGGCTCCGAGATCCTTGTTTGGGCTGAGGCAACCGCTGAGGCTATCCAAAGCCATGAGCGTGACCGGGCCGAGGACACGCGGTCCATCCCCGCGCGATTGCAGAATCTGGAGGACACCGCGCGGGCCATGGCCGTCGCCATGGAATTCGGCTTCCTGCTGGACCGCGACCGCAAGCTGTTCAGCATCGGCTATCTGGTCGCGGAAGCGGTGTGCGACCCGAGCTGTTATGATCTCCTGGCCTCCGAGGCGCGGTTGGCAAGCTTCTTTGCCATCGCCAAGGGTGAAGTTCCAGGGCGCCATTGGTTCCGCCTGGGCCGTGCCGTCACCCCGGTGGGCAGCGGCACAGCGCTGATGTCCTGGTCGGGCTCGATGTTCGAGTATCTGATGCCTTCGCTGGTCATGCGCGCCCCGGCCGGCAGCCTGATCGAGCAGTCGAACCGGCTCGCCGTGCGGCGGCAGATCGAGCATGGCAACAAGCTCGGCCTGCCTTGGGGAATTTCGGAATCCGCCTACAATGCTCGCGATCGGGAGTTCACTTACCAGTACTCCAATTTTGGCGTCCCCTCGCTGGGGCTGAAGCGGGGCCTGGCCGAGAGTACTGTGATTGCACCCTATGCGACGGCGCTCGCGGCGATGGTCAATCCGCAGGCCGCGGCTCGGAACTTCAGCCGGCTGGCCGGGGTCGGCGCGCTTGGCCGGCATGGGTTCTACGAGGCGCTCGACTACACGCCGGCCCGGGTTCAGATGGGGCGCGGTGTGGCCATCGTGCGGGCCTTCATGGCGCACCATCAAGGCATGACCATTGTCGCCATCGCCGACACGCTGCTCGCAGGTGTGATGCGGGCGCGCTTCCATGCCGAGCCGATGGTGCAGGCCGCCGAACTTCTGCTGCAGGAACGGACGACGCGGGATGTCGCCGTGGTTCATCCCCGCGCCGTGGAAGTCAGTGCCGAGGCGAGGCTGCGCAAGGCGACGCTTGCGGTGGGCCGGCGCTACACCACGCCGCATGCTGCGGCTACTCATCTGCTGTCGAATGGTTCCTACGCCGTGATGCTCACCTCGACAGGTTCCGGATATAGCCGCTGGAACAACATGGCCGTCACCCGCTGGCGCGAGGATCCGACATGCGATGACCATGGCTCGTACATATTCCTGCGTGATACCGGAAGTGGCGCCATATGGTCGGCGGGCTACCAGCCGAGCGGCGCCGAGCCGGACGCCTTCGAAGTCATGTTCCACGAGGACCGTGCCGAGTTCACCCGCCGCGACGGTACGCTGACGACCACCATGGAAGTTCTGGTTTCCGCCGAAGATGATTCCGAAGTCCGCCGTGTGACCCTCAGCAATTCGGGCCGGCGTACCCGCGAGATCGAAATCACCTCGTATGCTGAATTGGCGCTGGCCGTGCAGGCTGCCGATGTGGCGCATCCCGTATTCTCCAAGCTGTTCGTGGAGACGGAGTTCCTGGCCGAATTCGGCGCCATCATCGCCACCCGGCGCAAACGCGCGGGGGATGAGCCGGGCATCTGGGCGGCGCATGTTGCCGTCTGCGATAGCCACGACACTGGGGGCATCGAGATCGAGACCGACCGGCTGCGGTTCCTCGGGCGCGGAGGCACCGCCCGCTGGTCGCGCGCGATGCAGCCTGGTGCGAAGCTGTCCGGCACCGTCGGCACGGTGCTGGACCCGGTTTTCGCCCTTCGCCGCCGAGTGCGCATCGCACCTGGGACGCAGGCGCAGGTGACTTTCTGGACCATGGTCGCTCCGACCCGCGAGGCGCTGCTGGGGTTGCTGGACATCCATCGCGACGCGGCCGCCTTCGACCGGACAACTTCGCTCGCCTGGACCCAGGCGCAGGTGCAGCTGCGGCACCTGGGCATCAACCAGGAGGAGGCGGGCCTGTTCCAATCCCTCGCGCAACATGTTGTCCAGGGTGGGCGCAGCCTGTTGCGGCCGGCTTCCGAGGTGATCAGCCGTGGCGCTGGCCCGCAGCCCGGGCTCTGGGGCCTCGGCATCTCCGGCGACCTGCCGATCGTGCTGTTGCGCATCACCGATATCGAGGATGTCAGCGTGGCGCGGCAGCTCCTGCTGGCGCAGAGCTATTGGCGCATGAAGCGGCTTGCAGTGGATCTGGTGGTGCTGAACGAGCGCGCCTCGTCCTATGTACAGGACCTGCAGAATGCGATCGAGACGCTGGTCCGGACCAGTCAGGCACGCAACCCCTCCGAGGAGGCGCTTCGGCCGGGCAGTGTGTTCCTGCTGCGATCAGACCTGCTGGCGCCCGAGACGGCGGCGCTGCTTGTGGCGGTCGCGCGGGTGGTCCTGGTGGCCGCGCGGGGCAGCATGGCGGACCAACTGTCCCGGCTGCTGCCGGCTGCCCCGGCGCTGCGGCGGCCACCGCGTGCCCTGCCGAGACCGGCGTCGGTTGGCGCCGTGCCCGTGGGCATCGTGTCGCCCGTGCCGGCGAACCTCGAATTCTTCAACGGACTGGGGGGCTTTGCGGAGCAGGGGCGGGAATACGTGACCATCCTGGGCCCCGGTCAGAACACGCCGCTGCCCTGGATCAATGTGATCGCCAATCCCGGCTTCGGCTTCCTGGTGTCGGCTGAGGGCGGCGGATCCACCTGGGCGGTCAACAGCCGCGAGAACCAGCTCACGCCCTGGTCGAACGACCCCGTCAGCAACCGCGCGGGGGAGGCGTTCTACCTGCGCGACGAAGAGACCGGCGCGGTATGGAGCCCTACTGCCTATCCCATCCGGGACCCCGCCGGCATCTATGTCGCGCGGCACGGCCGCGGCTACAGCCGGTTCGAGCATTCGGCGCACGGCATTGCGGCTGAGCTGCTGCAGCTCGTGCCGCTGGAGGACCCGGTGAAGATCTCGCGGCTGCGGCTGCGCAACCTTTCGGGGCGCGCCCGCCAGCTCTCCATTACCAGCTATGTCGAATGGGTACTGGGCCTATCGCGCGGCGCCACCGCACCCTTCGTAGTGACGGAGCTGGATGGCGCAACCGGATGGATGTTTGCGCGCAACCCATGGTCGGCGGATTTCGGCAGGCGCGTGGCCTTTGCCGATCTCGGTGGCCGGCGGACTGGTTGGACTGGGGATCGTGGCGAATTCATCGGTCGCGGCAAAAGCCTCACGGATCCTGCGGCCATGGCTGGTGGGGCGGCGCTCTCGAACAAAGTGGGTGCCGGGCTCGACCCATGCAGCGCACTGCGCTCCAGCATCACGCTGGCGCCGGGGGCGAGCGTTGATCTTGTCTTTCTTCTTGGCCAGGCGGAGGGCGCCGAGGCGGCGAGAGACCTCGTCCGACGTTACCGCGACACCGACCCCGACCTGGTGCTTGCTGACATAGGGCGGCACTGGGATGCGGTGCTGGATACGGTGCAGGTGCACACGCCGGATCGTTCCTTGGACATCATGCTGAATGGCTGGCTGCTCTATCAGTCGCTGGCCTGCCGTGTCTGGGCGCGCACCGGCTTCTATCAGGCCAGCGGCGCCTATGGCTTCCGAGACCAGCTTCAGGACGGCATGGCGCTGGTCGGCGCACAGCCGGCGCTGACGCGTGAGCATTTGCTGCGCGCCTCCGGACGGCAATTCGTCGAGGGCGACGTGCAGCATTGGTGGCTGCCGCATTCGGGGCAGGGCGTGCGGACCCGAATTTCCGATGACCGGGTATGGCTTGCACTGGCCACTGCCCACTACGTCTCGGTCACCGGCGATGCCGCGATCCTGGCGGAGCAGGTGAGCTTCCTGGAAGGGCAAAAGCTGGCGCCCGGCGAGCATGAAATGTTTTTCCAGCCAACCACCTCGGACACCGGCGCCAGCCTGCTTGAACACTGTGCGCGTGGCCTCGACAGCAGCCTGGGGCTGGGTGCGCACGGACTGCCGTTGATCGGCGGAGGTGACTGGAATGACGGCATGAGCCGCGTGGGTGAGCACGGTCAGGGTGAAAGCGTCTGGTTGGGGTGGATGCTTTGCGCCACCATCGCGGCCTTCGCGCCGCTGGCCGAGGCGCATGGCGAGCATGAGCGTGCCGCGGCCTGGCGCGCCCATGCCGTTGCCTTGCAGGGCGCACTGGAATCCCAGGGCTGGGATGGCGACTGGTACCGTCGCGGCTTCTACGACGATGGCACGCCGCTTGGCTCGGCCACCAGCGAGGAATGCCGGATCGACTCGATCGCTCAATCCTGGGCCGTCCTGTCGCGCGCGGGCGACCCGGCGCGCGCAGCACAGGCGATGGCAGCGATGGAGCGCGAGTTGATCCGACCAGATGAGGGCGTGGCCCTGCTGTTCGCGCCGCCCTTCGACCAGACACCACTGGATCCTGGCTATATCAAGGGCTACCCACCGGGCATCCGCGAGAATGGCGGGCAGTACACCCATGCCGGCCTGTGGGCGGTGATGGCTTTCGCGGCGCTGGGCGACGGCGACCGTGCCATGGGGCTGCTCGCCATGCTCAACCCGATCAACCATGCGCGCACATTGGCCGAGGTTGAGCGATACAAAGTGGAGCCCTATGTCGTCGCGGCAGACGTCTATGGGGTGGCGGAGCATGTGGGGCGGGGCGGCTGGACCTGGTACACCGGCTCGGCTGGCTGGATGCAGCGGGCCGGCATGGAGAGCATCCTCGGGTTGCGGCGCCGCGGCGAGACGCTGATGATAAATCCCTGCATTCCAAAGGCTTGGCCGGGCTTTTCGGTGACGCTATTGAACGGTACGGCGCGCTACTTGATCAAGGTCGAAAATCCGCATGGCGTTAGCAGCGGCATCGCCACAGCGACGCTGGATGGCGTGGCCGTGGCAGAGCGGCCACTGGTTGTTTCGCTGGTCAATGACGGCGCTTCGCACTCGATCGAGGTGACCATGGGCGCTGCTTAAGCCTTCGCCAAATGAGACCTGCATGGGGCCGGGGCCTGCGTGGTTCGCCAAGCGCTGCGGCGCGATAGCGGGTTTGAGGCTGCCCAGGAACAGAAACGCGGCCGTGGTCATCGGCTCCAGGCCCAGATTTCAGTTGCATCGTAGGCCCCGGATCCAACCGGCAACCGGAGTGGCGGCCGCAACGTTGTCTCGCTTCACGGCAGGTTTTCACGATGACAATGGAGATGTCGGTCCTCGTCGGCGCGGTCGCATCCGTCGCGTCGGTATCGAGCTTTGCCCCGCAGGCCTGGAAGGTCATCCGGAC
>JBBRVI010000073.1:0-14235 GCA_038247025.1 Acetobacterales bacterium
AGCCAGCCGGTGGCGGCGGCCAGGGCCAGGGATTGCCCGGCGGCCTCGTCAATCACCACCCAGCCTGGGTCCGCGCCGGTCTCAGGCAGCCGCGTCAACGCCCAATAGCCGAGGCTGGTGAAGAGAAATGCCGCAAGCAACGCCACCCAGGGCGGCAACAACGCCAGGGGCATGATGGCGAGCGAACCCCAGGTTCCGGGTGCGGGGCGCAGAAACCCCACACCGCCCAAGGAGGCGATGGCCCTCACCGCGTCCATGCGGCCATCGGATGGTCCTGGCCCGCAAAGCGCGGATCCTTGGCGCGATAGACGGCAACGTTTTCCATCACGCGCTGCACGTAGTTGCGCGTCTCGGCGAAGGGGATCATCTCGATCCAGTCCAGCATGCGCACGGGCCCCTGGCGCGGATCGCCATAGGTGGAGAGCCATTCATCCACGCGCCCGGCGCCGGCATTATAGGCGGCGAAGGCGAAGGGCATCACGCCGCCGTAGCGATCCAGCCGCTCCTGGATATAGGCCGAGCCGAGCCGCATGTTGTGCGCGGGGTCGGTCATGAGCCAGCCCGGCTGGTGGGGGATGTTCAGCCTGCGGGCCACGGATTGCGCGGTGGCGGGCAGCAATTGCATCAACCCGCGCGCATTGGCCGAGGAGGTGACATCCACCTCGAAATTGCTCTCCTGGCGGGTGATGGCGAAGACCACGGCGGGCTCGGCGCTGCCCTCGGGGGCGGGGAAGGGCCTCGGCCAGCCATCCTCGACCAGCATCGCGCCATTCACCCCCGCCCGGCGTGCCACCCAGACCGCCTGGTCCTGCCGGCCGATGGCGGTGGCTATTCGGGCCACGAGCAGTCGCTCGGCATTGGTGGGGGCGCTGTCCTCCAGGCGGAGCAGGAAGGGGCGGGCGCGGCGGGCTTCGCCCAGATCATTCAGCGTGAGGATCAGGCGCGGCAATTCCCGTCCCATGAAGGCGCGGGCCTCGCTCTCGGTGGGGCGCGGGATGGCCAGGGTGTTGATGCGCTGGGAAATGCGCGCGCCATTCTCGCCAAGCGCGAGGGCAGCCATCTGGCCGTAGAAGGTGACGGGGAAGGCAGCGGCGGCCTCGTAATGGGTGCGCGCGCGGGCAGGGTTCGTTTCGGCGCGGCCCTGCCAATAGGCGGCGCGGGCCTGGGTGATGGCGCTGCGGCTGCCCTCGCCGAGGCGCTGGAAATGCGGCATGGCGCGGGCGGGATCATCCAGCAGGCGCAACGCGATGAAGCCGGCCAGGAACTCGGCCTCCTGGCGGGGTTCGCCCGCAACGGTCTGGCCGTGCTGGGCTGCGACCGTGTAGGCCGTGCGCGCATCGCCGAGGCGGATCAGCTTGCGGGCCAGGACTTGGCGTTCCGTCCAGATGGCGCGCTGGGATTCCGGCGGCAGGCCCGTCTGGGAGGCAGTGCCCGCGGCCCATGCGGCGGCGGCCTCGGCATCGCGGTCGCGCCGGCGGAGCATGCGCGCGCGTTCCAGCGTGGCGCCTGCGTCGCGCGCGGCGGCGGCTGGGTTGGGGTCGCTTACTGCCCCATCGGCGGCATAGGCCAGGCGAAGCTCGGCCAGGCTACGGCGCGTGGGGTCCAGCAGGGGGACCACACGCTGGGCCGCCGCGAAATCCCGACCGAAGGAAAAACGATTGAAGCGGCGCCAATGGTCGTCGGCGGTGAGCAGCCCGCCGGCACGGCTGAGGAAGCCGGGTTCGGCCGCGGCGTCGGAACCGGCATCTTCCGCCCAGGCTCGGCGCGCGGCGGCGCGGGCCTCGGCGGCACGGCCGGCATTGGTCAGCGCCGCGACATGGCGCGCGGCGCCGTTCAGCGTGCGGGCAGGGCGGGGGGTGAAGAAGCGTATGGCCAGAGCATCATCCGCATCATTGGCCAGAAGTTCCTCGGCGCGGCGTGCCAGCGCGTCCTGGCTGGGCCAATCGGCGGCCGATTCGATGAAACCCACGATTTCGGCCGCGTTGCCGGCCCCGCCGCGCTGCGTCAGGCGCATCCAGGTGACCATCTTGGCGATGAGCGGATCGGCGCTGGTGGCGGCGGATTGCGCCTCCCCCCAGCGCTGGAACTGTGCGGCGGCGAGCGCCTGGCGGCCGGCCTCGCGCTGCGGCTGGGCCGTGGCGGTCTGAATGGTGGCGAGGAGGGCCACAAGGGCGAGGAGGTGACGCATCTGGTTCTTCTAACCCGGCCTCGCGCATCTGCAATCCGTTGGGTGCGCTTGTTGCAAATCGGGGACGGACCTAACTTGTTCCTACGCCATAAGGAAGCATGTCATGTCCGCCCGCCGATTTCAGGGTTCGCTCACCGCCTTGGTCACGCCCATGCGCGCCGATGGCAGCCTGGATGAGCACGCCTTCGCCGATTTTGTCGAATGGCAGATCGGCGAGGGGGCTGAGGGCCTGGTGCCCGTCGGCACCACCGGTGAATCCCCGACACTGACCCACGCCGAGCACAAGCGTGTGGTTGAAATCTGCATCGAGGTCGCCGCCGGGCGCGTGCCCGTGATGGCCGGTGCCGGCAGCAACAGCACAGCCGAAGCCATTGATTTCGCGCACCACGCAAAGAAGGCCGGCGCCGATGCCACGCTGGTGGTAACGCCGTACTACAACAAGCCCACGCAGGAGGGGATGTATCTCCACTTCAGCGCCATTGCCGATGAAGTGGATCTGCCGCTCTTTATCTACAACATCCCCCCCCGCAGCGTGGTGGACATGACGCCCGAGACGATGGGGAGGCTGGCAAAGCACAGGAACATCATCGGCGTGAAGGATGCGACGGCCAATCTGGCGCGCCCGCTGCACCAGCGCGCCGCCTGCGGTGGGGATTTCATCCAGCTCTCGGGCGAGGATCACACGGCGCTGGCCTTCAATGCGGTGGGCGGGGTTGGCTGCATTTCCGTCACCTCCAACATCGCGCCGCGTCTGTGCGCGCAGATGCAGAAGGCTTGGCGCGAGGGCCGCGTCCGCGACGCCATGATGATCCAGGAACGGTTGCTGCCGGTGCATGATGCGTTGTTCTGCGAGACCTCACCAGGGCCGGTGAAATACGCGGCGAGCCTGCTGGGCAAGGGCAGCGACTTCTGCCGCCTGCCCATGGCGCCCATCGCCGCCAGCACGCGTACGCGCGTCGAGGCCGCGATGCGGGGCGCGGGCCTGCTGAATTGAGCCATTCCAAAACGCCGGTTCCCCGCAAGAAGCCGATCATCAGCATTGGCACCGCGGCGCAGAACCGGCGCGCGCGCTTCGACTACAAGATCGGCCCGACCTATGAGGCCGGCCTGGTGCTGCACGGGCCGGAGGTCAAAAGCCTGCGCCTTGGCCGCGCCTCCATCGCCGAGGCCTGGGCAGGGGAGCGCGAGGGGGAGATGTTCCTCTTTGGCTGCCACATTCCCGAATACCAGGCGGGCAGCTTCATGGCGAAGCTGGACCCTGTGCGGCCCAAGAAGCTGCTGCTGCACCAGAAGCAGATCCGCGAGCTGGTCGGTGCCATCACGCGTGAGGGCGCGACGTTGGTGCCGCTCGAACTTCTCTTCAACGAGAAGGGGCTGGCGAAGGTCGTCCTGGGCCTCGCCACCGGCAAGAAGCTGCACGACAAGCGCGCCGACATCGCCACCCGCGACTGGCAACGCGACAAGGCGAGGCTGTTGCGCAACAAGGGCGGCGAGTGAAGCGCGGCCTGCTCCTCGCCGCGCTGCTGGCGCTGGGCGCTTGTGCCCCCGATGCCGGGCTGCGCGCCGATGACGTGGGCGAGACGCTGCGTCTTCCGGCCGAACATGTGCCTGGCGGGTTCTTCACCCGCATCTGTCGGCCGGCCGCCGCTGGCCCTGCGCGACTCGTGGTGATCAATCACGGCTCACCCGGCGATCCTGCCGCGCGTCCCACCATGCGCCCTACCCCTTGCGGGGCCGAGGCGGTGCGCTGGTTCACCTCGCGCGGATACATCGTGGCGATGCCCATGCGGCGCGGCTATGGCGAGACGGGCGGCGCCTGGGCGGAACACTTCGGCGGCTGCCAGCGCGGCGACTACGCGTCCGCCGGGCGCGAGACAGCGCGCGATATCCTGAGTGCGGTGCGCGCCATGCAGGGGCGGGGCGAGGTGGCGCGCGGCCCCGCCGTGGTGGTCGGCCAATCGGCGGGCGGCTGGGGCGCCCTCGCATTGGCTGCGCAAAACCCGGCCGAGGTTTCGCTGATCGTGAACATGGCGGGAGGGCGGGGCGGCTGGCAGGGCGGCGTGGCCAACAGGGTCTGCCAGCCGGAGCATCTGGTGCGCGCAGCGGGCGAGTTCGGAACGACCGCACGCACGCCTTCACTTTGGATCTACACGGCCAATGACAGCTTCTTCAACCATGCGCTGGCGCAGCGCATGGTGGGCGCCTGGCGGGACGCTGGGGCCACCGCCGATTTCCAGGCGATCGGACCTTTCGGCCGCGACGGTCACAGCATGTTCTTCGGCGCCGGAGGCAGCGCGGTCTGGGGTCCCCTGGTGGGCGCCTCGCTGCGGAACTGAACGTCACCCTTCGAAGGTGATGTTCCGCTCGCGGATGATGCGGCCCCATTTCTCGCTCTCGGATGCCACATGGGCGCGGGCCGCCACGGCATCCGTTCCGCGCAGCAGGAAGCCCGCCTGGTTGCTGCGCGCCTGCACGTCAGGCTGACGCAACGCTTCATTCGCCACTTCGGTGAGGCGAGCGGCGATATGGTCCGGCGTGGCGGCGGGCACCCACCACATCACCCAGGAATAGGCCTCGAAGCCGGGAACGACCGATTCGGCCAGCGTTGGCAGGTCGGGCAGGGAGGGGATGCGCTCGGCCGTGCCCACGGCCAGAGCGGGTACTGCACGATCCGTGATCATCCCGGCCGCTGAGGGAAGGTCCAGGATGGAGAAGTCCACCCGGCCCGCGCGAAGCTCCACCAGCGAAGGCGCGCTGCCGCGGAAAGCGACATGCGTGATGTCAGCACCCGTCATCGAGCGATACAATTCGCCGGCCAGATGCGCCGGATTGCCAACGCCACCGGAGGCAAAGGTGAAGCGGCCGGGATTGCGCTGGACGACCTCATGCCATTCCCGCACGTTGCGTGCCGGGAAGTCGGGCCGCGTCACCAGCACTGTGGGCGTGATCGCCAGCATGGAGAGCGGGCGGAAATCCCGGATCGGGTCATAGGGCGCGGGGCGCATCATCATCGGCGCGGTCAGCGAGGAGATGACGGCAACCAGCACGGTGTGGCCGTCCGGCGCCTCACGCGCGACGAAGTTGGAGCCGACCGTGGCCCCCGCTCCGGCACGGTTTTCCACCAGCACGGTCTGGCCAAGGGCGGCCTGGGCGTGGGGCGCCATGAGGCGCGTGAGCACATCAGGGCTGCCGCCGGCCGGGAAGGGAACCACAAGCCGCACGGAACGCGTGGGCGCCCAGCGGGTTTGCGCAATTGCGGGCGTGGCGAGCAAAGGAAGCGCAGCCAGAAGGGCGCGGCGGTGTTGCATGGTCATCTCCGATTTCTGAGCCGATCCGCCATTTCATCTCAAAAGGGGCAAAATGCAATCCAGGGAGGCTGTCGCGCCTGATCTTGCATCTGCATCACAAAGGCGCACGTAATCGCGCAGCAAAGGACGCAACCATGGCCGAAGACGATGTGACCCTGACCGGCGCGGTGAAGGAAAAGCTGATCGCCACCAAGGAGCAATGGGCGCGCGATGGGCGCCTGTTGACTGGCGAGACCAGCGGGCAGGACCGTCTGCCGCCTGGCCAGAGGCTGGTGCAGGATTTCCCCGTGCTCGACCTTGGCGTGCAGCCCGAGGTGAAGATGGACCGTTGGCGCCTTCGCGTGGAGGGCCTGGTGGAGAACAAGGTGGCGCTCGACTGGGACGGCTTCCGCGCCCTGCCGCAGCGCGAATGGAAAAACGACATCCACTGCGTCACCGCATGGAGCCGTTACGACAATATCTGGCACGGGGTGAGCGCGCGCGAGTTGCTGGCGCTGGTGCGGCCCAAAGCGGAAGCGCGCTTTGTCGTCTTCCATTCCTATGACGGCTACACGACCAATGTGCCGCTTGAAGTCTTTGCGTCCGAGGATGCGCTCGTGGCGCATTCCTGGAACCACGCGCCGCTGGAGCGGGTGCATGGCGGGCCCGCGCGCATCGTCATTCCGCGTTATTATTTCTGGAAGTCGGCCAAGTGGGTCACGCGCATCGAGTTGCGCGCGGAGGACCAGCCCGGTTTTTGGGAAGTGCGCGGATACCACAACAACGCCGATCCCTGGCTGGAGGAGCGTTATGCTTGAGCGGCGTATCGTACTTGCGGGGTTGGCGCTGAGCGCGCCCGCTCTGGCCCAGGCACCCGACGCGTTCGGCTTCAACTTCGAGGCGATCGAGGGCGGGCCCATGCCGCTTGCGCAGTTTCGCGGGCGCGTGATGTTGGTGGTGAACACTGCGAGCTTCTGCGGCTTCACCGCCCAGTATGCGGCGCTGCAAAAGCTGCATGAACGCCACGAAGCGCGCGGTCTGACCGTGATCGGCGTTCCCTCCACGGATTTCAACCAGGAAAGCAGCGATGCTCGGCGCGTGCGCGAGTTCTGCGACGCGATGTTCGGCATCACCTTCCCCCTCACCGCCATCAACCAAGTGCGCGGGGCAAATGCGCATCCCTTCTTTGCCTGGGCAGCCCGGGAGGCAGGGCCGGTGCGATGGAACTTCCACAAATACCTGGTCAGCCGGGATGGTCGGCGGGTCCAGGGTTTTTCCACGCAGACGGCGCCGGACTCACCGGGGATGTCGCGCGCGGTGGAGGCGGCGCTGGCGGCTGCGCCGGGGTCCTGATGCGTCGGGCTTTCCACGTTCAGGCCAGAGGGCCAGCGGCGCGCGCTCGCGCTCCGCGATGAAGGCAATGTTGCGTTGATCCTCATCGGCATCGGCGCCAGCCTTCCCGGGCCGGATGGCCGCGCACCCCTCGCCACCTGCCAGGCGGCCGCGGCGGCACTGGACGCTCTGCCAGGGCTGCGGCTTGAGGCCCTCTCGGGCTGGTGGGAAAGCGCGCCCATTCCGCCCATGCCGGGCGCGCCCTGGTTCGTGAACGGCGTGGCGCGGCTGGTGGGCGATGCCCAACCCGCCGCCTTGCTCGCCGAACTGCACGCGATCGAGGCCGCGCATCAAAGGGCGCGGCCCTACCCCAATGCGCCAAGGACCTTGGACCTCGATTTGCTGGATTGCCACGGCACGTTGGCCGATTCGCCAGGGCTGATGTTGCCCCATCCGCGGCTGACAGAACGCGCCTTCGTGCTGCTCCCCCTGGCGGAGGTGGCGCCCGCGTGGCAGCATCCCTGCTCTGGTGTGTCGGTTCATGCTTTGATCGAATCGCTTCCGCCGCAGCGGATCCGGCCTTTGGTCGCCCATGCGGGTTGCGAAGCCGTGCGTTAGCGCTTATCTGGAAGGTTCGCCGCGACGCAACATCTCAGCGTCCGGCCCCCACTGGCCGAGGTTTCCCATGGCACGCGTCACCGTCGAAGATTGTATCGTTCAGGTCCCGAACCGCTTCGAGCTGGTTTTGCTGGCAGCCCAGCGCGCCCGCAACATCAGCCGGGGCGAGCAAATCACCATTGATCGCGACAATGACAAGAACCCAGTGGTCGCGCTGCGCGAAATCGCTGACCAGACAGTCGTGCTTGCCGCCCTGGAACAGGATCTCATCAAGTCGCTCAGCCGCGCTCCTGAGCCTGAGCCCCTCGAAGACGAGGTGATGGACCTGATTGATACGAATGAGAACATCTTCGGCGTGATGGACGTGAACGAGGAACTGCCCAATGAACTGGGCGGCGAAGACTTCTCGCCCGACGACCTGGAAGCGCAACTCGCCGCCGAACTCGGCGGCCGCCCGGGCTGAGACGCCGCGCATGGGACCTCGCGCCGCCCCGGATCACCCGGTGGTGGCGCGCGCCCCCGATGGCGTCGCGGGCGGCGCCGCTGCCCCGCCCGGCCTGGATGGCGTGCTGGAACTCTGTTCGCGCATCACCACCGCCGATCCCCGCCTAGACGCCGATCTGATCCTGCGCGCCGGCCGTTTCGCCGCCGAGGCCCATGCGCCTCAGGCGCGTCACAATGGCGAGCCCTACATCATCCATCCCGTCGCCGTGGCCGAAATCCTGGCGGGCTACCACCTCGACACCGCCACCATCGCGACCGCGCTGCTTCATGATGTGGTGGAGGACACGCCCCACAGCCTGGCCGAGATCGAAACGCGCTTCGGCGCCGAGATCGCGCGGCTGGTGGATGGCGTCACCAAGCTCTCGCGCATCGAGGTGCAGAGCGAGCGCACCAAGCAGGCCGAGAACCTGCGCAAGCTGCTGCTGGCGCTCAGCGAGGATCTGCGCGTCCTGCTGGTGAAGCTGGCGGACCGGCTGCACAATATGCGTACCATCGCCTTCGTGACCAAGCCCGAAAGCCGGCACCGCACGGCGCGTGAGACATTGGACATCTACGCGCCCCTGGCGGAGCGCATCGGTATGGAAGCGCTGAAGACCGAGCTGGAAACCCTCGGTTTCCGGGAACTCAACCCCGATGCCTGGGCCACCATTGCCCAACGCCTGACCTATCTGCGTGGCCGCTCGGCGGACATCATCCCCGAGATCGAGCAGGAACTGCGTGACGCGCTGGAGATGAACGGCGTGGCCGTCGAGGAGGTCTCAGGCCGCGAGAAATCGCCCTATTCCATCTGGCGCAAGATGCAGGCGAAGAACGTGGCCTTCGAGGGCCTCTCGGACGTCATGGCATTCCGCATCATCGTGCCCGAGCGCGCGCAATGCTACTTGGCGCTTGGCGCCATCCATGATGCCTTCAAGGTGATCCAGGGGCGCTTCAAGGACTATATCTCGACGCCCAAGACGAATGGATACCAGTCGCTGCACACGGGCGTGCTGCTGCCCGGCCGGCGTGAGGAAGCCAAGATCGAAGTGCAGATCCGCACGCGCGAGATGCACTACATTGCCGAATACGGCCTCGCCGCGCATTGGGTGTACAAACGGGGCGAACAGGCCGCGCAGGCCCGCAGCTACCCCTGGGTGCGCGCGCTTATTGATATCCTGGAGACCGAGCCCGAAGCCCATGATGCGATGGAGAGCACCAAGCTCGAACTCCATCGCGAGTTGGTGTTCTGCTTCTCGCCAAAGGGCGATTTGATCGAATTGCCGCGCGACGCGACGCCGGTGGATTTCGCCTATCACGTGCACAGCCAGGTGGGTGATACCTGCGTCGGCTCCAAGGTGAACGGGCGCATCGTCCGGCTCGATCACAAGCTGCTGAATGGCGACCAGGTGGAGATCATCACGGCCAAGGGTGGGCAACCCAACCCGGCCTGGATGAAGTTCGTGAAGTCGGGCAAGGCGCAGGCGCGAATCCGCCGCTTCGCCCAGGCCGAGGAAAAGCAGAAGCAGCGCGACGAAGGCCGCACCGCCATCGTCAAGGCCTTCCGCCAGAACGGGCTCGACTTCCAGGAGAAGCTGCTGGAGCCCGCGGTGAAGGTGCTGCGGCAATCCAGTGTTGAGGAAATGTTCCACGCGGTGGCCTCGGGCAGCATCAGCGCGCGCGATGTCGTGAATGCGGCCTTCCCGGAATTGCGCGCGCCCGCCCGAAGTATGGAGCCGATGAGTCTGGTCACCCAGCGCGGGCGCGTGGGGCGGACCGGGCTGCGGCAGGCCTCGGTGCCGGCGGTCCCCATCACCGGCGTGGTGGCGGGCATGGCGCTGCATTTCGCGCAGTGTTGTCACCCCATTCCCGGCGACCGGATCGTGGGCATTGTCACCACGGGCAAGGGCATTACGGTGCACACGCAGGAGTGCCATATGCTGGAGAATTTCGCGGCAACCCCCGAGCGTTTCCTGGATGTGGACTGGGAGGAGGGGGCGCTGGGCCCCGCCACGCATGTGGTGCGACTTTCCGTATTGGCGGTGAATGGGCCGCAATTGCTTTCGGGCGTCGCCAATGCGATCGCCAAGCAGAAGGGCGTGCTGACCAATCTGCGCCTCGGCCGGCGCGAGGATGATGAATGCGACCTGAACCTCGACGTGGAAGTGCGCGATACGCGGCATCTGGCCGAGGTCATGGGAACGCTGCGCGCTTGCGAAGGCGTGGTGCGCGTGGACCGGGCGAGGGGCTGATGTCACCCATCGGATACACCGCCGCCTACGCAGAATCCGGTCGCAAAGCGGATGGCGTCCATGCGATGCGCGAGGGATCAAGGCCAACTTGTCTGGGGTCCGCAAACCCAGCGACCGGAGGGAGCATGTCACGCCGAAAGCGTGCCTGCGGCACTGGGCGCTTGAGCACATGATACTCGGAATTGGCAATGATATCTGCGACATCCGGCGTATCGAAACGGTGATCGCCCGCCATGGGCAACGCTTCCTGGAGCGCGTCTTCACCCCCATCGAACGCGCCAAGGCCGAGCGCCGCACCGAGCGCATCCGTGCTGGCACCTACGCCAAACGCTTCGCCGCGAAGGAGGCCGCGAGCAAGGCGCTGGGCACGGGGTTTCGCGGCGGCGTCTTCATGCAGGATCTGGGTGTGGTGAATCTCCCCTCCGGCCAGCCCACCTTGCGGCTCACCGGGGGGGCGGCCGCGCGGCTTGCGGCCATCACACCCCCAGGCCATAGGGCGGAGATCCAGCTCACCATGACGGATGAATACCCCTATGCCAGCGCCATCGTGATCATCTCGGCGGTGCCTGAGCTTCCTTGACTTGTGCGCCCCTCTGGGCTCAACCCGGTTCTCCCTTCCGCGGTCCCCTGTCCCATGGCGAAATCCCCTACCTTGTCGGCAAAAAAGAAGACGGGCGGCTGGCTCGAAAGCGTCAAGACGATTGTCTATGCCGCGCTGATCGCCATCGGCATCCGCACCGTTGCGTTCGAGCCGTTCAACATCCCCTCCGGTTCGATGATCCCCACACTTCTGGTGGGCGATTACCTGTTTGTTTCCAAGTACTCCTATGGCTATTCGCGCCATTCCATGCCCTTCAGCCCGAACCTGTTTTCCGGCCGGATCTGGGGCTCGACGCCCGAGCGCGGCGACGTGGCCGTGTTCAAGCTGCCGCGCGACACCAGCCAGGACTACATCAAGCGCATCATCGGCCTGCCTGGCGATATCGTGCAGGTGCGCCGCGGCATCCTGCACCTCAATGGCCAGGCGGTGCGGCGTGAATCGCTGGGTCCCTTCGTCGCCGAGGGGGATGGCCCCCGCATGACGGTGCAGCAATGGCGCGAGTTCATCCCTGGTGGGCGTGCGCATCTGATCATCGAGCAATCCGATGACGGCCCGTTGGACAACACGCAGGAATTCCGCGTGCCTGACGGGCATGTCTTCGCCATGGGCGACAACCGCGACAATAGCCTGGACAGCCGCGTCCAAAGTGCCGTGGGCTTCATCCCCATCGAGAATCTGGTAGGCCGGGCGGAGTTCATCTTCTTCTCCGTGGATGGCAGCGCGCGCTTTTGGGAGGTCTGGGCCTGGCCCTTCGCCATCCGCTATTCGCGGCTGCTCAGCGCGGTTCGATGACGCAACCGCTTCAGCTTCGTCTGGGGCACAGCTTTCAAAATCCGGCGCTGCTGGAACAGGCGCTGACGCATCGCTCGGCGGCCGATCCGCGGCGCAAGATGCTGGATTCCAACGAACGGCTCGAATTCCTGGGTGACCGAGTCCTGGGCCTGTGCATTGCCGAATGGCTTGCCGAACGCTTCCCGCAGGAGCGCGAGGGTGATCTCGGCAAGCGGCTGGCGACCTTGTGCTCGCAGGACATCATCGCGCCGATTGCTGAGGCGATGGGCCTTGCCGCCGCGCTGCGCGTGCCTCCCTCGGAGGGGCGCACCGGGCTGCGTGCGCGCGCCACGGTGCTGGCCGATGCGCTGGAGGCCGTGCTGGGCGCGCTGTACCTGGATGGCGGGCTGGAAGTGGCGCGCGCCACCATCCGGCGCGAATGGGAAACGGCCATCGCGCTCGATGCAACGCCTCCGGTGAGTGCGAAAAACCGGCTGCAGGAATGGACGCTGGGGCGCGGCCTGGGCCTGCCGGAATATTCGCCGATTTCGACCCTTGGCCCCTCGCATGCGCCGGTGTTCGTGGTGAACGTGACCGCGGCTCAGCGCTCGGCGGAGGGCATGGGCGACAGCAAGCGCGCAGCGGAACAGGCGGCCGCGCAAGCGTGGCTATTGGGAATACAACCATGACCGAAGTGACCAAAGCCCCGCAACGCTGCGGCTTTGTCGCCATCCTGGGCGCGCCCAATGCGGGCAAGTCCACGCTGGTAAACGCCATGGCGGGCACCAAGGTCACCATCGTGTCGCCCAAGCCGCAGACCACGCGGTTTCGCGTGCGCGCCGTGCTGATCGAGGGCGATGCTCAGATCATCCTGGTGGACACGCCCGGCATTTTCGCGCCCCGCCGCCGGCTGGACCGCGCCATGGTCTCGGCCGCCTGGGGTGGTGCCAAGGATGCCGATTTCTCGCTGCTGCTGATTGACGCGAAGACCGGCATCACCGAGTTGGTGCGCAGCATCATCGAGCGCCTGGCGCAGCAAAAGGGCATTGTGTGGCTGGCGCTCAACAAGGTGGATTTGATCCCGCCCGAGACCCTGCTGCCCCTCGCCGCCAGCCTGCATGAGATGCTGCCCTTCGCCGAGACCTTCATGATTTCGGCCGAAAAGAAGCGCGGCTTGGACAGGTTGCGCACCAAGCTCATCGAGGCGATGCAGCCCGGTCCCTGGATGTTCCCCGAGGATGAACTGAGCGACCTGCCCAACCGCATGCTCGCCGCGGAAGTCGTGCGCGAGCAGATCCTGCGCCAGACCCATGAGGAAGTGCCCCACCACGCCAGCGTGGAAACCGAGCAATGGACCGAGCGGCCCGATGGCAGCGCGCGGGTGGATTGCACGATCTACATCGCGCGCGCCACGCAAAAGGCCATCCTGATCGGCGAGGGCGGGGCGCGCATCAAGGAAATCGGCCGCAAGGCGCGTCTCGAACTGACGGCGCTGTTGGAGCGCCCCATCCATCTGTTCCTGAATGTGAAGGAGCGGCCCGGCTGGGATGAGGAAGGCGGGCGAATTCGCGCGCTGGGCCTTGAGGATGACGGCTGAGCCACGGCCATGTCCGTCGAATGGGAGGCCCCTGCCATCGTGCTCGCCACCCGCCCCCATGGCGAGGGCGGCGCCGTTGTCACCCTGCTGACGGAGGCATTGGGCCGCCATTCCGGTCTCGCCAAGGGCGGCGCATCGCGCGGGCAGGCGGCACTCTGGCAGGTGGGCAACCTTGTCGAAGTCCGCTGGGTTGGCCGTCTGGCGGACCAGCTGGGCGCGCTTTCAGGCGAGATCGTTCACGCCGCCGCATCCATGGCCCTGGATGACCCACTCGCGCTGTCGGTCCTGACCGCCGCCTGCGCCGTGGCCGATGGCGCCCTGCCGGAACGCGCGGCCCATCCGGCCTGCTTTCATGGCTTGGTGCGGGTCATCGCCGCATTGGCGCGCGGACCGGAACACGCCATCCCCTTGCTGGTCCATTGGGAGGCGACCCTCCTGGGCGAACTCGGCTACGGCCTGGACTTGACCAGCTGCGCCGCCACGGGGGCCACGGAAGGGCTGGTCTGGGTCTCGCCCCGCTCGGGCAGGGCCGTCACTGCCGATGCTGGCGCACCATATGCGGATAAGTTGCTTCCCTTGCCCTCCTTCCTGCGCGACGCCACACAGCCCTCCGATGCGCCAGAATGGCTTGCGGGACTTCGCCTGACAGGCTTCTTCCTCACCCGCGACGCCTTCGGCCATCACCACCGCCCTTTGCCCTCGGCGCGGGAGATGCTGCAAGACCGCCTGACGACCATGACGGGACCGAGTGTAAATGGCTGACGACACGGCAACCAAGGATGGCGGCGAAATCCGCGATACCCGCCTCGGCGAGGCGCTGAGCGAGCGCTACCTCGCCTATGCCATGTCCACCATCATGGCGCGCTCGCTGCCCGATGTGCGCGATGGGCTGAAGCCCGTGCATCGCCGCCTGCTCTGGGCCATGCACCAGTTGAAGCTGGACCCGGCCAGCGGCTTCAAGAAATGCGCGCGCATCGTGGGCGATGTGATGGGCAAGTATCACCCCCATGGCGACAGCTCTATCTACGAAGCACTGGTACGCCAGGCGCAGGATTTTGCGGCCCGCTATACGCTCGTCGAAGGCCAGGGGAATTTCGGCAATATCGACG
>JBBRVI010000074.1:0-14200 GCA_038247025.1 Acetobacterales bacterium
CCATGGAAACGGGCTGGCCGCTCGGCGCAGAGGTTGGCCATGAGCGTGGGCGGCAGGCCGCGTTTGTCCAACAGGGTGAACATCAGCGGCGCGAAGCTCTGCAGGCCCGTCAGCCCCGCGCCACAGGCGAAGATGTCGCCCTTGTATTCCTTGCGCTGCTTTGGCCAGGGCGCGTGGTCGGTCGAGACATAAGCGACCTTGCCTTCCGCGATGCTGGTCCAGATGCGCTCCACCTCATCGGCGGTCCGGAAAGGCGGGTTGCATTTGCCGAAGCCTTCCAGCCGGACGAGATCTTCCTCCGTCATGCACAGATACTGGATGCAGGCCTCGCCGGAGGTCATGCCGCCCTGTTTGCGGAAAATCTCGGCAAGATCAAACCCGCGCGCCAGCGAGGAATGCGCGATATGCACATGCGCGCCCGTCTCAAGCGCCATCTCGAAGATGGCGAGGTCCGCCATGGTCTCACATAGCGGCGGACGGGTGCGGGCATGCATGATGGGATCGGTCCGGCCGGTGGCCTTGGCCGCGGCGATGGCGCCCTCGACGATCTCCTGGTCCTCATTGTGGATGGCGACCATCAGCCCCGTCTTGGCGATTTCGGCGAAGGCTTCGACCATTATGGTATTGTTGATGCGCGGGAAGCGGACCGCGTCATATTCGTATGTGGAAAGCTTGAAGGAACACACTCCGCCCTCCACCAACCCGGCGATCTGGTCCACGCCGCCATCCTTGCGGATGGTGCCATACAGCGCCATGTCCACATGGGAGGTTGCGTTCACGACCTTGATCTTTTCGGCGAGAATGCCAGGGTCGGCCACCGGGCGCGGCACGTCATAGGGCATGTCCACGCAAGTGGTGACACCGCCGGCGGCGGCCGTCATGGATGCGCCTTCGATCCCTGGCCAGCCGATGCTGCTGCTGGTGTGCATGTGGCCATCCACCAGCCCTGGAAACACAAGCTTCCCGCGATGGTCGGCCACCTCATGCGCGGCGGGCGGGCTGCCCTGGCCGATGGCCGCAATCACGCCGCCGGTAATCGCGACGTAGCCGTTTTCGAGCACCCCATCGCTGAGCACGAGCGTGCCGCGCACCACCAGATCGAAAGCCATCAAACCCCTCCAGGTTGCGCGGCGCAGCGCGATCAATAGGATGCGCGCGCGGCACACATGAACAAGCTAGGCGCGCCTCTCGCGAGCGCCAAGCGGGCCAGGAGAAGGAAATCGCCATGCAGCAACATCCCGTCAAGGTTCACCCGTCCAAGGCGCTGCTCAAGCGTGAGGATCAACTGGCCTGGAAAATCGCCTCCGTCGCCACCGACAAGGCGCCCGTCCAGAAGGACGTGGCCGAGATGATCATCAATCGCATGATTGACAATGCTTCGGTTGCCATTGCCGCGATCAACCGCCGCCCCGTGGTTTCCGCGCGCGGCATGGCGCTGGGCCACGCGAAGAAGGGCGGCGGCACGGTGTTCGGCATGCCGGCGAACTTCACGGCGAGCCCGGAATGGGCGGCCTGGGCCAATGGAACGGCGGTGCGCGAACTGGACATGCACGACACCTTCCTCGCCGCGGACTACTCCCACCCCGGCGACAACATTCCGCCCATCCTGGCTGTGGCGCAGACCATGGAGCGTTCAGGCCGCGACCTGCTGCGCGGCCTTGCAACCGGTTATGAAATCCACATTGATCTGGTGCGCGCGATTTGCCTGCACGAGCATCGCGTGGACCACATCGCTCATCTTTGTCCCGCGTCCGCGGCCGGCATCGGCACGCTTCTCGGCCTGAAGCAGGAGGTGATATTCCAGTCGGTCCAGCAGGCGCTGCACACCTCCATCAGCTTTCGCCAGTCGCGCAAGGGCGAGATTTCCTCCTGGAAGGCCTTTGCCCCGGCCCATGCCGGCAAGCTGGCTGTGGAAGCCGTGGACCGCTGCATGCGTGGTGAAGGCGCGCCCAGCCCGATTTATGAGGGTGAGGACAGCGTGATCGCTTGGGTGCTTTCCGGCCGCACGCAGGCCGACACCAAGGGCCGCAAGACGGTCTATGACCCCACCTATTACACTGTTCCGCTGCCAGGTGCGGGCGAGTTCAAGCGCGCAATCCTGGACAGCTACACCAAGGAGCATTCTGCCGAGTATCAGAGCCAGGCGTTGATTGATCTTGCCTTCCGCATGCGTGAATCCATCACGGATTTCGGCGCGATCGAGAAGATCATGATCCACACCAGCCATCATACCCATTACGTGATCGGAACGGGCGCGCAAGACCCGCAGAAGATGGACCCCAAGGCGAGCCGCGAGACGCTTGACCATTCCATCATGTATATTTTTGCCGTCGCCCTCCAGGACGGGAGCTGGCACCATGTGGAAAGTTACGCACCAAAGCGCGCTGGCCGGAAGGATACGGTGGCCCTGTGGCACAAGATCGAGACCTGCGAGGCGCCCGAATGGACCGAGCGCTACCACTCGCGCGACCCTGAGACGCTGGCCTTTGGCGGGCGCGTGGAAATTACGATGAGCGACGGCACGAGGCTGGTGGATGAGTTGGGCGTGGCCAATGCCCACCCCCGCGGATCACGCCCTTTCGAGCGCGAACAGTACATCCATAAGTTCCGCACGCTGACGGATGGCATCATCACCGCGCGCGAGAGCAAGCGCTTCCTCGAAGTCGTTCAAAATCTCGCGCGCCTGAAGTCGGGCGAGCTCAATGCACTGCATGTGTCGCTGCCCAAGGGCGCGCTGCTGGAAGCCAAACCGGGTATCTTCTGACCTGCTCCGAGGCGGGGGGGGGCGACCCCTCCCCTCGGCTTGGGCCGCAGCTCAGTCGCGCAATTCGGCCGGGACGACTCCGCCATTTTCCGCAAGCTTCGACATGACCTGCTTGTGAAGCCACATGTTCATGGCGGCGCTGTCGCTCGTGTCCCCCGTGTAGTGCAGCTCGGCTGCCAAGGCCTTGCGTGCTTCGAGGCTGCTATCCAGGCCAAGAAGCTTCATCAGATCCACGATGGATTGCTTGTAGTTGTAGGTCTGGCTGCTTTTGCCTGCCATTTCCGCGAGAACGGCTCCGACATCCACCTGTGGAGTGGCCGCTGGTGACTGCGTTGGCTGGCTTGTGGGTGCAGCCGTGGCCATGCGCGAATCCTCGGCCTGCGCCGCGACCGGTTCGGCGGCAGCCCTGCCACCAAAAATCTTGCTCATGATAGACCCGAAAATGCTCATCTACGTCCTGCCTTGAACCGCACCTTCAGCGGCACGTATCGCGCAGAACATTCGAAGCATCGCTCGGGTTGCTCGCGGCCCCGATGGACAGAGCGGCCGGCAGGTTTAAGCTGCACCGCACAAGAGCCCGCCCCGTTGCACGAAGTGAGGAATGCCATGGCCGAACAGATCGAAGTCCGCAAAGGGCTCGTGGGCGTTTACGCCGATGAGTCGAGCGTCTCCAAGGTGATGCCCGAGACAAATTCGCTCACTTATCGCGGCTATGCCGTGCAGGATTTGTGCGAGCAGACCTCCTTCGAGGAGGTGGCCTACCTGCTCTGGCACGGCGAACTGCCCGACGCGACGCACCTCGCCGCTTTCCAGGCCGAGGAACGCGCCAATCGCGAGCTCAGCCCCGCCCTGCTGCGGGTGCTGCGCGATTTCCCGAAGGGGGCGCATCCCATGGATGCGATCCGCACGGCAATCAGCTTCATGGGGATGGAAGATCCCGACACGGCCGATATCTCCGACGTCGCACAGCGCCGCAAGGCCATGCGCATCTTCGCCAAGGCACCGACCGCCGTCGCCGCGGCGCACCGCCTCTCGAAGGGCATGGAGCCGATCGCGCCCGACCCCTCACTCTCCTTCTGCGAGAATTTTTTCCACCTGGTCTTTGGTGAGGTTCCTGCAAAGGAGGTCATCAAGGCCTTCGACGTCTCGATGATCCTCTACGCCGAACACACCTTCAACGCCTCGACCTTCGCCGCACGTGTCGTCACTTCCACCATGGCCGACATTCATGGCGCGATCGTGGGCGGCATCGCGGCCCTCAAGGGGCCGCTGCATGGCGGCGCCAATGAGGCGGTGATGCATATGCTGAAAGAGATCCCCTCTCCCGAGGTGGCCGAATCCTGGCTGCGTGATCGCTTCGACCACAAGGCGCTGGTGATGGGCTTTGGCCATCGCGTCTACAAGAATGGCGACAGCCGCGTGCCGACGATGAAGAAATACGCCGAGGTGATGGCCGAGGTGGTGGGCGATAAGCGCTGGATGAACACCTCCGCCGTGCTCGCACGCGTCATGCTGGCCGAGAAGAACATCCATCCGAACCTCGATTTCCCGGCAGGTCCCGCCTATTTCCTGATGGGGTTCGACATCCCGATGTTCACGCCGATCTTTGTGTGCAGCCGCATCGCCGGCTGGGCCGCGCATGTCTTCGAGCAGAGCGCTGACAACCGATTGATCCGTCCGCTCTCGCTGTATAACGGCGCGGAGCAGCGGCCAGTTTCAGCAATTTCGGCGCGCTGAAAGCACGATGAAATCAGAGATGATGTTGCAAGCCATCTGTTAACACGGGCGGCTTTGTGATTCACGAAGTGATGTGCGCGCGAGTCACTTCAGGAAAAATCTGCGTGCCAAAGCAGATTGTGTTTGACACACAACTCACGCATTCCGATAGCGTTGTTCACGCACGCATTGACGCGCGATTCGTTTGCACACTCAGACCGAAGCGCACCCATGCGCAAGAGACGAGCAGCACCGCATCGGGATCGCAGAGCAGGGCGAGCGGCGAACGGAAGGGAGAACCTCGATGAGGTTTGCCGGAACAAATTTCTGGGCTCTGCGAGAGGAAGGCAGACAGCCATCGCTTGATACCGGAAGGCTGCGCGAAAATGCACCTGACTTTGACCCGCAGATGATCGTGGCACTTTAACAAATCCAGCTGTCCGCCGCGCCTGAGTCCACTGACACTTCAACCCATCTGATGCGCTGTCGCGCAAGGAGAAACCACATGACCGATACGACCGAAATCACCGACGCCACGCCACGAGCGCAAGCCATGGCCGTTGCTGCCGGCGCTCGCCGCACTGCGAAGAAGCCCGCAACTGCGCGTGGCCGTGTGGCTGCGAAGAAGCCCGCCGGAAAGAAGGCTGCGCCCGCCAAGAAGCCCGCCGCCAAGAAAGCTGCCCCCGCAAAGAAGACTGCGACCGCCAAGAAGACTGCCCCCGCAAAAAAGACTGCGACCGCCAAGAATACTGCTTCCGCCAAGAAGGCAGCCCCCGCAAAGAAGGCAGCGCCAAAGAAAGCCACCGCGCCCAAGAAGGCCGCCGCCAAGAAGGCAGCCCCCGCAAAGAAGGCAGCGCCAAAGAAAGCCGCCGCACCGAAAAAGGCCGCCGCCAAGAAGGCAGCCCCCGCAAAGAAGGCAGCGCCAAAGAAAGCCGCCGCACCGAAAAAGGCCGCCGCCAAGAAGGCAGCCCTCGCAGAGAAGGCAGCGCCAAAGAAAGCCGCTACCAGGAAAGCTGCACCCGCAAAAAAGGCTGCTCCGGTGAAGAAGCCCTCCGTGCCCAAGCCTGTTGCAAAGAAGGCTGCTCCTGTGAAGGATCCAAAGCGCGCCGAAGCCGCCAAGAAGGGCGCTGCCACGCGCGCTGCGAAGAAGGCCGCTGCCGCCGCCGCTCCTGCACCGGCCAGCGAGACGCCAACGACCTGAGTCCAGGCCTCTGCTCCGAAGCAGTGCATGATCGAGGCGCCATCCCAAGGATGGCGCCTTTTTCATGCGCGACTGTTCAGCCCCACTTGCCCAAGAAGAACATTTCACCTGCAGGCTTGCGCGTTCGTGGCGCTGTTTCACGCTGCGCCAGTTGCTCCGGCAACGCGGACGCGAGACCAGGCATGCCCAGCACTATAGCCGCGATCGGCGCCACATCCTCAGGAATGGAAAAGGCCGCGCGCGCGGCTTGCGCGTCAAAGCCGGCCATCTGGTGCATCTGCAACCCCATCGAAGCCGCCTGGATCGCCATACCGTTGCTCGCCTGGCCCGTATCATAATGCGACCATGGGTTGGGCTTGCCAGTGCCAGCCGAGTTCAGCCGCGCGCAAGCCAGCATCAATACCGGCGCCGAGCCGATCCAGCCCTGGTTGAAGGACACAAGGCAGCCGAGCAGCTTGGCAAAGGCCTCCGGCTCATTCTCCTTGCGGGTGATGAGGTATTGCCAGGGCTGCTCGTTATACGCCGAAGCGGCCCAGCGCCCGGCTTCGAGGATGCTGTGCAGCACGGCATCGGGCACTGGCGTATCGAGGTAGCTGCGCGGACTCCAGCGCGCGGCGATGGCGGGAAGCACGGGGTGGTCGGTGGGCGCGTTGCGGTCCATGGGCAATCCTATCCGAAGGTTGAGAGAAGGTCCTCAACCTGCCCAGGCGTAAGCAGGCGAGGATTCATCGCGCGCAGCATGAGCGCAAGTTTCGCGGCCTCTTCCAGTTCCTCCGCGGCGTTCACCGCATCGGTCAGGGTGGCGCCGCAAATCACCGGGCCGTGATTGGCGAGCAGTACGGCACGCGCCGTCTGCGCGGCAGCATGGATGGCAGGCTCCATGGCCGCGTCACCTGGCCGGTAATAGGGAATGAGCGGAAGAGTGCGGCCCACCCGCATCACGAAATAGGGCGTCAGCGGCGGGATCACCGCATCAGGCAGGCACGAGACTGCCGTCGCGTAGGTGCTGTGCAGGTGGACCACGGAACCCGCATTCGGCCGCGCATCGAGGAAGGCGCGATGGAGGAAGACCTCCTTGGTCGGCCTGTCACCGCCCACATGCTTCCAGTCGCGGTCGAGCTTGCTGATCCGTGCAGCGTCGAGCCGGCCCAGCGAGGAGTTGGTCGGCGTCATCAGATAGCCGTCCTCCAACCGGACGGAGATGTTGCCAGCGCTGCCCACGCTGTACCCCCGCGCAAAAAGCGATGCACCAAGGCTGACGAGCAATTGACGCTGATCTTCCTCGCGCATGGTCACGCAAAGGCCTTCAGGAAGAAGTCGCGTGCGCCAAAGTTGCCGCTCTTCAGCGCGAGCCACATGCCATCGGGGGCGGCATCGGGCGTGGCGTGGGTCCATGGCACGCCCGGGTCTATCTCGGCGCCGATGCGCAGGGACCGCACGCCCAGGCGCTGCACCACCGCGCCCGAGGTCTCGCCACCCGCAATCGCCAAGCGGCGCACCCCGGCGGCAACCAGATCGGCCGCGATCTGCGCCATGGCTTCTTCGATCAGAGCGCCCGCCGCGTCCCGGCCAAGCTTTGCCTGAAGTGCTGCCACGCGCTCAGGTGGGGCGGAGGCTGTAATCACGATGGGCCGCCCCGCCTCCAGCTTGCCCGCCATCCAGCCACGCGCTTGGGCCGCGAGCGCCGGGGCATCAGGCGTGGCCAGCGCATCCAGTTCCAGTGTGGGCACATGATCGCGCGCGAGGCCTATCTGGCCCAGCGTCGCGCGCGAGCAGGAGCCGGCGAGGACGGCGCACAGCCCGCCTACCTCCGGCAAGGCGCCCGCATCCTCGCGGATCGGCAGAAATCCTGCGCGGCGGAAATTCTCGGGCAGACCCATCGCGATACCCGAGCCGCCGGTGATGAGCGCGTGCTTGGCACAGGCTTCGCCGAGCGCCATGAGATGCGCATCCGTCACCGCATCGGCGATGGCAAAGCGGCGATTGGCATCGCGCAGGCGCGTCACTTCGTCACGAATCGCTATCGCCCCGCGCTCGACCACGGTGAAGGCAATGAGGCCCACGCTGCCCTCGCTCTGCCGGCCCAGCACGCGCACCAGGTTGGCGTCGCGCATGGGGGTCAGGGGGTGGTTCTCCATTCCGCTTTCACTCAACAAATTGGCGCCCACGAACAGATGGCCCTGGTAGATGGTGCGGCCATTGGTGGGGAAAGCCGGGCAGGCGATCGCAAAGCCACCATCCAGGCGCTTCAGCAAGGCTTCTGCGACCGGGCCGATATTGCCCCCCTCCGTGCTGTCGAATGTGGAGCAGTATTTGAACAGGATCTGTCGCGCTCCGGCGGCCAGCAGGGCGTCACAGGCCGCGAGTGACTGCGCCACGGCATCCTGCGCAGGAATCGTGCGGGATTTGAGTGCGATGATGACGGCATCGGCCTCAGGCAGCGGCCCGTCCGGAACCCCGATCACCTGGACGGCCCGCATACCCTGGCGGACCAGCGTGCTGGCGAGGTCTGTGGCGCCGGTGAAGTCATCCGCGATGCAGCCGAGCAGGGGCATGGGTCTCTCCGTGTTGACCCTGCTTTAGGGCGGCCTTGGCGGCTGGGCAAACGGGGCTTGAATGCGGGGCGTGGCAACGCAACATCCACCGTCATGAACGACGATCGCCCCCGGCCCGAAGTGCTGGACATGACGCCCGAGGGCGAATTCCGGCAGGCCCCGCCAACCAGCGGCCTGAACGTGCTTCTGGCACGCCTGGGCGGTGTGGCGATCCTGGTGGCAGTCGCGGCGGGCGGGCTACTGCTCGTCGCCCTGGCTGTATTCTTCATCGGCCTGCTGTTGCCGATCGTGATTGGCGCGGGCACCATTGCGGCCCTTTCCATCTGGTGGCGGCGCCGTCGCTTGCGAAAGAGCGGCATTGAGCCCGCCCCGATCCGGATCATTCTCCGCCGCTGACGATCTATGCCATGGAACTCCACAGAGGAGTTTCGCGATGGCCCCCGATGGCGCGGCGCACCAGTAAATCTGGATTGGCCTCCGCCGCGCGGTGTTTGGGACCTGCGCGAACCGTAAGCGACTGACGATGGAAAATCCGACGCGCGCTCTTGCCGCATGATGCGGTTGCCGCAATCCTGCGCGGACCCTCAAGGAACTGCCCATGCCCCGCCGTGTCACCCTCGCTGCCGCCCAGCTCGGCCCCATCCAGAAGGCCGAGGGCCGCGATGTGGCCGTGGGGCGCATGCTGCGCCTCATGGAGCATGCGCATCGTCGGGGCGTGGAGGTGGTCGTCTTCCCCGAATTGGCGCTGACCACCTTCTTTCCGCGCTGGTATGAGGAGGACATCAGCAAGGCCGATCATCGGTACGAGCACGCGATGCCATCCAACGAGACGGCGGCCCTGTTCGAGGCTGGGCGGAAATACGGCATAGGCTTCCATCTCGGCTATGCAGAGAAAACCCCGGACGGGCATCGCTACAACACCGCGATCTACGTGCATCCCTCGGGCGAAGTGGTGTTGAAATACCGCAAGGTGCACCTTCCTGGGCATCGCGAGTATGATCCGGTTCGGACGGTACAGCACCTGGAGAAGCGCTATTTCGAGGTGGGCGACCTTGGCTTCCCCGTCATCCGCGCGCCGCTCGGTGAGCAGCAGGCCAATATCGGCATGATGATCTGCAATGATCGGCGCTGGCCCGAGGCTTGGCGCGTCATGGGTTTGCAGCAAGTGGAAGTCGTCATGCTGGGCTACAACACCCCCTCGCTCAACATGGATAACCGTGGCTTTGAGGCACATCATTTGCGCGTCGAGCATTCGCACCTCTCCATCCGGGCCGGCTGCTACCAGAATGCATGCTTTGGCGTGGCCACCGCCAAGGGAGGCACGGAGGATGGGCATGAGCTGTTCGGCCATTCCATCATCGTGAACCCGCAGGGCGAGATCATGGCCCAGGCCACCTCCTGGGGCGATGAGCTGATCACCGCTGATTGCGACCTGGACGACTGTGCGCTCGGTCGCAGCACCATCTTCAACTTTGCCGCACACCGCCGGCCGGAAGCCTATGGGCGCATCCTGGATCAGGTGGGCAGCGAAGCCCCGCCCGAATGGATGCCGGCCGGCCAGGCAGCGCCCCAAGGCTGAAGACGATGGAAATTCGCTGCGGGCATCAGGGATAGGGCCGATCTGCAAGCTCTCGCCAATAGGCTCTTGGGCGCCTCATTTGCATGCGGTGAGATCAATTGATGCGGCCCTTCTGCCTGCGCGGGCCAAGCGGACATGCCGCACGAAGTGGCTTTAATCTGAGCTTCCTTGCAGCCGTGAGAGCCCCAGTGTCAGACGGATGGCGGCTGCCAGCCCGGCCAGATCATAAGGTTTCTGCACGATGATCGGGCTGCCGAGCTCAGCATCGAGCGTCATTCTCTCACCGTAGCCGGAGGCGAAGATGAACGCCACGCCGGCCCGGCGCAGTTCCAGAGCGAAGTCCAGACTGGTTGTATTGCCGATGCTGATATCGAGCATGGCGAAATCCGGCCGCCAAGCTTTCACAGCCGCCTGCGCCTTGGCGATGGTGCCGACCATGCGCACCTCGGCGGCCCCCAGCTTGCGCAGCAGGAACTCCGCCTCTATCGCGATGATGATGCTGTCCTCCAGCAGCAGCACTTGCAGGCCGGCCAGCGGCTGATCAACGGCCGTCACCGTATTCGGCCTCGCCGGCGCTACCCGCTCGATGCTTGCGGGTTCGTCGCTCAAATAGCTCTCCGGCACCGTAAAATCGGCCTCCAGGCCGCCCACGGCGAAGCGCAGATCGGCAGTGCCATGCAGGTCGAAAGGCACCATTCGCTCGATCAACGCCGAGCCAAAGCCGCGACGCGTGGGCGCCTGCACAGCTGGGCCACCGCGCTCGCGCCAGCTCAGCCTCATCCCATTGCCGGGCAGCCGCACCGCCTGCACATGGACCGTTCCGCCGACTGACAGCGCGCCGTACTTGATCGCGTTGGTCACCAGCTCATGCACAACCAGCGACAGCGAGGAGATGGCGGGCGCTGTCAGCAACACCTCGTCGCCCTCCAACTGGATGCGGCCGCGGCTGTCGGAATGTGCAGCGATCTCGTCCTCGAACACCGTCCGCAAAGGGCAAGGCGCCCAGTTCTTCTGGGTCAGCCGGTCATGCGCCCGGGCGAGCGCCTGCACCCGCCCGCCGAGCGATTCGACATAGCCCTCCACGCTGCCTTCAGCCGCCTGGGTGTTGTTCATCAGGCTGCGGATCAGTGCCAGGATGTTGCGCACCCGGTGGTTCAGCTCGGCGATCAGCAGATCCTGCCGCTCGCCGGCCCGCTTGCGCTCATCGACATTGCTCTCGGTCAGGCGCAGCACGATTTCGATCATCGCCACCCGCACCGCTTCGCCGATGCGGCGGTCGCGCGGGGAGAACGCCAATGAGTGGCCGCGGACGGTTTCGCCGAAGGCCGCGAAGCTTTTGCGCGGCGAGAGGCGCAGCCCATCCGGTGTGGCCTCAAGCGCCTTGGTCGGATCGCCACCCCAGCGAAGCGTTTGCAGTTGCTCGCGCCGGAACAGCAGGATGTAGTCGCGCGGCGTGCGCGAGATCGGGATGGACAGCATCCCTGCCGCCCGACCCGATGCCGACGCGTTCAGGCCAGCCAGGTGGTCGGTGTCGAAGACGCGGCTGGGCGAGGCGCTGTCCAACCTGCGTGCCAGGGCCAGGGTCTCGTCCCTGCCCGGCGTGGCGCCGGTGCTTGCCACCTGGTCCGCGCGGACGATGGCGATGCCGTCGCTGGCGATCATGCCGTTCGTCATATCGGCCAGCCAATGCGCGTCCATCAGCAGCGCATCATTGCCGGCAATCGCGGTCATCAGCCGGTCGGCCAATTCGCGGGCGCGCTGCTCTTCAAGCGCGTCGGACTGGTGCAGCCGGCTTTCCAGCCCCATCGAATACATCGCCGCGAAGAGTTCGGCCGCAGTCCGAGCGGGGAAGCCGGGCAGCCTGGGGCCGATATGGTGGCAAGCTATCAGGCCCCAGAGCTGACCATCCACCACAATGGAAAGCGACAGCGACGCGCCCACCCCCATATTGCGCAAATACTCGATATGCACCGGCGAGATCGAACGCATGATCGCCAGCGAGAGGTCGAGCGGCGCGACGGTGGGTCCGAGGGCCGGCAGCAGGTCAACCGGGACCGCCCCAACATCTGCGATGATCCGGAATGGGTTGCGCAAGTAAAGTGCGCGCGCCTGCCGGGGGATGTCGGAGGCGGGGTAATGCAGTCCCAGGAAGCTGTCCATGCCCGAATCGGTGGATTCGGCGATGACTTCGCCGGCACCATCGGCGCGGAAGCGATAGATCATCACCCGGTCGAAGCCGACCAGTGCGCGCAATTGCCGCGCAGCATCGTGGTGAAAATCCTGCACCGTCGTCGCCCGAGCCAGCCGCGCCATCATTGCGCGCACCATTGCCACGGTCTCGGCGGGGTCGCCATTGGCGGGCTCGCCCTCCATGACCATCAGGTCACCCGCCAGATGCAGGTTGAGGTCAAAAAGTCCGCGGCCCGGAAGCAGCTCGACCCCGAAGATGCGCTGGTTGCCGAGTGCCGTCAGCGAAGCCATGGACTTCCGCAGCGCGCCGACCGCTTCAGCGCCCAGGACGCGGTCCAGCCGCTTGCCGAACGCCTTGGCCGGCTCCAGCCCCAGCATCTCGGCCAGGTTTCCCGAGGCGCGGACAATGGACCAGTCATTCGACATGGCCAGCAGAAAGCCAAAGCCCTGGATCTGTTCGAGGAATGTAATGGGTTCCTGATCGCAAATCGTCAGGTTCGGTTCGTTCGTCGGTCTGTCGCTCACATCAACTCCGGTCGGGTTTGCGTCCGTCCCCGGCTTGGGTCGCCGCTGCGCGATGTGGGCAGGCCTTCGCGTGTCCGGCGGATAACACTATAACGTCCAGAATGACAGCCGCAACAGCCTCAGAATCCCCCTCTCCTTACCAGGGGCTGCGCAATCTGCTTCGGCGAGAGACCGCTTCATCTCACGCCATGGCCGAACGCCGCTTCGACATCAGGCGACGCATGGCCACATTGCACGAATATGCTGGTGCGCTCGCCATTCTCTGGCGGCTGCACTTCGTCACGGATCGGGCGCTTGAGGCTGCGGATTGGGCCGGGCTGCCGCGCTCGCGCGCCGTCGCTCAGGCGCGGCTCGAGTGGCTGCGACAGGATTTGGCGTCGCTCAGGGTCGAGCCGCCCGCAACCGAGCTGGCCTTCGCGCTGGCGGACCACGCAGAGGCCCTGGGCTGCCTTTACGTGATGGAGGGCTCGATGCTCGGCTCGCTCGTTCTTGCCCGCCTCGTCCACTCCAGGTTGGGGATCACATCCGCTACCGGCGCAAGGTTCCTGCACGGCTTCGCGAAGGAGACCGACGTCATCTGGCTTGAATTCGTGGCCGAGTTGGACCGCCGGCCGGTGGCCGTTACCGGTCCAGGGGCCCTCGCCGGCGCGATCCGAACTTTCGATCTGTTTAGCGCCGCCATCAACGAATGAGCATCTGCCTCGGATTGAAGCCAATGACAGAAAACTGTGCGGGCGGCGCGTCGCCATTCTGTCCTGCGTTATCGAGAGGCCGGCGCGCAACCCGCATGCTCTCCCATCGCAGCGATCGGGCGTCGAAACCGTCCCGCCCGCTGAATTCGGGGAAATCAACAAGCCAAGAAATCGGTCAGGGCAAACCACTTCCATGGGGAAATCCGCCAAGCCAAAGCACGTCCTCGATGCGCCGTGCCCCGCTTGCCAACATGGCCAGGCGATCGAAGCCCAGCGCGATGCCGCTGCCCGCCGGCATGCCGTGTGTGAGGGCAGCCAGGAAATCCGTATCCACCGGCCAGGCATCGGCCGCGCCGTAAAGCCGCTCCCGCTCGGCCACGTCATGTGCGAAGCGGCTGGCCTGTTCCGCCGGATCGGTCAGTTCGTCGAAGGCATTGGCGAGCTCGATCCCGCCGGCGAAAAGCTCGAAGCGCAGCGCCACACGAACATCGGTGGGGTCGCGGCGCGCCAGCGCTGCCTGGGGTGCGGGCCAGTGGGTCAGGAAACTGGCCCGCTCGCGGCCGAGATGAGGCTCCACATGATCGAGCAGGAGGCGGAAGAACGCATCCTCCCAACCTTCATCCGCTCGCGCACCGAGGGCATTGGCGTCTGCTGTACCATCTGCGCGGATGCTGGCGAGGAGATCAATGCCGACCCAACGGGAGAAAGCATCAGCGCAGGTGATCCGTTCGAAGGGGAGCGAGAGGTCGGTGGTGACGCTCTCATGTGCGACGAGTGGCGGGCAGAGGGCACGGATGAAGGCCTCCGTCTCCGCCATCAGCCCCTCCAGCGAGAGGCCGGGGCTGTACCATTCCAGCATGGTGAATTCGGGGGCGTGGCGGCGGCCGATCTCGCCGTTTCGCCAAACCCGCGCCAACTCGAACACCGGGCCCGCGCCACCGACCAACAGGCGCTTCAACGCCAGCTCAGGCGAGGTGC
>JBBRVI010000075.1:0-14161 GCA_038247025.1 Acetobacterales bacterium
CGGCAGCAGGAAACCGGTGTCGCGGTCGACGGGACGGAAGTTGCTCATGCAGGGCAGGATCCAAGGGAGGGGGAAGAATCAGCGGCCACACACTCTACCTCTGGCCGAGGCGGCGCGTTAAGTCCGACAGGCTGCTAGAGCATGTTCCGTTCGAAAGGGCTCACTCCACTCGCTCTAGCCTGTTGTTTTTCGATCATCTTTATCCGTTCAAACGATTCCCTTTGAACGGATGATGCTCTAGATGCGCGTCGGTGACCGAGGGCAAGGTATCGCCGTGGCCAAAGCAGGCGGGGCCCGGCTGCGCGCCGGCGCTGCGCGGGCCGACGCGCTGCATGTTGCCGTCATCTACCCAGATCAGGCTGCCGCCACCGGCGCCAACCGTCACGATATCGAGCACGGGGGTGCGGATGGGCAGGCCATCCACCTGGGTTTCTGCGGCCAGCGCTGCCTCGCCATCCTGCACCAGGGAGACGTCGGTCGAGGTGCCGCCCATGTCGAAGGTAACGAGATCGCCGCGCCGAGAGCGGGCTGCCTGACGGATCGCGCCGACACGGATCGCGCCGACTACGCCCGCCGCCGGACCACTGAGCAGCGCGCTGATCGCGTTGCTGCGCATGGCCGTGGCCTGCATGCGCCCGCCATTGGATTGCATGACGCTGAAATGCCCGATGAAGCCCGCACCGGCCAGTGTCGCCTCGAAGCGGTCGAGGTAGCCGTCGATCACGGGCTGCACATAGGCCGAAAGAGCTGTGGTGGAGGCGGGCTCAAACTCGCGCAACTCGGGCGACACTTCATGGCTGGCAGCGACGCGGATGCCGGGAAGTGCGACGACGATCATCGCCTCCAGCCGCATCTCGTGCACAGGCGAGGCATAGGCGGAGAGCAGGTAGACGGCCACCGCCTGATAGCCGCCGGACGCAAGCGCCGGGATCAGGTCCCGGGTGACAATGGCCTCGTCCAAGGCTTCGATCACGGCACCGTCGGGCCCGATGCGCTCAGCCACCTCGAAGCAGTCCCGGCGGCGGACCGGGGGCGCAGGCTTGGCGTAGTGAGGAAATCCATTGCCCGATCGCAATCTCGCCGCCAAACACTGCGGCTCAGGCCCCCCACCGACAGGGGCGTTGCCGGGCCAGCGCATGCGCGGCATGCGCCAGCGCCGAGGGTGGACCCTGCGGGAGCTTTCGGCGCGGAGTGGAGTTTCCGTTGGCATGCTGAGCCAGATCGAACGCGGGCTCTCCTCGCCTTCCATTCGGTCATTGCAAAAGCTGGCTGAAATCTTCTCCATACCGATTGGCTGGTTCTTTTCCGACAGCGCGGCGACGCAGCAGGGTCCAGCCTGGATCCAGCGACGCGAGCAGCGCAGGGTGCTGGACCTCTCGGCCAAGGGCATTGTCAAGGAACTGCTGAATCCAGACGGTGACGGGACGATCGAACTGATGCGCATCACGGCGGAGCGCGGCGGCTCCTCCGGCGAGGCGCCCTAAAAGCACGCAGGCGAAGATGCCGGCACGGTGTTGGAAGGGGTGTTGGAGTTGGAGGTTGATGGCGTCCTGGGCCGCCTGCAGGCTGGCGACTCTTTCCGTTTTCCTGCAACCCTGCCCCATCGCCTCAGCAATCCAGGGCCGCTGCGCCGCGTTGTCATCTGGGCCGTAACGCCGCCGCTGTATTGCAGTTCAATTCCACCAAAATGGCCGACTGATATGGCGCATCCCCAGCGGCGTTGAAGGTGATGGTCTTGCGGTGCTCGTGAGGCTCCGGCGCCATCACGCGAACCAACCAATATTCAGGCCAGGTGCTTGGCACCGCTGATGCCCGCCGCCCAGCAGCCAGGCTGAATCAGACCACGACCGCATGGGGGCGCGCTTTTATGCACCGGATCGAGAGGAAGGATGCGTCGTTTCCCCAACCATCCTTTCAAGCTGAGGCCGACGAAATACGCGATCTTCCCGCCCTGCTATGCTGCCGCAGCCGCGCTCGCGGACTTCACCTCCGCCACTTTCAGCGCCTATTCCGTGCGCGAAGGAAGACCGCTATTATGCTTGGCTGGAGCACCGCGAGAGCCCAGGCTGGGATTGACTTACACGCCTCAAAAGCCGCAAATGAATACCAAGATAGCAGGACGAGGCAACGAGATGGGCGACGGCATCCATTGGTAGCCAGCGAACATGGGCGCGAACTTCTTGATCTGATCGGTAAGCGGCGCGCGCGGGTTGGCATTGTCGGAATGGGCTATGTCGGGTTGCCGTTGGCAGCCACCATCGCGAATTGCTCCTATCCCGTTATCGGCTTCGACGTTGATGTCGCCAAAGTAGATCAGTTGAATGCAGGTCGGTCGTACATCAATCATCTCAGCGATGAACTGGTTGGCGGAATGCGCCATAGCGGCCGCTTCGAGGCAACAGTCGATTTTGCGCGGATGGGCGAGGCCGACCTGATCCTGATATGCGTGCCGACACCGCTCAACCGCCACCGGGAGCCTGATCTGTCCTATGTCGAACGGACAACCGAAGCTGTGGCCCGGACGCTGCGCCCCGGGCAGCTCATCGTGCTCGAATCAACCACCTATCCCGGCACCACACGGGAGTTGATGCTGCCAATCCTGGAGACCGGCGGTCTCGTCAGCGGCAAGGATTTTTTCCTGGCCTACTCGCCTGAACGGCAAGATCCGGGCAACCCGAGCTTTGGAACCGCGATGATCCCCAAGATCGTCGGCGGTGAAGGGGCCGATGCTCTGGCGTTGGCCATGGAGTTCTACGGCAGCGTCGTGACACGTGCGATCCCTGTCTCCTCCACGGCCACCGCAGAGGCGGTGAAGTTGACGGAGAACATTTTTCGCTCGGTCAATATCGCGCTCGTGAACGAACTCAAGGTCATTTACGACGCCATGGGAATTGACGTCTGGGAGGTGATCGAGGCGGCCAAAACCAAGCCTTTCGGCTATATGCCCTTCTATCCCGGCCCCGGGCTGGGCGGTCACTGCATCCCGATAGATCCGTTCTACCTGAGCTGGAAGGCGCGCGAATACGGCGTTGCGGCGCGCTTCATCGAACTGGCCGGTGAGATCAACACGCTGATGCCGCAGTTTGTCATTGATCGGCTTGCTCTGGCATTGGACCGCCAGGCTCGAAAAGGGGTCAACGGTTCCCGGATCCTGGTGCTCGGGCTGGCCTACAAGAGGAATGTGGACGACCTTCGCGAGAGTCCGTCGCTTGTGTTGATGGAGATGCTCAAACAGCGCGGCGCGGAAGTGGATTATCACGATCCCTACATCGCCGAGGTGATGCGCACGCGCGAACATCCGAAACTCGCAGGGATGCGCTCTGTGCCGTGGGACCTGGAGGCGATCAGCCAATACGATGCTGTATTGATCGTGACTGACCATGATTCGGTGGACTACCCCGGGCTCGTGGCCGCGGCGAAGCTCGTCGTGGACACGCGCAACGTCTGCGCACGCACGGGTGCGACAGGGCCAAACATCGTCAAGTGCTGAGAGGCTCCTTGCCCAAGCGGATTTACGCGGCACGGAGGTTCTCGTCACCGGCAGCGCTGGCTTTATCGCCTATCATGTCTGCCGCCGCCTGCTCGACAACGCTCATCAGGTCGCGGGGCTCGACACCAAGGTGCGGTATGGCGACATGCGCCCGAAGGAACGTCGGCATGAAATGCTGTCGGTCAGCAGCCGCTTTCGTGCCCACCTCGCTGACCTGACGGACATGGCGGTCACTTCACGCGTGCTGGAGGTGACACCTCTGACGGTCTACGCCGCCACAAAACTTGCAGCCGATCACACCGGCCACTGCCACGCGCATCCTTGGAACCAACCCATGACGACGGCGGACGAGCGTGCTGGATATTTCCGCCTTCAACCGATCTTCGCTGTGGATGTGGGCCGACTATCTGACGAAGGCGCGTGCGGTCGGCAACGACATCAACCCTGCGGCGCGCACCCATGCCGCGGAGCGCATGGCGATCGAAATCGGCGATGCAAGCGATCCAACCGTGTTGCCAGCAATCCTTCGCAATACCCCGATGCGCCCAGGCCAGATGGATCCGCAGCCGCGACCATCTGGCGCAAGCAGGTGAGACAGCGCACGTTCCCTCGCAATGCGGCGATCATCGAGCGCGGCTGACGCCGAGCAAAGCCATCGCGCTGGAGCCTGAATGAGACACCCTATCCTTCACCTTGTCGTCTCGGCCCGGCCCAACCTGCCCAAGATCGCCGCGATCTGGCGGGCCCTGCACGCCCCCGGCGCGGCTTCCTTCTGCACCCCGCGGATCCTGCACACCGGGCAGCATCACGACAGGGACATGTTCGGCCAGCATCTGGATGATCTTGGCCTGCCGCCGCCGCATCTGGCACTGCACGCAGCAGGTGGAAGCCATGCCGAGACCTGCGCCAGGATCATGACCGCCTGCGAGGCCACCTGGCAGCGGGAGCGCCCGGCGCTCGCCATCGTCGTGGGGGATGTTGATGGCACGCTGGCAGCGGCCATCGCGGCACGGCAGATGCGCATTCCGGTGGCGCATCTGGAAGCGGGGCTGCGCGGCGGCGATTGGAACATGGCCGAGGAGATCAATCGCCGCGCCGTGGACGCGATCAGCGACGCGCTCTGGGCATCCACGCAGGAGGACGCTGAGGGGCTCGTGGCGGCCGGGCACCCTCCCTGGCGGATTCGGGCGGTCGGCAATGCCATGGCGGACACTCTTCTGCACAACATTGACCGCGCGCGGGCCCGCCCGCTGCCGTCGGGCTTGCGCGGTGGTGGCTATGGTGTCGTCACCCTGCACCGGGCGGAGAACGTGGATGACGAGCCTCGCCTGCGCGCCTGGCTCGCCGTGATTGGCGAGGTGGCGCGTCAATTGCCCATCGCCTGGCCGCTGCATCCCCGGCTGCGGCTTCGCATGGAGACACTGGGCCTCGCTCTCCCGGCCGGCATCATGCCTCTGCCGCCCCTGAGCTATCTGAACTTCCTGGCCTTGCTGGCATCCTCGCAACTGGTCGCCAGCGACAGCGGCGGCGTACAGGAGGAGGCAACGATCCTCGACATCCCTTGCCTGACCTTGCGCGACAGCACAGAGCGCCCACTGACCCTGGACCTGGGCAGCAGCCGGCTGCTGGAGCCGCACGCGCTTTGCGATGCGGTGGCCGAGGTGGTGCAAGGGCGCTGGCCACATGCCGCCCCGATCCCGCTATGGGACCTCCAGGTTGGTGAGCGGGTGCGGGATCACCTGCGCGAGTTGCTGGGGTGATGCCCCGGTGAGGCGCGTCCAGCGCACGAAAAGCGGCCTGCTAGAGGCCTCAACCCGCGACTGCAGGTTTGTCTCGTTCGCTTCGTCATGCTCGTGCCTGATCCTCTGAAACTTCGCCGCTGTTGGATAAAACATCCACTCATCGGGCTGTCCGACTTTTGCAAGCCACAGCTCCCCGCGCGAACGCGTGAATGCTACTTTGGCCAAAGCCCGAATCTCTGCTTAGGTCCCCAAACTGGAGTGGGATTGAATTATGACAAAGCTGACCATTGGAATGCCCGTCTACAACGGCGCGGCAACGCTTCGAGCTGCGCTCGACAGTCTGCTCGCGCAGACTTTTACCGACTTTCGGATCATCATTTCAGACAACAATTCAACCGACAACACGCAGGACATCTGTGAGGCTTATGCGGCCCGTGACTTGCGCGTGAATTATGTGCGGCAGGCCAAGAGCTTAGGTGCCCAAATGAACTTTCGCTTCGTATTGTTCGAGGCCATTACCCCCTATTTCATGTGGGCAGCAGCGGATGACCTCTGGGCCACACAATTTGCGGAACGCAATATTGCCGCCCTGCAGGATGACCCTAGCCTCGTAATGAGTCAGTCGCGGGTCCTGTTTACCGTAAATGGAGCGCCAAGCCACATGGCGGTTGGGACCTTCCCATTGCTGGAAGAGCCAGGCATCAATGCTGTCCGTTTTTTCGAAAACCCTGCTGACAATAGCCGCTATTACGGCGTGTTCCGCACCGATGCGCTCAAGACCGTCTTTCCCACGCGGTCGTTCTTTGCGTTGGATTGGCTAGTGTCGGCGGCAACTTTGCTTCACGGCAAGCACAATGAACTATCCGAAGTTTTGATGATTCGGGATTCTAGTGATCCGGCTTCCTATCAGCGAGCGGTCCTTACAGACCACCGCTTCATCTTGTGGCGAATATTTCCCCTTCTGTTCATGACACGCTGGCTTATTACCCATCGCAGCGTGCGACTGAGCCGGCCCCTTCTGCACCGGCTATGGAAGGCGAATCTGTATATCCACTTCCGCTTCGGCGTTTTGAAATCGCGCAAGGTCGCTGCACGCTACCTGGAGACTAATAGTCTCGTCCTCGCACTTGGTCTTCGGCGCCTTCCTGCGACAACCCCGACTGCCCCGCAATCGGTGCCTCTTGAAACGGTCACGGGTCCGCACCTAGGACCGCCGAGCATCCCGGCGCTGACCTCTACTGCCTGGACCTGCTTGACCGAGATGCCTGCCGCGCCTCGGCTGAGCGTCATCATCCTCGCCGATACCGGCCTTTTGGATGCCTACCGGGCGTTGCTGACGGCCCAAAAACTGGCCAGTGGTGCACCGGTGGAAGTGATCCTGGTTATTCCTGCCGGAGCTGGGTACGGCTCGAACACTTTCTTATCCCTGAAGGGCGTCATCGTCGCTGAGGTCGGGGGCGAGCGCACGGCGGGCCGCTTGATCAATGCGGGACTGGCGAGGGCGACTGCCGCCAATCTTCTCCTGGTGCGCAGCAACGCGTGGTACGGCGCGGAGATTTTACCGGCGCTGGAAGAAGCTTTGGCCCGGGCGCCCCTGGTGGCGCCACAGATCCTTTACGCCGATGGCATGCTCGCCGCCGCAGGTGGCGTTATTTCGGGCAATGCAGAATTGTGGCGGTATGGCCGGCTGGGCCATCGCGCAGAACCGAAATACCATTTCGCCCGGAGCTGCGATGTTGCCTGCGGAGCCCTCGCTATGCGCCGCGAGGCCTTGCAAGAGCCGCAGCCCTTCGACGAAGCCATGCAGCATTTCGACGTGGCGGTGGCTGATCTTTGTCTGCGCGAGCGCGCACGGCTTGGCCCGCCTCTCTACTGGCCTTGGGCACGGATCGCAGGTGCCGACGACCCTTGGCGCGAACTGGAGCCTGACACCGCCTTGTCCCCGCCCGACTTCGCCAGGGACCTCGCACGTCTTCAAACGCGGAACAGCAAAACCCTGTCTCATTTTTCCCAGCTGGAGGCAGAAGGCCGTCCGTCGCACGACCGCACATGCCAGCGCCGCATGCTGTATGTGGATGCCGTCACTCCACGGCCCGACGAAAATGCTGGGTCCATTGAGGTGGAGAGCCAACTCACGCTCCTCAACGATTTTGGCTATCGCGTCATCTTTATCCCTGAAAGTAATTTTTTACTTGACGGTCAGCACACCGAAGCGTTGCAAAAGCTGGGCGTGGATGTCCGCTACCACCCTTTTACCACCAGCGTGCGTGAGGTCATCGAGGCGGAAGTCTCCAATGGTTTGTTCGACGTCGTGGTGCTCTGCCGCGCCTACATTGCCGACCGTTACATGCCAATTGTACGCGAGCTGGTGCCTGCGGCGAAGGTCATCTTTTACCCGGTGGACCTGCACTTCCTGCGCGAGGAGCGCCAGGCGAAGCTGAGCGGGGACAGACGGCAGATCACAGCAGCCCAGATCTCCCGGCTGACGGAGCTGGCCTCCGTGAACAGCGCCGATTCCACGCTCGTGCACAGCACCGCCGAACGAGACCTCCTTGCCCGAGACGCGCCGGGCGCCAAAACACATCTGCTGCCCCTGACGCGGGCCGTGCCGGCGACACTGACCGCGCCGGGCCCGGAAGGTCGACGGGATATCATCTTTATCGGTACGTACCAGCACCCACCCAATGCGGACGCTGCGATCTTCTTTGCCAAGGAGGTTTGGCCTCTGGTGCGCTGGCGCCTGCCCGAAGCGCGCTTCCTTGTCGTCGGCAGTGCGGTCACACCCGAAGTTTCGGCCCTTGCCGGCGACGGCGTCGAGGTGGTGGGCTTCGTGCAGGAACTGGGACCGGTGCTCGACAACATGCGCGTTTCAGTTGCCCCGCTGCGTTATGGCGCGGGGCTGAAGGGGAAGGTTGCTACCGCTTTGCAGGCCGGCTTGCCCACCGTTGCCACCAGCATGGCGGCTGAGGGGATGGCATTGGAAGACGGACGCGACATCCTGCTCGCGGAAACAGCACAGGAGTTGGCCGATGCTGTCGTGCGTCTTTACACCGATGATGAGCTCTGGCGCTCTCTCGCGGCGAACGGCTTCGCCTTCGCTCGGGGAGAATTCTCCTTCGAAGCCAACGCCAAGCGAATCGCCGCCCTGCTGGCGGTCCTGAATGTCTCAACGCTGAAGAGCGAGCAGATCCTTCTCGAAGCCGACCTAGCCTCGGGCGACCAGGTGTTCCGTCCTTCCAAGTTCTGGACAGAGCTTTCAGCGGAACATGTGGCGCAACTCACCGACGAAAGGCTGATGGGTTTTAAGCGGACTATCAACAATTGCTACATGCAGTGGCTACCTGGCTACTTCAGTGACCCCCGGGTGAAACTGCCGATGGCGGCGTTCCGTGACCGCCCGTCCATGCTGCCCGTCGAAGTTGCCACCAATGCTAAAGCCGATCCGGATCTGGCAAACGAGGTCGTGGGCTATGCCGGCTTCAGCCCCTTCTCCAACCCGGACTACATGCAGTTCTATGCCTTCTACACAGGGCTGGTCTGGCACCTGATGACGCTCCACGCCGGCGACGACCTGTACCAGCGTTTGGAGGAGCCCGCGCTCGGAAAGCCCATCCGGTTGGCCCATAAGGATCAGGCGATCTCTCAGGACCTCGCGCAATCCCTGCTCGAATATTCGCAAATCCGGCAGTTGACCGGCGCCTTGCCGCCGACCGGCCAGCTGATGACCTATCTGGAACTGGGGGCCGGCTATGGCAGGCTCGCTTACGTGATTTTGAACTCGCGCCCCTGCCGCTACATCATTGTGGACATCCCGCCGACCATTCTGGTGGCCAAATGGTACCTCTCGCGTATTTTCCCGCAACGTCAGACCTTTGGCTACCGCCCTTTCGCCAATTTCGACGAGGTACGTGACGAGTTAGAAGCCGCCTCCATCATCTTCCTTTCCCCTAACCAATTGGCCCTGCTGCCCGATGGTTTCGTGGATGTCTCGATATCAATCTCAAGCCTGCACGAGATGAGCCCCGCGCAATCCGCGCGTTACCGGGAAATGCTGGAGGCCAAGACAGCTTCCGTGATCTACTTCAAACAGTGGATCAAATGGCGCAATCCTGCTGATGACATCGAGGTGGGTGTCGCCGACTACCAAATCCGAGCGCCATGGCAACTGTCTTTGGAGAGCGTGGACCTGGCCAATCATGAATTTATCGAACTCGGCTGGCTCCGCGGTTAGTTGCATGTCGCCAGGGGCGTGGGGCTCACTCCACGGGCTCGATCGAAACCAGCGCAAAGCCAATCGCGCGGCCATCCGCGCCGCCGTCTCGCTCAGGGCGCCTTGACTGATCAGGCAAAAAGCGCAGCAAAACCTCCTCCGTGCCCGGGGGCAAAGTCAGCCGGGTGATCGCGTAAGCATAGGGTGTGGCGTGCATGATTTGGCCGATGACGGCACCATTCGCCGTCACGGTGATTGTTTGAGGGCCGAACTCAGGGGCGACATAACCGATGGTATGAAGAACGAGCGCGCCGACACCAGACTGCACATCAAGGGCAATGGCACTGTCTTCCCTGTAGCTCCAAACATGCGTGGCTTCAGGCTGTTGCCAGCCCCAGCGCAGCGACGCGAGACTGGGGGAAGCTTCGGCGTAGCGCAGCGTTGCACCAGCCCGCGCCGTGACCTCTGGGCGACCAAGCGGTTCGAGCGCGTAAGGGATTTTGAGCCCGGCGGCAGCCAAGTCGGCGGGTGGGAATATGGCCGTCGGGTCGCGCACAGCCCAACGGGCCTGAGCATTGAGCAGGGGCTGGCGGCCCTCCCCACGGCGTCGGGCAACAGCGTAAATCTGCGTGGGCTTCAACGCTCCCGAGGCGGTCAGTGAATCCTCAGCGGCTTGTAGGCTTTCGATGAAAGCCCGATCCTCGTCCTGTTCGGGGTCAAAGTTCCAGCCAAAAATACGGTCAACGAAGACGTCCACCAGACCGCCATAGGTCAGCAACTGATCGAAGTCGAAACGATCCGCAAGTAAGGGCATGATGTCTTGCGAGCGAATGCCCTCAAAGCCCTCTACCGAGCAGTCGAAATTCTCGAACCAGAGATCAACTGTGCCCTTGATGTAGTGCTGGCGAAAGCGCTCCGGCAGGCGAGGCCAGAGCGCGCGCAGGGGTTCCAGCACCTCAGGCCAGCGCATGTGTCCGTTGCGGCCGATGACATCGCGGAAAATGAAGCTCCCAGATCGCCCGATTGCGTTGTCAACCTGCTCGAACAATCCTTCGAGGTTGAGGATATGGTGCAGCGCGTCAATCACCATCACCGCGCCGACCGGTTCGGTCGGGAAGTTCCTGTTGAGGTCCACCAAGCGTGCGGTCAGGCGTCCTTGTAGACCTGCAGCCGCAATTTTTACGCCGGCATCAGCAATCAGCGCGGGGGTCAGGTCCGCGCAGATGATCTCAATGTCTTCGCGGCCCATCAGCTGGAGCTGCTTTGCGATCAAGATTTCCTGCGTCGCGTCGCCGGCACCTACGCTCAGCACACGGGCAATGCCAGAAGCGTTGGCCGCATCCACGATTGCCGAAGCGAAAAACTTGTCTATGGAAACATCTGAAACGCGATCTTTGGATTTCGCGCGCAAATACTTTTCCGACCAATATCCAAAGATGGGGGGCTGCTCATGCATGCCATCGGCGCTTGGAAATTGCCTGTGCTGGCCGGCTACAGCGCGATCATAGGCAGCGCTGGTGCGCTGATCCCCAGTTTCCGCACCAGTCTCCTGGCCTGTTTCACTTGTCATTGGGTGGTAGCACTCCATCCTGATTGATTGCCTGAGCCAATTCGAGGCATCTACACAGCCACCATTTGTCTTAGTGAGCTTGGAACTCGTCACGACTTGATCAGCAGGCCCTGTCCCGTCGGCAGGGTCGCGATCTCGACGCCTTGGCTGCGCGCAAAATCATCCAGGGCCTCCTTCTGCTCTCGATAGGGTGTCCAGCCGTAATCATCGAAGATGACGGGTGCGCCGGTCACCAGGCGCGGCCAGAAATGAGCCAGCGCCGAGCGCTCGGGGGCCGCGATGTTCATGTCAATGCACAGATACGCAACCTTGCCAATCTCGACCGTGGCCAGAGTTTCCGGCACTCGGCCGCGCACCAGATGGGCGCGGGGGAAGGGCGCGAAGTTACGTTGCACGATCTCCCAGCAATCGGGATACATGGTGTTCTCCTGCGCGCGGCCACGCGCCTGCTCCTGCGCTGAGAGCTGCTCCAGCGGGATACCTGCGAAGGTGTCAAAGAGGTAGAAATCCTTCCCCGTCGCGTTGAAATCCGTGTATTCGCAGACGGCGAGCGACATGATTCCGGTATTGGTGCCGCATTCAACCAAATCACCCGGCAGGCGGCGTGCATGCCAGGCGGCCCAGCAGCACATGTGGATACGCTCTCGATGTGGATGTCTTCGCGCGATGAGGCTGGGCGGCCAATAACATGACCGCTGTCCATGCCGCGGTGGTAAGCCGACATGAAGCGCGCGTCGGTCAGAAAATCCACGGATTTGTGCCAAACGCGCAGATGGTCCGCGTCATAGCTTGGTGCGAAATCCTCTCCGCGCGCGGCCGCAACCCGGCCCAGCACCTCCCGCGCCTCGCCAATTGCGCCTATCCATTCGCGCTCCAGCGCCTCTGCCGCGCGGCGCGTTGCGGCCGCAGGCGAGAGTATTGCCATGGCGCGCCCAATCGGCGAGGCCGCGAGGCGCCGGCGGGTCAGCGCGCGCGCAACTTCTGCCACGTCTGCGGGGCAGGTATCTTTTTCTGGCCTCATCTTAGCGTGTTTGCCAAACATCGGGACCCACGGCAACGGGCCTCACCGCCGCCAAGCTCTGCGTCGCAAGGCCCGCCGGATTGCACTTCGGTGGACAAGCCCCTGGCACACGGCCGCCGTCGAAATGGCCGAGTTGACAGCCAAGGGGAGGCTGCGCCATGCCCTGTGTCGCATGGCTTCAATCAAAGTCTCTTCCGTCACGCCCGTGGGCTTCATGCGATCCGTATTCGCGCACCGCGAATTGATTTTCCGGTTGAGCCGGCGCGAGGTGACGCAACGCTTCCAGGGCAGCACGCTGGGCGTCGCCTGGATGCTGCTCACACCCCTACTGACGGCTGCTGTCTTTACGTTCGTATTCAGTGCTGTGTTTCAGACGCGCTGGGGCGGTACACAGACGGGGCCCTTCGACTTCGCAATCCTGCTGCTTGTAGGTATGGCGGTGCACGGCATCTTCGCCGAGGCGGTCGGGCGTGCGCCGCTGCTCATCGTGGGGCAGGCCAGTTACGTCACGAAGGTGGTGTTTCCCATTGAAATCCTGCCCGTGGTCGCCGTGCTCGCCTCGCTGGTCAATGCCGTCATCACCGTCACGATCGTGATAGTGGGGCAGCTGCTGCTGAACGGTGTGTTGCACTGGACCGCCATTTTCTGGCCGCTGGTGATCGCCCCCTATCTGATCTTCGTCGCTGCATTGGTGTTGTTTTTCGCAGCCTGTGGCGTTTTCCTGCGGGATCTCTCGCAGGTCGTCACGCTGCTGGTGACCAGCACGCTCTTTCTCACGCCGATCTTTTATCCGCTGGATGCCGTTCCGGGCGCCTTTCGCACGCTGATGCGGCTCAACCCCCTCACCTCCATTGTCGAACAGTCGCGCACCGTGATCGTCTTCGGTGGGCTGCCGGATTTTGTCAGCCTAGCGCTTTACACGCTTTGCGCCTCGATCGCGCTGGCGCTGGCCTTCTGGCTGTTTCAGCGGCTTCGGCCGGGCTTCGCCGATGTCCTCTGAGGTTTCGATCCGCGTCGAGGGCCTGTCCAAGGCCTATCGCATCTATGCCAGACCCGCTGACCGCCTGCGCCAGGCCGTTGTGCCGCGGCTGCGCCGGCTGTTTGCGCCGCTGCTGCGCGCCATGGGCCGGCCCATTGACCCGCCCCCATATTTCAGCGAATTCTGGGCACTGCGCGAATTGTCCTTCGAGGTCGCCAAGGGCGAGACGGTCGGCATCATCGGGCGCAACGGTTCGGGCAAATCCACCCTCCTGCAACTGATATGCGGGACGCTGACACCCACCAGCGGACAGGTCAGCGTGAATGGGCGCGTTGCCGCCCTGCTAGAGCTTGGTTCGGGCTTCAACCCGGAATATTCCGGCCGCGAGAACGTCTTTCTCAATGCGAGCGTTCTGGGCCTGACGCGCGAAGAAACGATTACCCGGCTCGACGCCATTTTCGCCTTTGCGGATATTGGCGAATTCATTGATCAACCAGTCAAAACTTATTCGTCCGGGATGGCAATGCGTCTTGCTTTCGCGGTGGTCGCGCACGTGGATGCGGATGTGCTGATCGTGGATGAGGCACTGGCGGTCGGCGACGCATATTTCCAGCAGAAATGCTTCCGCTGGCTGCGTGAATTTCAGAAGCGCGGCACCGTGCTTTTCTGCGGGCATGATCCAGGTGCCGTCATCAGTCTCTGCTCCCGTGCCATCTGGCTGGACCACAGTGTCGTGCGAATGATCGGCCCGGCGAAGCAGGTTACCGACGCTTATGGGCTCTTCGTGCATGCCGCAGCATTGGGCATGCCGGAAACATCCGTCACTTTGGTTCCAGACAAAGTGAAGCAGGAGGCCGACGCAGACCACTCACAGGCTGGGCAGCAGGCTTCGCCGATGAGTGCCGAGAACGACATGCGTGAGGCACAGCTTGCCGGAAGCGGCTTTGGCTCCGGCCTGGCGAAAGTAACCGAAGTGACGCTGACCGACAAGGCAGGACGGCGCCTTGGCATAGTGGAGGGAGGGCAGGACGTAGTACTGACCGTCCGTGCAAGGGCCGACATCGTCATGGACAGTGTCATCTTCGGCTTTCAGCTGAAGGATCGTCTCGGCCAGATGATTTTCGTCGACAATAGCTACGCTAGGTTCGC
>JBBRVI010000076.1:0-13915 GCA_038247025.1 Acetobacterales bacterium
CCACCAGGGCGTGCGGGCGGGGGTTTCCTCGGCGAGCGGCAGGTCTCGCAGTAAGATGGCGGCGGGAAAATCCATCCGACGCGGCTGTGGCGGGGTAACGCGCAACAGCCACCACAACAGCGGAAGCGCCGGCAGCGCAAGCAACAGCCAAGGCGCAGCAAAAGAGATCATGTGCGAAGGGTCCAGGGAACCTGTTCCCTGGCGGGAGAGCCCGAGAGGGCAGCGCCCTCTCGGAACGGCGACAAATCCGTCATGCCGGCGCCAAAGCCTGCCAAAGCGCCAATAGCGCCATATGCGGCGGCTGATCCGTCCGATGCGTGGCAAACCCCCACCCAGCGGCCCGCGCCATGGTAGCGATGGCCCCCCGATGCGCGGCCAGCCGCTCGGCATAAAGGGCGCGCACCGTCTCCACGCGCGGCACGAGAAGCGGTGCCTCGCCTTCCAGTCCGTCGAAGCGGATGCGGCCGGCATAGGGGAGTGTTTCCTCGGCCGGGTCCATGATTTGCAGCATCTGGCCGCGGATCGGGCGGGCGGCGAAGCTGCTCAATGCGGCCTGAATTTCCGGGATGGGCTGGAGGAAATCGCCGAACATCACCAGGCGCGCATGGCGCGGCACGGAGAGGTCCAGTTCGGGCGAGCCTTCGGGGACGGGCCGTGCCAGGGCAGCGGCCAAGGCGGGCAAGGCGGCGCGGCCCATGAAGGCGCGCCGGTCACCGGGGATGAGGCGCACCCGCTCGCCACCCCGCAGCAGCAGCGAGGCCAACGCCAGAAGAAGCAGATCGGCGCGGCGGGATTTCTCCTCCAGTGCCTTGCTGGAGCGCCAATCCATGGACGGCGAGGGGTCGCGCCAGAGCAGCACGGTTTGCGCCGCCTCCCACTCCGTCTCGCGCACAAAGAGGCGGTCGGCCTTGGCACTTTGCCGCCAATCCACCGAGGACGCGGAATCGCCAGCCAGGTAGGGTCTAAACTGCCAAAAGGCATCGCCATGGCCCGAGCGGCGGCGTCCATGAACGCCATGCATCACGGTGGAAGCGACGCGCTCGGCCGCGACGATGAGCGGCGGTAGCCTCGCCGCGGCCGCTTCGGCGAAAGCCGGGCTGAGGACTGACTCAGCCAAGGCTGGCCTTCAGCTCGGCGATCACGTCGGCGAGCTTCACGCCATCGGCACGGGCTGCGAAGGAGAGCGCCATGCGGTGGCGCAGCACGGGTTCAGCCAGGGCCAGCACGTCATCCAGGCTGGGCGAGAGGCGCCCATCCAGCACGGCGCGGGCACGTGTGGCCAGCATCAGCGCCTGGGCGGCGCGCGGCCCGGGCCCCCAGGCAAGGTTGTTGCGCACACTGGCCAGCCCGTCCGCGCTGGGGCGCGCGCCGCGCACCAGCTTGAGGATGGCATCCACCACCTGCTCGCCCACAGGGATGCGGCGGATGAGGTGCTGGGCCGCGATCAATTCCTGCGCCGTCATGGCCGGCGTGGCGCGCGCTTCGTTCGCGCCGGTGGTGGCCAGCAGCATGGTGCGCTCGGCCGCGGCGGAGGGGTAATCCACCTCCACCTCCAGCAGGAAGCGGTCGAGTTGGGCCTCGGGCAGGGGGTAGGTGCCTTCCTGCTCGATCGGGTTTTGCGTGGCAAGCACGTGGAACGGCTCGGGCAGGGGTAGGATCTGGCCGCCGATGGCGACCTTTTGCTCCTGCATGGCCTGCAACAGGGCGGATTGGGTGCGCGGCGAGGCGCGGTTGATCTCATCGGCCATCAGAAGCTGGCAGAAGATGGGGCCGGGGAGAAAGCGGAAGGCGCGCTTGCCATCGGTCCCTTCCTCCAGCACTTCGGAGCCCAGGATATCGGCGGGCATGAGGTCGGGGGTGAACTGCACGCGCTTCTCACCCAGGCCCATGACGGTACCCAGCGTCTGCACCAGCTTGGTCTTGCCCAGGCCCGGCACCCCCACCAGCAGCACATGGCCGCCAGAGAGCAGGGTGATGAGCACCTGGTCCACCACCTCCTCCTGGCCGAAAATGACGCGGCCGATGGATTCGCGTGCCTTTCGCAGGCGCGCCCCCAAGGTTTCGATCTCAGTCATCAACGAATTGCTGTCGGCCACTTCACCCATGTGGTTGCTGTTCCCATATTAACGAGGTGCGGCAGGCGATGCTGCGTTGGGTGACATCGCCAGACCGCACGGTGGACTTCCAGGAAGCCTATGCCGCCCAATCGCCGGATCAAAGCACCGAATGCAACACCGGCACCCGCCTGGGCGCGCGGAAGTGCCGAAACCGTGAGCAATGGGGCACCGTCTGCATCCGGGGGGCCCACGCACAGCATGACACCCCGCGCCAAGCACGAGTGCGGCGACCTGGACATGCGCATCGCGCGCGATGGCACCTGGTTCTACAAGGGCAGCCCGATAGGCCGTAAGGAGCTTGTCTGCCTGTTTGCCTCGGTGTTGCAACGCGAGGCCGATGGCACCTACATGCTGGAGACGCCCGTGGAACGCGGGCGAATCGAGGTTGAGGACGCCCCCTTTATCGCCGTTGAGATGGTCTGGCGTGATTGCGATTGCGGCGGGGGTGCCATACGCCAGTGCCTCAGTTTCCGCACCAATTGCGACGAGGTGGTGCCGGCCAATGCCAGCCACCCGATCCGCGTCCAGATAGACCCGCGCACCCGCGAACCCCGTCCCTACATCATGGTGCGCCCGGGGCTGGAGGCGAAGATCAACCGCGCCGTATTCTACGAGATGGTGGCCCTTGCTGTGACCGAGACGCTGCAAGGACGCGAATTGATGGGCGTCTGGAGCGAGGGGATCTTCTTCCCAATTGATGAGGCCGTTCCACAGGGCATCGCGGCGGAGTGAACGCGGCGCAGCTTCTTGCGCGTCTGCGCCATCCGGGTTTCTTGACCACCCTCTCCACCATCAGCACTGATGATGGCCCCGCGTCGGGTGGGTCCATCAGGCCTGCCGCCGTGCTGGTGCCGCTGATCTTGCATGCGCAAGTGCCAAGCGTGCTGCTCACGCGCCGCGCGGCCCATCTCAAACGCCATCCCGGCCAGGTGAGCTTTCCCGGCGGGCGCATCGAGGCGGGCGAAACGCCCGAGGAGGCGGCACTGCGCGAAGCCCATGAGGAAGTGGGACTGGACCCTCGGCTCACCTCGCTTGCCGGACGCATGCCCAGCCACGTCACGGGAACGGGATTCGAAATCACGCCCGTCCTCGGCCTGATCGAGCCCGGCTTCACACTCATCCCCGATCCCGGCGAGGTCGCTTGCGTGTTTGAATTTCCGCTCGACATCCTGCTCGACCCAGGGGCACCTCGGCGCGAGAGCAGGGAGTGGAACGGGCGCATGCGCGAATACTGGGTGTGGCCGCATGGCGAGCAGTTCATCTGGGGGGCGACGGCCACCATCATGATGAACCTCGCACAAGGCCTCAGGGAGGGCTGATGGCTGTACTTCTGGAATTCGCTCTCTTTGCGCTCCCCTTCCTCCTCTACCTTGCCTGGTGGCGGATTGCGGGGCGCAAGCCTGGGCACGAGCCATCCCAGCGCATCGTGATGCTGGCGGCCATCGGTGTGTTCTGCATGGTGGCGGGGGGCGTTTATTACGGCCTCTCACGCAGCTTCGAACGGGGCGAAAAATACGTCCCCGCACGCTTCGAGGGCGGCGAGATCCGGCGTGGTGAAGGCGTCTCCCGGTGAGCCTGCCGGCCTATCTGCGCGCCAAGGCGCCGCAGCGCGTCTTCGCGGCCCTGGCCGATTCGCGCGCCGTGGGCGGCTGCGTGCGTGACGAACTGGCCGGGTTGCCCGTGCATGACATGGACATGGCAGCCCCATTCCCGCCCGAGGTCATCGCCGACAAGCTGAAAACCGCAGGCTTGCGCGTCTTCGAGACGGGGCTGAAACACGGCACGGTCACCGCCATGCTCGGTCGCAGCGCGATCGAAGTCACGTCCTTGCGCCGCGACGTGACCACCGATGGCCGACATGCCGAAGTGCAATGGACGACCAATTGGCTGGAGGACGCGGCCAGGCGCGATTTCACCATCAACGCCATGTCCATGGGCCTGGATGGCGAGCTGCATGACCCTTTTGACGGTGTCGCTGACCTCGTGGCGAAGCGGGTGCGCTTCGTGGGCGAAGCGGATCAACGCCTGCGCGAGGATTACCTGCGCGCACTGCGCTTCTTCCGCTTCCAGGCGCGCTATGGTGGTGATGTGCCGGACGGCGAAGCCCTGCGCGCCATCCGCGCCGCCGTACCGGGCCTCGCGCGGCTCTCGGCCGAGCGGGTCTGGAGCGAGATCAAGCGCCTGATGGCCGCACCCGATCCGCGTGCGGCGCTGCGTCTGATGGCAGAGACGGGCGTGCTTGATTCGGTGCTGCCCGAAGCGGGGGAGCCATCGCGCCTTGATGTGGCGTTGGCACGAGGGATGGGCGATGTGCTGCTGCGCATCGCGATCCTGCTGCCGGTGGGCACGGATATCGCCGCGCTGGCGTCGCGGCTGCGCCTTTCCGGCGAAGAGGCGGCGCGGCTGCGCCAGTTGCACTCAATTGGGGATGCGCCTGCTCCTGGCGAGCAGGGCTCCGCCGCCTTGCGCCGCTTTGCCGCTGCCGCGCGCTTGCGGGGAGAGGCTGCACTGCCCACCGAGATCATCCTCGTCGCTGCGGCCAATCGCGGCGGGGCCGATCATTCGGAGCTGCTGGCGCGCATGCCCGATGGCCTTGGCCTTATCTTCCCCCTTCAAGGGCGCGATGCGCTGGCACTCGGCCTGCCGCATGGCCCGCAAATCGGTTCATTACTGGCAGCCACGCGCGACTGGTGGCTGGCGCAGGGCGCGCAGGCGAGCCACGCCGCCTGCCTGGAAACCCTTCGCCAACTGGCACATCGGGAGACTTCCTGATAGCGGATGGTGCCATGCCCGATGCCGCTTCAATCCCCCTGATCCGCCGTTTCTGGCGGGAGCACCTGTCTGCACAGAAGAATCGCCTGGCCTGGGCCGTGCTGTTCACCGTCGGGCTGGCCGGCATCACCGCACTCTACCCCATCATCATCCAGCAGAGCTTCGACATGTTCGGGCGCGGTGATACCAGCGTCATCTATCTGCTCCCGCCGCTGATCATTCTGGTCACCGCCCTGCGCGGCGGCTTCATGTATTTGCAGCAGATCACCATGCAGGCAGCGGTTTTGCGCACCATCGAGCATTTGCAGAACGGGCTGTTCCAAGCGCTGACCCGCGCCGACTACGCGACCATCAGTGCGCAGGCGCCGGCCCGCCACGCCAGCCGCTTCACCACGGATGCCACGCAAATCCGCGAGGCGCTGGCGCGCAGCGTGAACGGCATGGGCGATGTGCTGACCATCATCGGCCTCGTCGCCTCCATGCTCTGGCTCGATTGGCAATTGGCGCTGGGTGCGGCGCTGCTCTACCCCATCGCCGTCTGGCCGATCCTTGTGCTGGGCAAGCGCATTCGCCGCGCTTCCTCGGGCATGCAGGACCGCGTGGGCGAAACGAATGCGCTGCTGAACGAAAGCTTTGCCGGCGCGCGCGTGGTGCGCAGTTATCGCCTGGAAGCACAGGAGGAACGCCGCGCCGAGAGCGCCTTCGCCGCTTTGCGCGCGAGCCTCTATCGCATCGCCTCCACCCGCGCGCGCCTGGACCCCATCCTCGAAGTATTGGGCGGGCTGACGGTCGCGCTGGTGCTGGGCTTTGTGGGTTGGCGCGTCTCCAGCGGCATGGGCACGATTGGCGAGTTCACGGGATTTGTCGCCGCCGTGCTGATCGCGGCACGGCCGGTGCGTTCGCTGGGTTCGCTGAACGCGGCCCTGCAGGAGGGCCTGGCTGGACTGCACCGCGTCTTCACCATCATGGACACCAAGCGCGAAATCACCGAGGCGCCCGATGCCGCCGTGCTCCCTGCCGGAAGGGGCGAAGTGGTGTTTGACCGCGTGGCCTTCCGCTATTCCGGCAGCCAAGCCAGCGCCATCGAGGCGCTGAGCTTCCGCGCAGCCCCGGGCGAGACGGTGGCGCTGGTCGGGCCTTCGGGCGCGGGCAAATCCACCGCCATCGCGCTGCTGCCGCGGCTGTTCGACGCCAGCGGCGGGCGCATCACGCTGGATGGGGCCGATGTGCGTGCGGTCACCATCGCGTCGTTGCGCGACGCCATCGCCTATGTGGGGCAGGAGGCCGTGCTGTTCGACGACACGGCCCTGGCCAATATCGCCTGCGGCCGCCCCGATGCCACGCGCGAACAGGTGGAAGATGCCGCCCGTGCGGCCCAGGCGCATGGGTTCCTCGCCGCATTGCCACAAGGCTATGACACGCCGCTCGGCCCCTCGGGCGGGCGGCTTTCGGGCGGGCAGCGCCAGCGCGTGAGCCTGGCGCGGGCGCTGCTGCGCAATCCGCGCGTGCTGCTGCTCGACGAAGCGACCAGTGCCCTGGACGCCGAGAACGAGGCCGCAGTGCAGGCCGCGCTGGAGACGCTGCGCGCGGGGCGCACCACTCTGGTCATCGCGCATCGGCTGGCCACGGTGCAGAAGGCGGACCGCATTGTGGTGATGGACGAAGGCCGTGCCATCGAGCAGGGCACCCATGCCGAACTCATGGCGCAGGGCGGGCTTTATGCACGCCTGGTTCGAACCCAGGCCTTCGCCGAGGGCTGAGCTTCAGCCCACGACAATTCCCTCCGCGCGGGCCATCGCCACCCAATGATCGCGGAATTCCGCCACGAAGCGCGTGAATTCCGCGCCCTTGGGCGCTGGGCTGCGCGGGGCAGACGCGAATTCGGCGAGGCGTGCCTGCACGGATGTCGAGGCTGCGATGGGCGGCACCGCGGCGATGATCCGCTCGGCAATGGCTGGTGGCAGGCCGCGAGGTGCACTGATGCCGATCCATTGCGTGTGCGTGGCCTGAGGATAGCCCAGTTCCGCGAGTGTGGGCACGTCGGCGAAGGCCGTGACCCGCTGAGAAGATGAGGTCGCCAGCATGCGCAGCGACCCATCGCGCAACTGACCCACCAGCGTGGTGATCGGCGCGTTCAGCGCATCAATCTGCCCGCCCAGAAGATCCTGCAAGGCGGGTGTTGTACCGCGATAGGGAATATGGTCCAGCTGCGTCGCCCCCGCCGCGCGCGCGACGACCGCGCCCGTGATGTGCTCGGCCGAGCCTACACCGGAGGAGCCATAGCGCACCGGCCGTGTGCGCGCGGCTTCCAGCAACTCGGTCATGCTGCGGAAGGGCGAACGGCCGAGCACGACTGTGACGGTTGGCGCTTCGGCCAGCATCACGAGATGGGTGAAATCCGCCACCGGATCATACGGCATCGTAGGCAGCACGCCGGGCGCAAAGCCGAAGGGAATGGCGTGGGAGACGGCGAGGGTCAGACCATCCGGCGCTGCTTTCGCCACCACATCGGCGCCGAGCGTGCCCGAAGCGCCGCTGCGGTTTTCCACGACGAGGTTGGTGCCGAGCGCCTCGCCCAGAGGGCCGGCATAAAGCCTGGCAATCGCATCAGCGAGGCCGCCCGCGGGAAAGCCCGCGACAAAGCGGATGGTCTGACGGTTCGGCCAAGGCGTCTGGGCGCCGGCGTTGCCACAAAACAGCAAGGCCGGTGCGGCAAGGAGAAGGCGGCGCTGCATGAAACTTAGGCTCCGGCGGAAGGGTTGTGCCCATCCCTGCGCCGCGAATGCGGGCAGGCGGGTAGCTCCGCCAGTGCTTTGCAATTCGCGTGCCGCATCGCGCAATTCGCGTGCCGCATCGCTGCCGAGTGTGGCGCCGCCATCCGCCGCTTGGCCGATCTCGGTCAAGGGGAATGCTGCCTACGGCAGAATGGTGATCCGCCCCGCAGCCTGCCGGGCGAAGAAGGCTGGGCGGTACATGTCCGACACCTCTGCCCCCGGCAATTCGTACCGCCCCACCGTCACCGCACGCAGCCGAACGGCGAGGCGGAATTCGCGCATCTGATCGGAGAAGGTGAAGGCCGCCACGACGCGGTCATCCAGCGCCGGCACATGATCGGCCAACGTTAACTCACCCAGGCCAGGAAAGCCTGAAACAGCACCCGGCCCCAGCCTGGCTTCGATCTCCCAGCCAGCCGGCAGCCCCTGACTGATCATGGCGAGGTGGTTCTGGCCGGATTCGGCGCGCCCCTCCAGCACCATGATGAAGGAGGTGCCCGAACGCAGTTGATCGAGGTTCAGCGCCATCCCTTCCAGGTTCAGGAAGCGGCGGCGGATCTGCATGGTGTTGCGCCCCGCCGGAAGCGCCTCGTTGGGGATGCCGGTGACGGTCAGGCTCACTTGCAGCGGGCCATCGCCCAGATTGCGCAGCGTGCCACCCTCGGTCACGTCGAGCGCGCGGCGGGTGGTCGCCTCGCCATTGAAATTCGCGCGCGGCGGCCGGCCATCGCGGCCAAGTACGACAGCGGCCATCACCGCCCAGGCCTGCTCCTGCGTGGAGGCCAGTTGGGGTGTGAGTTCCGGCCCTGGCAGACGGCCCTGCGCCGTCACCTGCATGGCGTTGGGACCTTGTGCTTCGCGCAGCAGGACAAAGACGGCAAGTGCATCCCGCGCCGCGCTGCCATAATCGTAAAGCCAGTCGCGCCGGACGGGCGTGGCCAGGGCCAGGCTGAAGGCGCGGGTGGCGCGTTCCGTATCACCCGCACGAGCGAACGCAGCCCCGAGCTGTGCGCGGGCCAGCGGCGTGGGCAGCAGCTCCAGGCTTTCCATCAGGCGGCGCGCGGCCCCCAGCCGGTGGCGCCCGGCCAGCGATAGCGCGTTCAACCGAGCGGCCTGAGCGGCGTATTCGGGCGGATCGGAGGGGGTGGTTTCCTCCAACCGCTCAGAGAGGTCCGTCAACGCGGCTTCCAGCGCCGCGTCCGGCACGGCGGCCCCGGCGAGGCGCGCGCGCAGCAGCGCCTCCACCGCATAAGCCGAGGTCCAGTATTCCGGTTCGCCCTGGGCGGACCACAGGCCGAAACTGCCATCGAAGCGCTGGCGGGACAGCACGCCATCCACAGCGCGTTGAAGCCTCACCACCTGGGCCGGGGTGCTGGCCTCGCTCAATGCAGTGGCGAGGCCGAGCGCCTGGGAGGCAACCTGTTCCAGGCATTGCAGCGGGAAGCTGTCCAGCGCGCGCAGCATGCCCTCGGCGTCATAGCGCACCGGCGTGCCGAGGCGGACCGTGGCGCGCCGGGAACCCACGGTAAAGCGGGCGGAGTCGGGCGTGATGCGCACCTCCTGCCCGGCCGGAATTTCGATCAGCGAGGCGACGGAGGCCAGCGCGCGGGAGGACCGCACCTCGATCCGCGCCTCACGCGTCGCGGTGAAACCATCGGGGCCGGCGATGGCCATGCGCAGGACGCCCTCGCCCGCGCCGGTTGCGCGCAGCGTGGCGGTGGGTTGCGCCCGGGCGCCTGTGGCCAGCCGCGCGGCGAGGCGGTTGGGGCCGGCCAGCGCGATGGCGCCTTCCGCGGTCAGCACCGCGCTCACCTCGCCTTGCGGCAGTTCCAGATTGTGCAGAAGGACGGAAATGGTCGCCTCATCGCCGGGTGCCAGGAAGCGCGGCAGGATGGCCTCGGCCAGGACGGGATCGCGCACCAGAAGCGTGCGCGCGCCCGAGCCGACCCGCGCGCCCTCCCAGGCCACGGCCATCAGGCGCAGTTCTCCGGCGAAATCCGGCACGTCGAAGGTGATCTCGGCGCGGCCATCGGCATCGGCGTTCACCACGCCGCTGAACAGCACGACATTGCGCTGCGGGATCCGCAGCGCGCCCAGATCGCCCAGCTCGTCGCCACCCTGGCGCAACACGGCGGCGGTGCCATCGCTGGGGCGGATCAGCCGGCCATAATCATCGCGGATGTCGGCACCCAGTGTGCGGCGGCCGGCATAATGGTTGAGAGGATCAGGCGTGGCGAAGCGCGTCAGGCGCAGAATGCCCTCATCCACGGCGGCGAGCGTCAGCCGGATGCGCCCCGCCCCGCCCGTGACGGTGACAGGCAGCATGACGCGGGTGTTGGGACGCACCCGTTCCTCGCCACCGATGGCGACTTCGAGGCGGCGGGCGGCTGGGTCAATCTGCAGCCAGGTGAGGCCGAGTGCGCGGCCCGGCGCCTCGCGCGCCTGGCCATGGCGGAAGACGGTGACGGCGGCATAGGCGCCGGCACCCCAGGCGGCGTCGGCCTCGATCGCAATGTCCGCGCCCGCTTCGGGCACCTCGATCTCGCGCAGCGCCACCAGCCGGTCCGTCAGGATGGCGATGCTGGCGCGACCGGCGAAGGGCGGCGTGATGCGCAAGGTGGCTGTCTGGCCGGGGGCATAGCTCTGAAGGTCAGCCGCGACATCCACCTTGTCCGGCACTTCTGCGGAGTCGCTGGCCGCCCAGCCAGAGCGGAAGCGCACCGATGCGATGGCCATGCCGCCCATCTCCTGCGCTTCCAGCCGGTAGCGGCCGAAGGGCAGGCTGCGCAGGAATCGCGCGGGGGTTTCGGCCTGGACGCGGATGGGGGTGCTGTCCACCGGCTCATCGGTCCAGATGGTCTCATAGCGGGCCGCGCCGGAGCGCCTGACGATCCGCCAATCGGGGCGCTCTCGCACCAGGCGCAAACTCAACTCGCCGCTCAGGGTCTGGCCGCGCGGGTCGGCGATGACGAGATCGAAGGCGGCTTCGCTGTTCACATTGACCGATTGCGGGCCGCGAATGCCGATCAGGCGCGGCGCGCCGGCCACGGCGAGTGCCAGGTCCGTCGAGGTCGCGCGGCCACCCGGCTCCTCCACCTGTACCGTCAACTCGGCGCGCAGCGGGCGCGTGGTGTCGGGCACACGGGGCAGTCGCAGTTGCAGCGTGGCGCGGCCCTGGGCATCCGTCTCAGGCAGATCGGCCGAGATCATGTCGGGGGCGAAGACTTCATCCTCCAGGCCAAACAGAAACCCTTGCAGCGCCGGGAAGGGGCTGCGCTCGGTGATCAGGCGGTACTCCGCCGTACCGGTGAGGCCCGAGCCGGGCGCGCCATAAAGGAAGCGCGCCGTGACCGGGATTGGCAGCGCTGCACCGGCCGTCAGCGGGCCGGGGGCGGGGCCGACCTCGACCGCGAGGCGCTCGGGCACGAAGGCCTCCACGCGCAGGGAGACCTCGCCCACCGGGGGGGCATTCGGGTCGGTCAGGGCCTCGATCTTCCACACGCCCACCGGCGCGCCGGAGGGCAGGGTGACGGGCCAATGCGCGCCGTCGCGCACCACCGTCTCGGCCGCGATCTGCCCATTGGGCCGGCGCAGGCGAAGGCGCAGCGGCAGGCTGGAGGGCTGGCCGGCCACATCGCGCAGCAGGGCCACGGCCTGCACCGTCTCGCCCGGGCGGTAGATGCCACGGTCCAGCCAGAGGAAGGCGTCAAGCGGCCCGGGATGCTCGCGGCCCGAAACGCCCCTGTCGGAAAGGTCGAAGGCGGCGGCTTCCAGGTCCAGCGCGACAAGGTCGTTGCCGGTGCGGGCATGGATGGCCACGGGCGCCATGGGGCCGGTGCCGCGCAGCAGGGCGGGTGCGAAGCGAGCCAGGCCATCGGCGCCGGTCTCCACCTCGCCCAGGATTTCATTGTTGCGCGCGAGCAGTGCCACGCGCGCCCCGCCCGCCGGTTGGGAATTGCCCAATTGGCGCGCCTGGACCGCAAGCCCTCCCTCGCCGCGCCAGACCGTCAGGCCCAGATCGGTGACGATGAGCGGCTGGGCGGTGGTCAGATTATCACCAAAACTTGTCCCATCATCAGGCCGCGCGACCAGAATGTAGAGACCAGGCCCGGCCAGCCCAACGGCATCGGGCACGGGAACTGTCAGGCGTTGCAGGCGATTGGTCTCGCTGCGTGGGACTTCGATGGTGCCTTCCCAGACGACGCGGCCCCAATTCTCGTGCAGGTCGACGGCCATCCAGCTGTCCATCTGGTCGCCCAGGCGCCAATCGCGGGTGAGGGGCACGAGGTTGCGCTCGGCCACGCGGATCACGCGAAGACGCACCGCGCTGATGTTCATGAGGGCCAGTGGTACCCGCGCCTCCTGGCCGCGGGCCAAAAGGAAGGCGCGGCTGTCAAACGCCATGCGCGGCGCACGGTCGGGCATGGCGATGTTGATGGCCGTGTCGCGGTTCAGGCGCAGCCCCTCCTCACCCGGCAGGCCGGCGCGCAACAGGAGGCGCGTGGTGCGGCCATGCGGCAGGCCGATGGCGCAAAGCCTGTCCCCATCCCGGGTGAAGGCGAGGCCGGGGATGGCGGGCTCGGCGCGCATCCAGTCCTGTGGCTGCCAGTCCTGCCGGCGGGCGGGGGGCAGGGTGAAGGCGAGGCAGGCGCGGGCTGGTTCGGCCTCGCTCTCGGTGTTCACCCGCGTGACGAGGAGGCCGGCGGCCCGGCGCGCCTGGGTCAGCGCCTCGGCATGGCGGGGTTCATTGGGCGCGCGCTGCACCACCGCTTCGAGGGCGGCAATCTGTTGCGCCGGGCGGTCCAATCGGCCCAGCGCTTCGGCGACCAGCAGCAGCGAGGGCACTTCGGGTGGGCCGGCGGGGACCATCATGAAATTCTGCCAGGCGGCATGGAGCGCGCGGGTGGGTTCTGGCGGGGTGCGGCGCAGCTGTGCGCGGGCGAGGGAGAGCCATTGTGGCGCGGTCATCTCGCCCAGTGCGGCGCGGTCTTCCCAAGCCTGGGCAGCATTGGCCCAGTTGTTCTGGCGCTCGGCCGTGGTGGCGCGGGCCTCCGCGGCGCTGCGTTGCTGGGGGTTGCCGCCGGCGGGGAAGCGGCGCTCCATCTGCTCGCGGTATTGCCCGGAGTCCCGCGAGAGGCCCGGGAGGTCAAAGGCCTGCGCGGGCAGCGCGAGCAGGAGCAGCATCAAGATCAACCAGCGACGCATCTGCGGCGTTCCTTCCCAGACTGACGCATGATGCACGATTCGACGCCAAGTCACGAATGAAGGGGGAATGCCAAGCCGCAAGCTCCCGTCCGCATCTGATCCCGCAGCCGGGCGTCACCATCGAATCGGCCACGATGATCGCTGAGTCAGGTGGAAAGCCTGGCAGGCCGCCTGTGATGCCTCGTTAACGCTTGCCGCTCACTGCTGAGCCAGCGTCTTTGGGCAAGAGCAGGAAGAAGGGGCTGGAGGCCAGGACTGCCAGCCCGGCAATCAGGAAGGCCGCCGTGAAGTCACTCGGCAAAAGCACCGCATGGCCCGAGATGTGCCTGCTGATCTCCAGGGACGCGGTTGCCAGCACGACCCCCAGGGCCGGCGGCAATTGCTGCGCCGTGCCGTAGAAGCTGGTCCCCGCACTCAGACGCTCGCGCGGCAGATCCGCGAAGGCCAGCGTGTTCAGCGCGGTGAACTGGAGCGAGCGGAACAAGCCACCAAAGGCAAGTGCCACGAACATCACGGCAATCGGCCAGGCCGGGGAGAAGGCAGCGCCAATCGCCACCCCCGCCGCCGCCAGCACGCCATTGCCCACCAGCACCGTCCGGAAGCCAAAGCGCCGCAGGATGGGGCGGGTGAGGGGCTTCATGGCAAAAGCGCCAATGGCGGTGGCGAAAGCTACGAAACCCGCCTCGGTCGCCCCCCAGCCAAACCCGATCTGCAACAGCATGGGCACCAGGAAGGGCACGGCACCTGCGCCCGCGCGGAACAGGCTGCCGGCCAAGGTGGCGTGGCGGAAACTCGACAGTTGCAGCAGCGAAAGGTCCAGTGCCGGCTTGGGCACCCGCCGGCAATGGTGGATCGCGGCCCACCCCAGCCCGAGGCCCATCAGGAGCAGCGCCGCCGGCCACCAGTCCGGCAGGATGCCCCGGCCCACCGTCTCGATTCCCGCCATCCCTGTGGCCAGCGCCCCACCCACCAGCGCCAACCCGCGCAGATCCGGCGGGCCAGGATGGGTGCGCGGCAGTGGCGTGATCTTCCAGGCCACCATGATGA
>JBBRVI010000077.1:0-13841 GCA_038247025.1 Acetobacterales bacterium
GCAAGGTTCTGGCGTGCACAAGGAGGCACGCCATGCAACAGAGCCGGCTGGGTTTGCTCCTGGCACTCACCATCTGCGCGATGACCGCTGCCTTAGCCCCGGTGGAGGCGCCGCGCCAGGCGCCGCCCTGCCCGGATTTCAACCGCCATTGGCCGGCCGGGCGGCTCGTGCAGGAGTTTCACTGGGGCAAGGGCGGGCGGTTGGCCTGCGCTTTGCCATGGACGAGGGCCTCGGGAGCGCGATAGCCTGACCGGCAAATCAACCGGGGAAAATTTCAAGCTCCATCGCCGCCCGCTGCTGCTTGCAGCGCCTGCCCTCGCCCGAGCGCGGGCCTATCCCTCGCGCAGCATTTCCTTCCTCATTCCCTTCGCGCCTGGGGGAGGCACTGACATCATCTCCCGCGCGCTTCAGCCCACACTTCAGGAAGAATTCGGCCAGGCCCTGGCGATGGAGAACCGGCCGGGTGCCTCGGGCACGCTGGCGGTGGGCCAGCTCAGCCGGGCGCGGCCCGATGGCTATACGATGCTGATGACGACGGTGAGCGCCTCGGCCGTGGCGCCGCCTTTGCTCAACCCGCCGCCCTTCGACATTTTCCGCGACCAGACGGCGGTGGTGCTGGCTGGAACGGTGCCGCTGGTGGGCGTCGTGCCGCTCAGCTCTCCCGTGCAGGATTTCGAGGGGTTTCTCGCGCATGCCCGCGCCAATCCCGGGCGGTTGAACTACTCCTCCTCTGGCGTGGCGACGCAGCAGCATCTGGCGGCGGAGCTGCTCTCGGTCCAGGCGGGGCTGACGATGACGCATGTGCCTTTCCGGGGCACGGGCCAGGCGGTGACGGAGATCCTGGCCGGTCGCATTGATATCGCCTTCGACACGCTGCCCACCTATTTGCCGCTGATCCGTACTGGGCGTGTGCGGGCCATCGCGGTGACGATGCCTCAGCGCGTGTCGTGGCTGCCCGACGTGCCGACCGTGGCGGAGAAAGGCTTTCCCGGCTTCGATGCGAGTGTCTGGTACATGGTGATGGGCCCGCCCGGCCTGCCCGAGGCGATTTCCGCGCGCTGGGTGGCGGGCGTGAATCGTGCCCTGAACGACCCCGCCGTGCGGGCCAGGATCAGCGATGCGGGATTCCTGCCCGGCGGCGGCACCCAGGCCGATGCGGCGGCTCTGCTGCGCCGTGACGCCGAGCGCTACGCCAGCGTTCTCCGCTCGGCCGGCATCAAACTGAATTGACCCCAGGTTCTCGCCGCGAGCGCGCCACGCCTCATCTGGGCCTTGGCCGCCGGCTGGGCTAAGTCTGGTGGCAGACAGGCAGGGGATTGGCATGCGCGTGTGGATGATGTTGATCGGGTTCGCGGTGTTCTCCGCCCCCGCGCTGGCCGACCGCGCTGCCGCCGAACGCTGCGCCACTGGCCTTCAGCCCATGGGCCTGCAACTTTTCCAGCGCGCTCTGCCGGGCGTCCTGGGCGGTGCATCCATCAGCGATGCCCTGCGCTCCGCCGCCACTTCCCTGGTGATTTCCGGCGCCATGAATCGCGATTCCGCCCGCCCCAACGCCGAGGCTGCCAGCAGCTGCCTGGCCCTGATGGGACGCCCTGGCTGAGCCCGGCACCGGCCAGATCTTGGGCAAACTGCCTGAATTGGCTGGGATGGCCGAATAATTGCCTTGGGAAACGGCGCGCCCCCGCTTGCGCACCCCAGCCCACCGTGACTAAGGAACAAAACTATCTCTCTCGGAGCAGAGTATGCGCCTCGCGGTTCTCAAGGAAAGGCAGGCCGGCGAAAGCCGCGTCGCCGCCACGCCGGAAACGGTCAAGAAGCTGATTGCCCTCGGGCTCGAAGTCGCGGTGGAAGCCGGGGCCGGGCATGCCTCGGGCTTCCCCGATGCCGAATACACGGCAGCCGGCGCTGAGCTGGCCATGACGGCCATGGCGGCGCTGAAGGGTGCGAAAATCGTCTTCGCGGTGCGCGGGCCCGAAGCCAAGCTGCCCCGTGGCACTCTGCTGATCGGCACGCTCGGCGCCGATGCGGAGACCGTCGCGGCCTATGCCGAGGCCGGCATCGAGGCCTGCTCCATGGAACTCCTGCCGCGTATCACCCGCGCACAGAGCATGGACGTGCTCTCCTCCCAGGCGAACCTCGCCGGCTACCGCGCCGTGATCGAGGCAGCGGCGACCTACGACCGCGGCTTTCCCATGCTGATGACGGCCGCCGGCACCATCGCCGCCGCAAACACCTTCATCATGGGTGCGGGCGTCGCCGGGCTTCAGGCCATTGCCACCGCGCGGCGCCTGGGTGGTCGGGTTTCGGCCACCGACGTGCGCCCCGCCGCCAAGGAGGAGATCAAGTCCCTCGGCGCCAGTTTCGTGGGCTATGAGGATGAGGAGAGCCGCGCCGCCCAGACCGCCGGCGGCTACGCCAAGCAGCTCTCCGCCGATTTCTACGCCAAGCAGGCCGAGGTCGTGGCTGCCCATATTGCCAAGCAGGATGTCGTCATCTGCACGGCGCTGGTGCAGGGCCGCCGCGCGCCCATCCTGGTCACGGCCGAGATGGTGGCCAGCATGAAGCCTGGCTCGGTCATCGTGGACTTGGCCTCCGATGCCGGCGGAAATTGCGCGGCGACGGTGCCCGGCGAGATGATCGTGACCGAGAATGGCGTGAAGGTGCTGGGCTTCAACAACTGGCCCGGCCGCATCCCCGCCGCCGCCAGCGCGCTTTACGCCCGCAACCTGCTCACCTTCCTGACCACCTTCTGGGACAAGGAGGCGAAGGTGCCCAAGCTTTCGCCCGATGATGACATCATCATCGGCGTGACCCTCACGCGCGGCGGCGCAGTGGTTCACAAGAACTTCGCCCCCGCGGCCTGAGGAGAAACCCCCAATGAGCATCCATGACGAGCTGGCCGAAAAGGCCGCCGAACTTGCCCTCCGCGCGGCAGAACTCGCTGAATTCGCGCGCCGCGCAGCCGAAGTCGCGGCCCCCGTGGTGCATGTGGTCGAGCCATTCCTGCTGATGCTGACCATCTTTCTGATGGCCTGCTTCGTGGGCTACTATGTCGTTTGGAACGTGACGCCGGCCCTGCATTCGCCGCTGATGGGTGTGACCAACGCCATCTCCTCCGTCATTATCGTAGGCGCCATCCTTGCTGCGGCGGCCGCCCAAAGTGATGCCGCGCGCTTCTTCGGCTTTCTGGGCGTGACGCTGGCCGCGGTGAATATCGCCGGCGGCTTTCTGGTGACGCGCCGAATGCTCGCCATGTTCCAGAAGAAGAAGGGCTGACCCCGATGGCGACGATCTCCACCCTCGCCTATCTCGTGGCCTCCGTGCTGTTCATCCTGGCACTGCGCGGGCTGTCCCGGCCCGAGACCTCCCGCCAGGGCAACCAATACGGCATGACCGGGATGGGCATCGCGATCGTCGCGACCATCCTGAACTCCGGCATGGATTTCGGCGGCTTTGTGCTGATCATCTCGGGCCTCGCCATTGGCGGTTCCATCGGCATGATCGTGGCGCAGCGCATCCAGATGACGTCGCTGCCGCAGCTCGTCGCGGCCTTCCACTCGCTGGTCGGGCTGGCCGCCGTGTTTGTGGCGGCGGCGGCTTTCTACAGCCCGGAGACCTTCGGGATCGGTGTGCCTGGTGACATCAAGGCTGCGTCCCTCATCGAGATGTCGCTGGGCATGGCGATCGGTGCGGTGACCTTCTCGGGCTCGGTCATCGCCTTCCTGAAGCTGGATGGCCGCATGTCGGGTGCGCCCATCACGTTCGCCGGGCAGCACAAGCTGAACGCGATCCTGGGCGCGGTGCTGGTATTACTGATCTTCCTGTTCGTGCTCACCGGTTCGCCCTTCCTGTTCTGGGTGATCGCGCTGCTGGCCTTCACGCTGGGCTTCCTGCTGATCATCCCCATCGGTGGGGCGGATATGCCCGTGGTTGTGTCCATGCTGAACAGCTATTCCGGCTGGGCTGCGGCGGGTATCGGCTTCACCATCGGCAATCTTTTGCTGATCGTGACGGGTGCGCTGGTGGGTGCCTCGGGTGCCATCCTCTCCTACATCATGTGCAAGGGGATGAACCGCTCCATCATCAACGTGCTGCTCGGCGGCTTCGGTACGGAAAGCGGCACTGCGGTGGCGGCTGGCGGCGGTGGCGATCGTGCGCCGGTGAAGGCCGGTGCGCCTGAGGATGCGGCCTTCATCATGAAGAATGCCCAGAAGATCATCATCGTGCCCGGCTATGGCATGGCGGTGGCGCAGGCCCAGCAGGTGGTGCGCGAAATGGCTGATCTGCTCAAGAAGGAAGGCGTTCAGGTCTCCTACGCCATTCATCCGGTGGCCGGCCGCATGCCCGGCCACATGAACGTGCTGCTGGCCGAAGCGAATGTGCCCTACGAAGAGGTGCATGAGCTGGAGGCGATCAACCCCGAATTCGCCGAGGCCGACGTGGCCTATGTGATCGGCGCCAATGACGTGACCAACCCAGCCGCTAAGACCGACAAGTCCAGCGCCATCTACGGCATGCCCATCCTGGATGTGGAAAAGGCCAAGACGGTGTTCTTCGTCAAGCGTGGCATGGCCAGCGGCTATGCCGGTGTTGATAATGAACTGTTCTTCCGCCCCAACACCATGATGCTGTTCGGCGATGCGAAGAAGGTGACGCAGCAGATCGTGCAGGCGCTGCAGCGGTAACGCCTCGCGGCCAATCCGTGCCAAAGGGGAAGCGCAAAACGCTTCCCCTTTTTCATGCGCGCATGGGATGCTGCCTGGCAGCGATTTTTGAGGATGGCGTCCCTTGCTTGAAGAGATCCTCCTCTTTGTCCTGGTGGGGTTCCTGGCCCAGATGGTGGATGGTGCCATCGGAATGGCCTATGGCCTGATAGCTACCTCCGTCCTGCTTTCGATGTCGGTCTCTCCGTCGGTGGCCTCGGCCAGTGTCCACGCGGCGGAGATGTTCACCACTGGCGCATCGGGCCTTGCGCATTGGCGGGCGGGCAATGTTGTGGCGCGTCTGATGTGGCGGCTGGCGGTGCCCGGCATGCTCGGCGGGGTGCTTGGCGCCTATGTGCTGACGGACTTGCCCGTGGCCATCATGAAGCTGGTGGTCACCGCTTACCTGGTCATCATGGGCCTGGTCATCCTATGGCGGGCTCTGCGGGGCCCGACCCCTCCGCCAACCAAGCCGCCGCGCGTCACGCTGCTTGGCTTTGGCGGTGGATTCCTGGATGCGATTGGCGGCGGCGGCTGGGGGCCGCTCGTCACCTCGACGCTGATAGGGCGCGGGAACGTGGCGCGGACGTCCATCGGTTCCACCAATGCAGCAGAGTTTTTTGTCGCCACCGCCATCACGGCCGTCTTTGTGGCGACCATAGGCCTGGAGCTTTGGCCAGTCATCCTCGGGCTGGTGCTGGGGGGCGTGCTGGCAGCGCCGCTGGCTGCGCTGGTTACGAAGAAGTTGCCGGAGCGGCCGCTGATGATCATCGTGGGAACGGTGATCACGTTGCTTTCCCTACGCAACCTCGCCATCCAGCTTGGAGGCCAATAGAAACCGCGGCAGGAGCGCTGCCACGGCCTGAGCGTAAAGCCTGACGCCGCGGCGCCAGGGTTGGGTCAGAAGCCTTCGCGCTCGATGCGCTTGCGCTCAACCTTGCGGGCACGGCGCACCGCCTCAGCCGCCTCACGCGCGCGACGCTCGGAGGGCTTCTCATAATGGCGGCGAAGCTTCATCTCGCGGAACACACCTTCGCGCTGCAACTTCTTCTTGAGCGCTTTGAGCGCCTGGTCAACATTGTTATCCCGAACGACGACTTGCACGCGGGGCGATCTCCTGAGAGCCGATGAGGGCCAAAAACGAGGATAGCCCCGGTGCGATCCTCCGCTCCGTGGCCGTGCGGATCGCATACCACACACAAGCTGCCGGCGGGAAGCCCTCGCATTGGGGAAAATGCGCCCCAAATGGGGGATGATAAGGATCACTATATGGCCATACTGAAGATTGCACGCATGGGACACCCGGTTCTTCTCGGCCACGCGGAGGATGTAAGTGCGCCAAAATCACCAGAGATCCGGCGGTTGATCCGGGACATGGCCGAGACACTGGCCGATGCTGGCGGCATTGGCTTGGCAGCCCCGCAGGTTCATGTGCCGCTACGCCTGTTCCTCTGGCGCGACGGGCCTGAATTGCGCATCCTGATGAACCCGCGGATCACCCCGATCGGCACGAGGACTGCACGGGCTTGGGAGGGGTGCCTCTCCATTCCCGGCCTGCGCGGGGAGGTGGAACGGGCGGACCAGGTGGCCTGGCAAGGCCTCGACGAGCGTGGCGATCCGGTGGAGGGAGAGGCGCAGGGCCTGCCCGCACGGTTGCTGCAACATGAGAATGACCATCTGAACGGCGTCTTCTACCTGATGCGCATGACAGATCTCTCGCGGCTGGGTTTCAACGAGGAACTCGCCCGCCTCCCGGAGGAAGCAGAATGACGGAACAGGCCTGGGTTGAGGCGGCAGTGCGCCGCGCTGGGCAGGAGGGTTGGACGAGTGCCACCTTGCGCCACGCCCTTGAGGATTGCGGGGAGGGCGCTGAACTCGTGCCCTCAGCCTTTCCGCGGGGCGTGACGGGCGCCATCGCTTCCTGGCTGGCCCTGGTGGATGCGCAGATGGATACTGCGGCGGCAGATGAGGATCTCACTGCGCTGCGGACACCCGAGCGCATCCGGCGCGTGGTCGAGATCAGGCTGCGCCTGCTCGAACCGGATCGCGAAGCGCTGCGCGCTGCCATGGGGCAGCTTCTGCTTCCGTGGAACGCCCCGGTGGGGCTGCGCTGCCTCGCACGAACAGCCTCGGCGCTGTGGCATGCGGCAGGCGATAACTCGGCAGATTTCTCGTGGTACACCCGCCGGGCGACCCTGGCCGGGGTGTATGCCGCCACGTTGGCTTTCTGGATGCGCCCAAATGCCCCTGAGATGGAGGAAGTTTTGTCCTTCCTTGACAGGCGCTTGCAAGATTTACCTAAGCCACGCCCCAAAGCTGCATAATCGGGCTTCGCGCTGCGCGCGCGAACGTGTAAAGGCCAATTAAATTCTGGTTCGCTTGTACACCCTCGCCTGGATTCCCCTAGCGCAGCAGGCCGGCCACTGATTCGGGAGATTGGGCTGAATGTCGCCTTTACAACACGCCTCGGCCCCAAAGCCTGCCGCACAAAGCCCGCTCGCACGGAGGGTTCTGTCCGCGACGGCGGCGATCCTTCTGGTGCCGAGTATTGCCCTGGCGCAGGTTTGCGTTCAGCCGTCTGAAAAGACCGCCTTCGATATTCGAGCGCTGCAAAGCCAGCTTATGGTGGCGGCGCTCTCCTGCGGGCTGCAGGATGACTACAACTCTTTCGTGCGGAAGTATCAAGGCGATCTGGCGGTCGCTTTCCGTAACGTGCATGGCCATTTTCGCCGCACCTCGGGCTCACGCCACCAGCAGGATGTGGACCAGTACATCACCAACCTGGCCAATGGGCAGTCCCAGTTGAGCATCGCGCGCGGGAGCTTCTTCTGCCGTGAGCAGGCGCCGCTGTTCCAGGCGGCAATGACCGCCACGAGCGCTGCGGAGCTTTCGCAGGTCGCAGTTTCGCGCCAAGTGCACCAAGTGCTGGAACGTCCGTCATGTCCGGCGGCGCCGGCGCGGCCGGCTCGTTCCGCAGCTAATACGCAGCGTTAGCCAGCCAACACTCCGTTCAGGAAAAGCGGTCTTCGGGCCGCTTTTTTTGTGCCGCGCCCACCAACAAAAAAGGGGCAGCCGAAGCTGCCCCTTCCGAAGTCTCGCGAGAGAGCCTCCTGCTTAGCGCAGGACGATCTCGACGCGGCGGTTCTGCGGCTCGCGGACGCCCACGGCGGTCGGAACCAGCGGGCGATCAAAACCGAAGCCCTGGATCGTCATCTCGTTGCGAGCGATGCCACGGCGAACCAGCTCGGCGGCCACCGCTTCGGCGCGGCGGACGGAGAGGCGCTGGTTGTAGACCGCGGTACCGGTGCGGTCAGCGTGGCCTGACACCTCAATGCGGGTCGAGCGCACGGTGCGTGCATTCGTGGCCGCTTCGGCGATGATCTGGCGGGCGCGGTCGGTCAGGTCAGCGCGGTCCCAGTCAAAAAAGACCAGGAAGGTACGGGCCGGTGCAGGCGCAGCAGCGGCAGAGGCAGAGGCCACAACGGGCGCAGGAGCGGGGCGTGCCAGGGAGTAGCGCAGGCCGACCAGGACCGAGTGGTTTTCGCCGGAGGATTTCACCGCGCCAGAAACAACCCGAGCGCCCGTACGGGTGTTGTTGCCAACCGTTGAGAAATACTCAGGCGTGGTCGCAAAGTAGCGATACTCGGCGGTCACGGAGAGGCCAGGAACGGAGGAGATCGGGAAGGCCGCGCCACCGATGGCCTGATAGGCCAAGCTGCCCCGCGTGCCGGATGTAATGAAAGTCCCGCCCGACGCCCGATCCACCAAAGTCAGATTATCCGCTTCGCGCCAAGCGTAGCCGATACCACCACCGATATAGGGAATGATCCATGGGGCGGCGGGAATGCGGATATCATAAAACGCATTGCCCATCACGGCCCAGGTCCGGCCATTGCCAGATGCGGTAGAGGCGGAGGAATTGGTGGATCCGGCCTCGTTTTGACGGAAGCTGCCTTCCACCTCGGCACGGATTCCATTGCCGAATGCATAGCCAACCGACACGACACCGACGAAGCCAGGGTCCGTATTACCGGAGCTCGTGGTTGGGATGTTCAGGGCGCGCAGTTGCGCGGCGAGCTGCCGATCAGTCAGCACAGTTTGCTCTGGCGTGAAGTTAACGCCGGCTCCGGCGCCGATGTAAATGCCAGGCAGCAATTGCGCGTGGGAGAGAGTCGGAACAATAAGGGCTGCCGCAGCAAGCCCGAGCGTGATTTTCGAACTTCGAAGCATCGGTTTCTCCTTCCAAGAGAGAAAAGTTGTCGGCATGTGCATGCCGTGTCTATTTTCGTTACAGCCATATCGGGGCTTCGTGCACCTTGAATATGCGATTGGAGCCATCGAAGGCATGGCATTCTCCCCACATGATGTAAATGGGCAACACTAACTTACCGAACGGCCATAAAAAAAGGGGCAGCCGAAGCTGCCCCTTCCGAAGTCTCGCGAGAGAACCTCCTGCTTAGCGCAGGACGATCTCGACGCGGCGGTTCTGCGGCTCGCGGACGCCCACGGCGGTCGGAACCAGCGGACGATCAAAGCCGAAGCCCTGGATCGTCATCTCGTTGCGAGCGATGCCACGGCGAACCAGCTCGGCGGCCACCGCTTCGGCGCGGCGGACGGAGAGGCGCTGGTTGTAGACCGCGGTACCGGTGCGGTCAGCGTGGCCGGACACCTCAATGCGGGTCGAGCGCACGGTGCGTGCATTCGTGGCCGCTTCGGCGATGATCTGGCGGGCGCGGTCGGTCAGGTCAGCGCGGTCCCAGTCGAAGAAGACCAGGAACGTACGGGCCGGAGCCGGTGCCGCAGAGGGAGCCGCAACGGCGGCGGCGGCCGCCGGACGAGGCGTGTTGAAGGCATAGCGAAGACCAGCGAGGACAGAGTGGTTGTAGTTTGTGCCCTCAAACTTGCCGGTCGTGCGAACGCCAGCATTGTTCGTGAAGCTCACGTCCAGGTCAGGCTCCAGCGTGCCCATGAAGCGGTACTCCGCCGTCAACGACAATCCGGGAACGATACTGCCGAGGCCGAAGGCAAGGCCCGCGATACCCTGGTAGGCGAAGTTGCCCGAGGAATCATCAATGCGCAGGCGACCGGCAGGGAAGTTGCCACGTACATTGCGCCAGTCGTTGATCACGTAGCCAGCGCCAACGCCAAGGTAGGGCGTGATGCCGACGCCGCCAACGTTCAGGCCCAGATTGAAGTCATAAAACGCATTACCCATCACGCCGTATTGATGGATAGTGCCGCCCGAAGAGAAAGCGCGAGCGCCACCGATCGCAACCCGATCAACGGAGTTGTTGCGGTAGTTGCCTTCGATTTCAGCACGGATGCCGTTTCCGAAGCCCCAGCCGATGCTACCGACTGCCGCGTAGCCCCAGTTCACCTTAACTTCGTCGCGCACATTGCTGTCGCGATAGTTGGCACCCACGCCCGCGCCTACATAGAGGCCCGAAACGGGTTGCGCCTGTGCGGCCAGGGGCAGCGACAGAACGGTCGCGGCCAAAAGGGCCTTCTTGAGGCTCATCCTCGTTCTCCTTGAAAATCTAGATCGTTTGTTCGGTCGCTGCGCGGCACATCCGGCGGATGCGATTCCTCGCTGCGTACGAAGAGCCTAACACCACTCCGTGGGCAAATGCACCACCCTGCCAAGCATTTCCCCCAAGCTGTGACCCAAAGGCCACATCCTGATTGGGCATTTGGGACACAGGGTCACAATCCACCACAAGCGTTGACATCATCCAGCCCCGAAAGGCTCCCCAATGGCAGCAACCGATTGGCATGGCCAAGCTTGCGGCCGGGCAGGGCCTCCATCTTGCCGTACCAATGCGCCACAACGTCTGGCAGCGCCATCAAACCTGGCCAGGCGGCCAGCCCCTCGGGGCCCACCAGGTTGCGCATGACCGCATCCGCATGGCGTCCCACGGGCCCAAGCGGCAAGCCAGCCACCGCCCGCACATGCTGTTCAAACTGGCCGCAGGCGCACGCATCCATCGTCCAGTGGCCGGAATTATGCGGCCGCGGCGCCATTTCATTCCCGAGCAAACGTCCATCGGGCAACAGGAACATTTCCAGCGCCACCACGCCGATCAATTCCAGAGCAATGGCCACCCGGGCCACATTGTCGCGTGCGGCAGCAGCGGCCAGATCCGGCAAACGAGCTGGTGCAAAGGACAGATCGAGGATGTGGTGCCTGTGGCGGTTCTCCACCGCATCAAACACCGCCACCGAACCATCCATCCCGCGCGCCGCAATGGCCGAGATCTCCGCCGTGAAGGTGACGAAAGCTTCGAGGATCAGGGGCCTTGGGGCGAGGCGCTCAAAGGCCGGTGCGGCGTCTTCGGGGCGCCTCAGCACGGCTTGGCCGCGTCCATCATAGCCCAGACGCGTGGTCTTCAGCACGGAGGGAAAGCCGATCTCTGCGACGGCAACGTCGAGGTCAGCGAGGGTTTCAACAGCGCGCCAGGGTGCGACGGGCACCCCCGCTTCCACCAGGAACCGCTTCTCGGCGAGCCGGTCCTGGCAGATTGACAGGGCACGCGCCCCAGGGCGGCAGGCCACCCTGCCTTCCAGCGCGGCGAGCGTGGCGGCCGGGACATTCTCGAATTCGAAGGTCACCACATCCACCGCGGCAGCGAAACGATGCAGGGCAACCACATCATCATAGCCGGCGATGGTGCTGGCAGCCGAGACCTGCATCGCGGGGGAATCCGCCTCGGGCGCGAAGATATGGCAGCGATAGCCCAGCCGCGCGGCAGCCATGGCGCTCATCCGCCCCAATTGGCCACCGCCCAGGATGCCGATGGTCGCGCCAGGAGGCAGAGCCTCAGACGGGCTCATGCGGCACGCCTTCGGTCTGGCGGGCGCGCCACTGGTCCAGCCTCTCCGCCAGGCCAGAATCGGAAAGTGCGAGAATGGCGGCGGCGAGGAGGGCCGCGTTGATGGCGCCTGCCCGGCCAATCGCCAGGGTCCCCACAGGCACGCCACCGGGCATCTGCACGATCGAGAGCAGGGAATCCATGCCTTTGAGAGCATGGGACTCCACCGGCACGCCGAGGACGGGAAGGGGCGTCATGCTGGCCGCCATGCCGGGCAGATGCGCAGCACCGCCTGCACCGGCGATGATCACCTTCAGGCCCCGGCCGCGGGCCTGGCGCGCATAGTCGAAAAGACGCTCCGGCGTGCGATGGGCGGAAACCACGCGGCTCTCATGGGCAATGCCCAGCGCGGTGAGTGTTTCGTCGGCATGGCGCATCGTCTCCCAATCGGAACGGCTGCCCATGATGACACCCACCAGGGGGTGCGGCTGGATCACGCAATGATGTCCGGCACCAGTTGGCTTTCCAGCCAGGCGACCTCGTCCTTCAGCTTCAGCTTGCGCTTTTTGAGGCGCTGCATCTGCAACTGGTCACCCAGGCCCATCTCCAACCGCGCGATCACGGTATCGAGGTCCCGATGTTCGCTCCGCAATTCGTGCAGGCGCCGAAGCAGGGCTTCGCGGTCTTCGAGCATCCGTGTCTGCCATCCTGCTTTTGAAGGCTCGAAAGTCACGCCAGCCGATGGAAACGGAAACTTTCCCTTTGGCGCCGCAATGGGGATAGCATGCTTGGGCGCGGTCGCAACAGGCCGCGTGATCAGGTGACGCCCAGGGCGTTCCCGCCCGGGGTGAACTCGAAAAGAGGATGCCGCTGAATGTTGCACGCCCCAAGGATCCGCGCTTTGGAAACCCGCCATGCGGCGATCGAGACCCGCATAGCCGCGGAAGGCACCCGCCCCCGCCCCGATGACGTCGCCCTTGCCAGGCTGAAGCGCGAAAAGCTGCAACTCAAGGAAGAGATGGAAAAGCTCCGCCGGGCGAATTGAGGCCTGGTTGGTTCACGCCGGCGCCAGGCTTTCGGCGATCGAGGTAAATAGCGGCAGTCCATCGGTGCCGCCCACCAATGGGTCCACGCAGTTCTCCGGATGGGGCATCAGCCCCATCACCCGCGTATTCGCCGAACAGATGCCGGCGATGGCATTCAGGCTGCCATTGCGGTTCTCGCCTTCGTAGCGCAGCACCACGCGGCCCTCGCCTTCCAGCATGGCCAAGGTTTCGGGATCGCAAAAGTAATTGCCGTCGCCATGCGCCATGGTGGCCTGGAACGTCTGGCCACGCTGGAAATGATGCGTGTAGGGCGTGTCGCTGCGCTCGACGCGCATCACGCAATCCATGGCGAGAAACCGCAGCGAGGCGTTGCGCAGGAGAGCGCCCGGCAACAGCCCCGCCTCGCACAGCATCTGAAAGCCGTTGCACACGCCGAGCACATGGCCGCCGCGTTCGGCATGGGCGCGCACCGCCGCCATGATGGGCGATTGGGCGGCCATGGCACCGCAGCGCAGATAGTCGCCATAGGAGAAGCCACCGGGCAGCACCACCAGATCCGTCCCCGCCGGCAGTTCCGTGTCGCGGTGCCAGAGCATGGCAGGCTTGACCGCGCTCACGCGGCGCAGGGCGATGGCCATGTCGCGCTCGCGATTGGTGCCGGGGAAGACGATGATGGCGGCTTTCATGGCGGGGCTCCGGTCACTGCGCTTGGTTGGGCGCATCGTTGGGCGCGTCGTTGGGCGTGCCGCGATTGGGCAGAAGATGCCGGAACAGCGCCTGGCGCTCGCGCACCTGTTCCAGGGTGGGTTTCTCGACAGCTTCGCTCTCGCGCTGCGGGCCGGAGAGGGCGACGCCCATCACGCCCGAGAGCAGCAGGACGGGCGCCACCAGCATGCAGGCTGGAAAGACGGTGCCGGGCGTCAGTTCCCGCATCCAGCCGGGCGGCAGCAGCCAATAGGCGATCCACATGAGCGGCAGGGCAGCGATGGCCATGCCCGTCAGCATCGCCAGCAGCACCGCCGCGGGGATGACTGGAAAGAAGAGAAAGATGTTGTAACTGACCACCACGCTCCCTCACCCTTGCAGCAGTTTCAACCAGTGCAGGCCACCCAGGATGACCGTGGTGCCGATGGCCGCGATGGCCGCCGCCGTGACCCAGCGATTGGCCTTGGCCTTTTGCGCGGCAATCCAGCCCGGGCGCTGCGCGGCCCTCACCTGCGGGGCACGCTGTTCACGCCAGCGCAAGCCCATCGCGACCAGGATCGTCAGCACCACCATCAGCA